>JASHRL010000120.1 GCA_030037355.1 Candidatus Acidiferrales bacterium | reverse complement strand
ACAGACAAAAAACGACGGTGACGCAGAGCAGCACCGATGCAGTCGCGTCAATGCGCTCGCGTGAATGCGATTGAGACAATTGGCGGGACTTTCTTCGGCCAGGCAACCGAAAAAGCCGGGAATACAAGGAAATTCGCAAAGTTTGTCTCCTGAGTCGCTCATTGAATTCTAACCCTGCGATATGAAGAAAGTTGTGGATAGCCACTAGTACTACGCGAAGGCGGCAATACCCTTGTCTCTTCGGCGAGTTCTTTGCCCTCGGACACGGATACAGCGTTGACCGCAAAGGCGCGGTGCCGTATATAAGAAGCCGATTTGCGAGCGAGGACGAATTGGTCCGCGAACTGATTTTCTGGCTGTCGAAGAAACCCGCGGTGACGCAGGCCATCGCGCGGCGTGGGATGAAGAGCGGGTTTGCGCGGAGATTTGTGCCCGGCGAGACTTTGGCGGAAGCGCTTGGGGTCGCAGAGGAAATTTGCCGGACAGGACGGAAAATCAGTCTGAATCAACTGGGCGAAAGCGTGAAGACGCCGGAGGAAGCACACGCGGCGCGAGACAGTTATATCACCATGCTGCGAGAACTTTCGGCGAGGCATATCGACGGAAACATTTCGATCAAGCTGACGCAGCTTGGACTGGAGCAGAGCCGTGAGATGTGTGAGTCGCTAACGATGGAAATTGCGCGGACGGCAAAGGAACTGGGCTTGACCGTTGAAATGGATATGGAGGGATCGGCACTGACGGACGTTACGATTGAGATTTTCGAATCAGTCTGCGAGCGATTCGACAATGCCGGGATGGCGATTCAGGCGTACCTGTTTCGCACGGAGAAAGATCTTGAACGGCTGGCGCGATTTCGCCCGAAGTTACGGCTGGTCAAGGGAGCGTACCGAGAGCCGGCGAAAATCGCGTATCAGGGCAAGAAGGACGTCGATGCCAGTTATCACAGATTGATTGACCGGCTGCTGGCCGGCGATTTTTCGCCGATCTTCGCGACGCACGATCCGATGATGGTTGCGCATGTGCAAGATGCCGTGCGGCGACTGGGTTTTCCCACGAATCGATATGAATTCGAGATGCTCTACGGGATTCGACGCGATTTGCAGGAGCAAATTCATGCGGCCGGGCAACCGTTGCGCGTATACATTCCTTTTGGCAGCCAGTGGTGCCCTTACTTCATGCGACGACTTTCGGAGCGGCCTGCGAATTGCCTTTTTGTGCTGCGCAGCTTGATTGCGGAATCGTCGCGGCAAGAATCGCCCCACAATTAGAACGCGCGCAAATTATCTCTATTGTTTGCTGCCTGTCGCGCGGAAGGCTTCTACGGTCCAAGTGTCGCCGGTGTCGTCATGGCGCAGGACATACGTGTTGCCATCGTCGGCGACGACGCGGAAATACGCAGCGCCGGGGGAATACCATTTGTCGTCAAGGCGGTTGACGAAATAGGTGCGGTCGCCCAGAAAAAAACGCAAAGGTCGCTCGTCGGCGCGGTATCCCGCATAGCATTCAACGCGAATCCTAGACATAACCCCGCGCCTCGCGCAACAGCGACAACCAATTCAAAAGATACTATAGCTCGTCGCCAGCCGCTATTGCCGCACGCGAACGACAGGATTAGACTCTTTGCGATTATTGAAAGACGAGCGAATTTTGCTCCGGGAAAGAGCTGCGTATGACAACTCCGGCCAAATTGATAACAGAGAATGCAAAGAGCGAAGAGATCCTGCGCAAGCACAAGGAATTCCTGTGGCCAGCGGTGACGAATTATTACAAGCGGCCGCTCGTCGCGGACCACGCGTCGATGCAATATCTGTGGGACATCGAGGGCCGGAAGTACCTAGATTTCTTCGGCGGCATTGTGACCATTGGCGTGGGGCACTGCAATCCCAAGGTCACGTCGAAGATCAAGGCCCAAGTCGACAAGCTGCAGCACACCTCGACGCTCTTTCCGAATGAAGCGATTGTGAATCTCGCCGAAAAGCTGACCGAAATTACGCCAGGCAAACTGCAGAAGAGTTTCTTCACAAATTCAGGCACGGAAGCGAACGAAGCGGCAATTTTACTAGCGCGGATGTCGAGCGAAAGCTACGACGTTGTGGCGCTGCGGCATGCGTACGCGGGTGGGTCGGCACTGGCCAAAGGTGTGACAGCGCAGGCGGCGTGGCGAAAAGCCGGCGTCATCAGCGTCGGAGTGGCGCACGCCGTGAATCCCTATTGTTACCGGTGTCCACTGCACCTGACGTACCCGGATTGCGGCGTGGCGTGCGCAAATGATGTCGAAAACCTGATCCAAACGGCGACGAGCGGGCGCATCGCCGCCTTTATCGCCGAGCCAATTCAAGGCGTGGGAGGGTTTATCACGCCGCCGCTGGAATATTTCAAAATCGTTTACCGGATTGTGAAGAATTATGGCGGGCTTTTCGTTTCCGACGAGGTGCAGACGGGGTTTGGACGCACGGGCAAGAAGTGGTTTGGGATCGAGCAATGGGAAGTGACGCCGGACATCATCACGTGCGCAAAAAGCCTGGGGAATGGCGTGCCCGTGGGAGCGACGATTACGACGAGCGAATTGGCTGACAAATTTCAGGGACTGACGATTTCGACGTTCGGTGGCAATCCAGTGACGTCCGTTGCGGCGCGAGCCGTGATTGAAGTGATTGAAGAAGAGAACCTGAGGGAGAACACGCACGTCGTGGGCGGATACTTCCGACAACGGCTGGAAGAACTAAAAGAGAAACATGCGCTGATCGGTGACGTGCGCGGGATGGGGATGATGCAGGCGATCGAGTTGGTCAAGGATCGCGCGACGAAAGAGCCAGCCGCCGAGGCGACAGGTCAACTGATCGAACGCGCCAGAGACAATGGGCTGCTCATCGGCAAAGGCGGGCTCTATGGAAACGTGATTCGCATGGCGCCGCCGATGAATATCTCGAAAGCGGATGTGGATGAAGGGATTCGACTGCTGGATAAGTCACTTAGTGAGGTGCGTGCGTAAGTTAAATGGGTACTCAATTTCGACGTCTCGAGCGATTTAGTTTGGTCTGCCGCTGGGTCGTGGGACTCTTACTCATTCTTTGTGGATGGTGGTTATTTTGGCTCAGCGTGCATGCAGGCGAAAAGGCTGAAACGATTTACCTTGTATGGGCGGGCGTGTGCTTGAACCTATTCGGCATCAGCTATGGATGGATGCCGAAGCTCAAGGTCCTAGCTATTTGCATACTTGCACCGCTAGCTGTCATCGCAGTCGTTCACGCAGCCGAGCGGTATTGGGCATATCGCTCAACCATGTACGGTTGGATATATCGAAACGAACTTATCCTTTGGCTTGTGATTCTTGCTCTGATCCCGTTTTATATGCGCAGGAATCACAAACACAATGATAGGGACAGGGATCGATGATGGCGACGGCGGTGAAAAGCGCGGGGGTTTGCAGGAACTTCATCGGCGGGAAATGGGTCGAATCCAAACCGGCGAAGATTCTTGAGCGACGCAACCCGGCGGATACAGACGAAATCGTTGCGCGCGTGCCTCTTTCGACGCGCGAGGAGATGCGCGAGGCGATCGCGGCGGCGAAGGCTGCCTTCTCTGCCTGGAGAGACACACCGGCGCCAGTTCGAGGCGAAGTCCTCTTTCGCGCAGTTCGCATGATGGAAGAGGAAAAAGAGGAACTCGCGCGCCTGTTGACACGCGAGGAAGGCAAGGCGCTGAAGGACTCTCTCGGTGAAGTGCAGCGCAGCATCAACATTCTGGAATTCATGGCGGGCGAGGCGCGACGGCTGACGGGCGAAAGTTTTCCGAGCGAACTGCCGAAGAATTTTTGTTACACGATGAAGGCGCCTCTCGGCGTTGTGGGCGCAATCACGCCGTGGAATTTTCCGCTTTGTATACCCATCTGGAAGGTCGCGCCGGCGCTCGTCGCCGGAAATACGTGTGTGCTGAAGCCGGCGGAGCTAACGCCACTGTGCGCGATTCGGATGGCGGAGATTTTCGAGGAGGCCGGGCTTCCGGGCGGCGTGCTGAATTTGGTGCTGGGCGCAGGCGAGGAAGCCGGTGACGAGCTTATTCAGAGCAAGGATGTCCGCGCGATTTCGTTCACCGGTTCAACGGAGGTCGGGTGCCAGATTTATGCGAACGGGGCGCGGCGCATGCAGAAGGTGCAATGCGAAATGGGCGGGAAGAACGCCGTAGTCGTGCTGGCTGACGCGGATCTAGCCCTCGCGACAGAATCTGTGCTCTTTGGAGCCTTTGCGTCAACGGGCCAACGATGCACGGCGACGAGCCGAGTGGTGATCGAAGAGAGCGTTGCAGATGAATTCGTGGGCAGGCTTGTGGAAAGAGCTCAGAATTTCAAGGTCGGCAATGGGCTTGATCTCGGGACCGAAATGGGGCCGTGCGTCGATGAGACGCAGATGAACGCGGTACTGAAATACATCGAAATCGGAAAACAAGAAGGGAAATTAATGGTTGGCGGCCACCGGCTGACAGCCGGCGATTACGACAAGGGATATTATGTGGCGCCGACCATTTTCGATCACGTTGGCACGCAAAACCGAATTGCACAGGAAGAGATATTTGGTCCGGTGCTCAGTGTCATTCGCGTGAAGAATCTTGACGAAGCGATAGAAGCTGCGAATTCTGTACGGTATGGGTTGACGAGCGCGATCTACACGAGCGACGCGTCGAGCATCTTCGAATTCATCGACAGGATCGAGACGGGGATCACGCATATCAATTCTCCGACGGTCGGCGGCGAGGCACACTTGCCGTTTGGCGGGATGAAAGATACGGGGATTGGCCAGCGTGAGGTCGGGCACGTGGCGCTGGATTTTTACACGGAGCTGAAAACAGTCTATATTGATTACACGGGGCGAAAACGGGAAACGAGCAACTACTGATGAAACTCAGCTCACACCACGGCAAACTATGGAGGACTGCGGCGGCGCTGGCCGCGCTGATCGCGACCACGGCAAGCGTCATCCCTTATGCGCGAGCGCGCGTGACGGACAAGATCATCTGGAAGCCCATCGCCGAGGCAATCCTGAAAATTACCGGACGCAAGCCGCCGAAATCCTGGAACGTCTATCAGGACGAAAAAGACAAGAACCGCGTGCTGGTGCAAATTGACAACCGCTGCTTGATTGTCGACGCAAAAATAAAGCAGGTTTACGAAATCGCGCCAACGGAACTGCAGAACCACGGCAAGCGGCTTGAGAGTCCCAATCCGGAGGCCACCCAAAACGCGCTCTCGAGCACTGATTGGGACATGCGCGACATTGGGCCGGCTGAACGCATTCAGTTTCAACTCACGAAGGAAAATGTTTTTCTCGATGTGGAACTTCCCCACCCGCTGGATCTGCGCACGGCTCACTAGGAAAACGAAGTTTCCGATACTGGCCCTGGCGAATCCGCGGCAGATTGCGCTGGACCTTTCAGTTCCGCGAGCAGAATCCCGATAAATACGAGGGCAGCACCAGTGAGTACGCGGCGGGAAATGATTTCGTGCGCGATAAAGACTGATGTTAGAGCGGCGAAAACGGGCTCGAGACTGATGAGAATGGCTGTATGCGTAGGCGTCGTATATTGCTGCGCCCAGACCTGCAAAGAAAAGCAGAGCGCCGTGGCGCCGACGGCGGTGATCAGGACGGCGGAAATCAAGCTTGGCGTCCAGTGAAGGCGCAGCGGCTCCCATTGCGTGGTCCGTAGAATGGGAAGGCAGAGACAAGTGAGCACGGCCGTCATGGCGACTTGCAGGAAACTGAGCGCGGCGACAGAGTACCGCGGGCTATAGCGGCCAACCATGATGATGTGAAGCGCGAACATCACGGCACAGCCGAGGACCAAGAGGTCTCCGACGTTTAGTCCGCCGAGACCGGAACGCGGGACGGTGAGGTAGTAGAGGCCCATAAGGGCGGCCAGCGCGCCGGCCCAGACCCAGCGATTGACATGACGGCTCCAGAAGATCGCAAGCAATACGGGAACCATCACGACGCTTGCGCCGGTGATGAAAGCGGCCTTCGAAGGGCTGGTGAATTTGAGGCCGAGAGTTTGGAATGTGTACCCACCAAACATAAAGCAGCCAATCAGCGCGCCGGCAAAGAACGTTGCGCGATCCATTTTGCGCAGCGCGCGCCAGTAAACTGCGGCCATCACCGCGGCGGCGAGAGAAAACCGCAGAGCGTTGAAAACAAAAACGGAGGCAGAGGCGAGGGCGTCCTTGACGACAACGAACGTTGCGCCCCAGATGAGCGCGCAGAGCGCGAGGGCGAGATCAGCCTGAATGCGGCGAGACTTCACAGCGGGTATTGTAGGGGGACGCGCTTGGGCTTTCCAGTCATCTCACGAGGCAAGGCAATCGAGCTGGGCAGATCAGGTTGCGCCATTGGCGGAGAAAGACGGCAAGTTCAAACCTGGACCCCTGCTACACCGAGTAGCGTCAACAAGACGCGCTTTAAGCCTAGTTCTCGACCAGCGGGATCATACCACTCCTCGAGCGAATGCGAACCTCCGCCCTGCCCGCCGCCGCCAATCGCGATGGCAGGAATGCCAAGAGACAAAGGAAGATTTGCATCCGTGGAGGAACGCTCGAGGCGCGAACGATTGCCGAGATAGCGATCGGCATTTTCGATTGCCGCAAGAAGAGGCGAATCCGCGGGCAATTTTCCTCCCGGACGGATGCCAATCACGCTAATCTTCAATTTCAAGCTTTCGCTTCCCGGAACTGCCGCGGCCATTTCCTGATCCACGGCACTGGCAAATGATTTGCGAATCTCGCTTTCCAAGCGCAAAAGTTCTGCGTCGTCCTCCGAACGCAAGTCGACCTTCACGCTGGCTTCGGCAGGGATCGAATTTACGGAGTTGCCGCCTTCCATCACGCCGAAATTGAAAGTGGTGCGCGGCTCCTCGGGAACCGGTGTGGTGGAAAACTGGACGATTCCCCTCGCGAGAGCGGCAATCGGATTCGGTGAACCGAAATCCGACCAGCTGTGCCCGCCTGGACCGGTGACTTGAATGTCGAGACGGCGAGAGGCAAGACCGATTGTCGTGACGTAATCTGTCGCGGCGCCGTCAAGAGCAATCACAGCGCGGACGCGGCCTTTATATTCGTCCATCAGCGCGCGAATCCCGCGAAGATTGCCCTCGCCTTCCTCGCCGACGCCGGCGACAAAGAGAACCGATGCCTGGGGCTTGAGATGCGCCTGGTCAATTGCGCGCGCAACGCCGACCATTGAAGCAAGGCCGGCGCCGTCATCGGAAATTCCTGGAGCTTCAAGACGACCTTTCAAGCGCTTCACGCGCACGTCGGTGCCAGCCGGAAAAACCGTATCGAGATGCGCGATGAGAACAATCACTTCCTCGCCGCGCGAACCAGCGAGCTCCCCAATGACGTTCCCGACGGAGTCCGTATGCACGTCGAGACCGTTGGTGCGAAACAGCTTGGCCAAAAACACGCCGCGCTCCTGCTCGTGGAACTCAGGGGCAGGAATTTCCGTAATGGCGACCTGTTGATCGGTGACCCAATCGGCATTGCTGTCGAGCCAAGCCAAAGCACGGGCGACGCGTTTGTCCTGAGCGAGAGCGTCAACGGGATTTGCGGGGCGCGCAGTCAGCGTTGCCATGGCCAACAGGATACCGAACAGAGGAAAAACTTTCACGGATTTAATGAAACGAAGTTTTCTTGATGAGTGAACGATGCGCGAATTTCGCGAGGACTGCAAATTAAGTTTTCACGGAAGTTTTTTGCTGCGCTAGCGAGCCACACAAAGCGAGAAGTTCCTCGTCCGTCATAATGCGCTCGGCTTGCTTGGCTGCCTGAAAGATACGGTCGACAAGTTCATCGGTGGCGGCAATGCCGTGCTTCTCGAGCCAGAAAGTCACGTTCGAGCGTCCGCTCAACGGCCCAATTTCAATTACCTGTTCGAGTCCAAAGAGATGCGCGGGCACGCCGCTATAAACGGAATCGGCCAAGACAACATCGTTCTTGCGATACGCCTTGATGATCGCGGCGGCGTGAACTCCTGTGGCCGTGCGAAAAGCGTCGCGACCAACAACGGGATAATTTGGCGGAACCACTGTGCGCGTCGCGCGCGCGACAGTTTCCGAGTATTCCTTGAGCTTCGAGAGATCCCGATCGATCAAACCCATCAGGCGAAGGTTGACCAACATCAGTTCCATGGGCGTATTGCCCACACGCTCACCAAGCGAATTGGCGGCGCCGTGAACTTGATCTGCGCCGGCAGCCAGTGCCGCGAGAGAGTTGGCGATGGAAAGGCCGCGGTCATTATGGCCGTGCCAGTCGACACGAATTTTCTCGCCGGACGGTCGCACAACTTCGTCGATTGCAAACTTCACGAGATTGAATGCGCCGCGAGGTTCGGCATGGCCAACCGTGTCGCACAATACAATTGAACGCGCGCCACAGCGAATCGCTGTTGAATAAAGCGTCTTGACCGTCTCTGGGTCGGCGCGCGTCGTGTCTTCCGTGACATACATGACGGGAAGGCCCTCGGACACGGCGAACTTCACCGCGTCTTCGGTAGTGCGTTGGAGATGGTCCACCGTCCAGTCTTCTACCAGGCGGCGAATGGGGCTCGAACCGAGAAAGGTGGCAGCTTCGATGGGTATGCCGACTTTCTGAGAAATCTCCGCGATAGGATGAATGTCGTTCTTGTGCGTGCGCGCAGCGCAATTGGGCCGAATTCGCATTCGGCAGGAGGCGATTTCTCTCGCCAGGGCTTCCGTGTCGGCATACGCGCGCGGACCTGCGCCCGGAAGACCGATGTTCACTGTATCGATGCCGAGATCTTCCATCAAATGCAGGATACGAATTTTTTCCGGAGTGCTAGGGTCGCGCACGGATGGGTTTTGCAGGCCATCGCGGAGCGTTTCGTCGTCGAGCATGACCTTGCGCCCGGCAGGAATGTCGCGGCCTTCGACAGTATTCCAGTCATAAATTAAATCACTGTGATTCACTTTGATCCCGTTCCTGTCTGTGGGGATTTTGAAGCGCCACTTTTTTTGATGAGAGGTCTGAGAGAGCGAGGGTCACTCGCCAGAGCCTTCCAGCGGCGCTTCCGGTCTGGCGCAAAAAGCATTTCAGTGAAACGATCCGCGGCCTGCGCAACGCCGTCCCGATAACCATACCACCACGGCTTCGCGAAATGCGGCAGCAACTCTTCGTCGATGTATTTGACATTAGTCATCTCAAGCAAGCCGAGGCGCGAGTGGACGCGGCCCCAACCACTTGCTCCGCATCCGCCATGAGGAGCTTCGGTGATGCTGTAATAACTGGCTACGTCGTTGACCATGACAGAACCTACGCGGAGACGCGACGCAATTTCACGGCCGCGCTTTGCATTCCGAGTCCAGACGCTCGCCGAGAGGCCAAATTCGGAGTCGTTTGCCAGGCGAACCGCTTCATCCGCGCCAGCGACAGTCTGAATTGCGACGACGGGGCCAAAGGTTTCTTCGCGCATCAAGCGCATCGTGTGGTCAACGCTTGTGATAATCGTCGGCGCGAAGAAATTCGGGCCTTTTTCTGGCATGCGGCAGCCGCCGATGAGAATTTTCGCGCCGTGCGAGGTAGCATCGAGCAACTGAGCTTCGACGCGCTCGATTTCCTTATTGCGGATCATGGGCCCGATGTCTATTTCCGAGTCCGCATTTGATCCCACGCGCAGATTTTTGGTTTTCTCCACACACAGAGAAATGAACCGCTCCGCCACAGCCTCTTCGACGTACACGCGCTCGACGGACAGACAGGCTTGGCCGCAGTTTGTGAAACCACCCCAAATGGCTGCGCTTGATGCCTTATCTATATTCGCGTCCGCGAGGACGATCATGGCATCCTTGCCACCCAGCTCAAGAACGGATGGAATTAGATTTCGAGCACAAGCTTCAGCGACCTTGCGTCCAGTTTCCACGCTGCCGGTGAAGAAAACTTTGTCAGGGCGGGCGTCAATGATTGCAGCGGTGACTTCTCCTCCGCCTTGCAGGACCTGAACAAGACCCGACGGCGCGCCCGCACGTTCGGCGAGCTCCGCTACAAGAGCACCCGTCCATGGAGTCAATTCGGAGGGTTTGAGGAGCACGGCATTGCCGGCGGCAAGAGCCGGAAGAACCTGGCCAACTGGAATAGCGAACGGATAATTCCACGGGGTGATCAGAGCGACGACGCCCAGCGGCTCATAGTAAAGGCGACCCCGCTTGGATTTGAGCGCCCAATTGTGATGTGGAACTCGCTGCGGTTTGAGGAAGCGGCGAGAGTTGCGCACGAGGAAGCTCGCGGTATCGAGCGAAAACATAATTTCAGCGAAAATGGCTTCGGCGCGCGGCTTCCCTGTCTCGCGGCAGATGACCTCGGCAACCTCTTCACGGCGATCAAACAGTTCGGCTTGAAATCGGCGAAGTAATTCACATCTCTCCGGAAGCGAACGTGCCGCCCAGGAACTCTGGGCTTCGCGTGCGCGAGAAAATACGCCGGGGATCGTCGAAACCTGCACCGCTTCGAATCGTGCGACGCCCTCACCAGTTGAGGGATCGACGGACTCAACAAAAACGGCCGATGGCATCGGGCTCTTGCGCAAAGATGGAGCCGGCGCGCTCATGGTTATGTGAATTCTAACCGATTTTCCATGGCTCAGGGTACTTCAACGACACTAGATAGAGACCGTCCGGAGGAGCCGTTGGACCAGAACGCGAGCGGTCGCGCAAATCAAAGAGATTTGGGATATCGCTCGGGCACAGCTTGCCCCGGCCGACATCCAACAGCGTGCCAACGATTTTTCTGACCATATAACGCAGAAAGGAACGGCCGGTGACCACGTAGACGATCTCCTCTTGCTCTGGCTTTCGTACGATTTCCGAGCGAAGGATTTCGCGTATTGGCGAGCGGTCCTTGTCGGTATCTTCCGACCCAGAAGACGCCGCGAAGGAAGTGAAATCGTGCTCTCCTTCAAAATGCTTTGCCGCGTGGGCCATCGCCTGCTCGTCCAGCGGATAGGGATAGTGCAAGACACGGCGAAAATCGAAGGGAGAGAGTACGGCTCCGCGAAAAATGCGATAGTGATACGTTTTTTCGACTGCCTGCCAGCGCGCGTGGAAATCGGGGCCAAATTCTTCGGCCGCCACGATACGAATCGTTGGCGGCAGCAAAGCATTGAAGGCTCGCTGCATTTCGTCCACAGCAAGGGCAGATTGTGTTCTGAAGCTGGCCACCTGACCTAGCGCGTGGACGCCTGTGTCCGTACGGCTGGCACCGTGGACTGAAATATTCTCCTGAGTGATTTTCCGGATGACGTCAGTCAACGAACCTTGGATCGTCGCGAGCCCGGGCTGAATTTGCCAGCCATGAAACGCCGAGCCATCGTAAGCAAGGGTCAGCTTGATGTTTCGCATGCCGGGAAATTATCGCATGAGGGCGCAGTTCTCGCAGGGGCAAAGGAGAAGCTAGGCGGCACTTATCGTGCGCGGGATCCGCAGCTTTGGCCGCTTATAGGGAAAACAGGCGAGCCCCATGTAGACGGGTTTGAAGTCGTCTTCGATGCCGCTCTCCGTATAGTGGAAGTGCGACGTATCCGAACGAGCGATGAAACGAATTGCGCGGAAGCGCCAGCCAGCGCAGAGATCGAACCAGTGGCGAACACCAGGTCCCACCGAAAGCAGATCCCCCGGCTCGAGCTCCACCATGACAACGGGCCGATCGACGGGATGAATATTGCAAAAGCCGCGTGCCGCCAGTACGAAATGCGCTTCGTCTTCGTCATGCCAATGCTCCCGGCGGAAATGCCCGAGCATCGCCTCGAATCTGCGCGTATCCGGAGACAAGTCGACAATATCGTACGCGGCAAAGGCGCGCCGAGATTTGTATTCTTTCAATTGAGCTTTATATGCGGCAAGAATCTGACGAGTTGGAGCCCAAGCGGATACACGGTTTTGCGGCACCCATCGGGCATAATCGACGCCAATTTCTGCGAGAAGACGTTGGATCTCGTCCGGCATAATGAACGTGCGGCCAATTTGAGGAATTCTGACAATCGCCATCGCAAAAGCACCTATCAAGAAACAGAAAACCGACCCAAGTGAAAACGCACGGAGGCCCAAATCATCCGTTCGAATAACGCCGGAAACACTTAATCCAGAGGCTTCAAGAAAGTTGCGAAGCACCTACCCTCTAAGTAGAGCCACGCAAGAAGTATAGCGTAGATAATCTTCCTAAGTGAGGAAACGCGCAAGGAGTTTTTGATTCGTGAGTGCGGTCAGGCTTCGGAGCGAACAAAATGACTGCCGGGCTTGGTAATTGCTTCGCCTGCGCGGCACTGGGGACAATCGACCTGATCGTAGCTCGGTATGTTGATTTCCAGAAGCGCACGCGCGGGGACTGCGAGTTCGAGTCGTCCACCGCTGCGGTCAATCAGAGCACCCGCGGCGACAACGCGGCCGCCCGTCTGTTCTACAATGCTCATCGTCTCACGCGTCGAGCCACCAGTAGTCCACACATCTTCGACTACAAGCACCTTCTCCGCTGGCTGCAAGGTAAACCCGCGACGAAGAGCCATTCGCCCGGAGGAATCTCTTTCGACAAAAATCGCCCGAATCCCAAGTCCCCGGGCAACCTCGTGACCTACAAGAATGCCTCCCAGAGCGGGAGAAACGACGCAATCGATCGAGCCTTCGCGGAACTTATCAGCCAAGGCGCGGCCCAAGCGCTCGGCCAAGTCAGGGTACTGAAGCACAAGAGCACACTGGACATAGGTCGCGCTGTGACGCCCACTGGACAGCTCAAAATGACCGTGCCTTACGGCGCCAGCGCGCTCAAATATGGATTTGGCCTCGTCCGGCCGCATTCGGGGCGCCTCCGCGTTACGAAAACTGCTCGATAGCCTAGGGCAGGCGGGAATCGTTGTCAATGTAGTGTATCAATGCTAGACTTTGCGTCTGACGCGTTCGATTTGGGGTGGCCGTGCGTTTGTGAACACCTGCCGAATTCAATCTTCCGTCTACTGAGCGTCTATTGCGCGGATACGATTGACTGCCGCTTAGCATCGAATCAGGTGAAACAAATCATCGCTCCGGCACGTTTCATCCACTTGGGGTGTTCAGCACATTTTTTCAATCAGATGGAGAGGAAGAAAACGATTATGACTGGAAGGCTGATTCGTGTAGCCGTTGCTCTTTACCTTGTGGCGTGGCTGACTCTGGGGATGCCTGCTTACGCTCAAGGGCAGGCTCAGCAAGGTAGCCAAACGAGCGGACAGACCTCGAGCAGTGCGCAAACGCCGAGCTCGATTCCCTACCCCAACCTCTTGCAAGGAGAGGACTATACGCAAGGCAAAAGGTCATTTCCGAATATTTTCGCGCCCTATACGCGGCGTTTTGTGCCTCAACCCGATCTGACGAATACGCCGACGATTTATGGCCTGATCCACGACGGCAAACTCGAACTGGGCCTTCAGGATGCCATCGCGCTGGACCTTCAGAACGATCTCAACATTACGGTGGCCGAGTATACCCCCTGGATTGACCAAACACAGGTGATGAACGCTGAAGGCGGCGGAACTCCTCTCGGCCAATTCGTTATCGGCGGTGGAGGAGGGGGCACGTTTGATCCAGTTGTCTTCGCGGGTACGACGATCGCCGACAGCGTCACACCCGTGAACGATTTACTCACAAGCGGCATTTCCACGACGACGCCCAATTTTTTCGCCATACAGACGCATGCAACGCAGATCAATATGGGCTATTCTCAAGAGCTGCATACCGGGACTACGTTTACCGCGATGCTCGACAGTACGAGGAGTTCGGTTCCGCCTATCGAAGAAGCTTTCTTCAATCCGGCCGTGCAATCCACACTTTCACTTAGCATCCAGCAACCACTGCTGAAAGGATTCGGTCTTCTGCCGAATATACGCTTTATTTTGGAGGCGAAAAATACGAGCAAAATCGGCAAGCTTCAGTTCGAAGAAGCTGTGATTACGGAGGTGACACAAGCGGAGACACAGTACTGGATTCTCGTGGCCGATCGCCAGGCCGTGGATGTTGCGAAACAAACACTCGCGGTTTCGCAGAGACTGTATCAGGATGATGTGCGGCAGCTTCAGATTGGGACTCTCGCACATCTCGACGTGGTCACGGCAGAATCGGAAATCGCCTCTGACAATCAAGCTCTAATTGCCGCCCAGACGACTGCTCTGCAGCAGGAGACTGTCGTTCTTAATCTAATCACCAAGGATCCGATGGATTCTCGCTTGCAAGGCGTCGAGATCGTTCCAACGACCCCATTGGATCAATTATCAGAAGTTCCGAATATCACGCTACCGGATGCCGTAAAGGAGGCGTGGACGAACCGCCCAGAACTGAAGGCGGACCAACTGACTCTGGATAACGACCGTATTGAAGTGAAAGCGACGAGAAATTCGCTCCTGCCATCGCTGACGCTGTCTGGCAACTATTCGAGTACTGGACTTGCCGGTGTCGCTACCAACTCGGTTTTCACCCCAAATGGAACGGCGTCTCCGATTCTGGCTGAGCCTATCGTCGACCAAAACGGAAACCCTGTTCTGTCCGGCGGGGTACCTACATTCGTCGGAAACCCGAATGGCACAGTCGCGACCAGCACGACTCAAAACGGCGTGGGAACAGCCTATTCCGATGTATTTCACAATCGATTCCCGACTTATGAGGCAGGTTTGAGCCTGAGCCTTCCACTAAGGAACCGATCGGCACAGGCTGCCAACGCTGAGGCACAATTGACAGAACGAGAGCAACAAGTATCGCTGCAACGTGACAAGAACACGATCGTCGTCGGCGTCAGACAGGCTCTCACGGCGTTGCAACAAGATGCGGCGCAAGTGGTGGCGACTGTAAAAGCCACGCAGCTCGCGCAAGAGACTTATGACGATGAGGTGAAAAAGTTCGATCTCGGCGCCTCGACGACATACAACGTTGTGCTGCAGTCGCGCGACCTGAATGCCGCGAAGCTAAATGAACTACAGGCGAAGACGAATCTTGCGGCGGCGCTGGTAAGTTTCAATCAGGCGCTGGGCCGTACGCTGAGCGCGAACAACATTTCGATTGCAGACAACATGCAAATGCCAATTGATTTCACTCCAGTTGCACCTCTGATCCCGGGCACGATCAACGGCCAATTGGCCGATCCGAATGTGTTTGGGATTCGAGCAAACCAATAGGATGAGGAGTTCGCATAGGCCCGGGGCAATCGCTCCGGGCCTTTTCGTTTGAGGAAACATGCGCGCAGGCGCTTGCTCGCTCTTCGTCGTTGCCCTACAATGAACGAAGGATTGAACGATGCGTGACGGGCTGCTCGAATAGGCCAGGAGCCGGGCGAAATGGGTAAGGAAAGCCATCTTTCCTCTGTAACTACAAACATCGAGCAGGGACCGAACCGCAAGCCTTCGGCTGACGAAGCGAAATGGGAAAAGAGCGTTCTCGAACCCTCACTCGAGAAATCCCCCGAGCGCGCGAAGCGCTTCACTACAATTTCCGATTATCCGATCCAGCGCCTTTACACACCCGCTGACTTAGCCGGATGGTCTGCGGAAAAAGATTTGGGCTTCCCCGGTCAGCCTCCTTATGCACGAGGGATTCATTCGACGATGTACCGCGGCCGCCTGTGGACGATGCGACAGTTTGCGGGCTTCGGGACGGCGGAAGATACGAACCAGAGATTCCGTTACTTGCTTTCGCAGGGGCAAACAGGATTGTCCGTGGCGTTCGATCTACCGACGCTGATGGGATATGACTCAGATCATCTTTTGTCAGAAGGTGAAGTTGGAAAGTGCGGAGTCGCGATCAGTTCGCTGGCGGACATGGAAGTGCTGTTCGACAAGATTCCGATGGCGGACGTCAGCACTTCGATGACGATCAATTCTCCGGCCGCCGTGATCTGGGCGATGTACCTCGCCGTGGCGGAAAAGCAAGGCGCGGACTGGAAGAAAATTTCCGGCACGCTGCAAAATGACATACTGAAAGAATACATCGCGCAAAAGGAGTATATCTATCCGCCCGGGCCGTCGATGAGATTGGTCATTGATACGTTCGAGTTTGGCGCGAAAGAGACGCCGAAATTCAACGTGATCTCCATTAGCGGCTACCACATTCGCGAGGCGGGTTCGACGGCGATTCAAGAGCTTGCCTTCACGCTGCGCGACGGGATTGAGTACGTTGAATGGGCGCTACGGCGTGGGCTCGATGTGGATGATTTCTCGCCGCATCTTTCCTTTTTCTTCAACGCGCACAGCGACTTTTTCGAAGAGATCGCAAAGTATCGCGCCGCGCGGCGCATCTGGCACAAGACGATGCACGAGCGGTTTGGCGCCAAAAGCCCTCGTTCCTGGGCATTGCGCTTCCATACGCAGACTGCTGGATGCTCACTGACGGCGCAGCAACCATACAACAACGTGGTGCGCACAGCGCTTCAAGCGCTTGCGGCGGTGATGGGCGGCACACAATCCCTGCACACAAATTCGCTCGACGAGGCCTGGGCGCTGCCGACGGAATTTGCTGCGACAATCGCATTGCGAACACAGCAAATCATCGCGCATGAAAGCGGCGTGACGAACACAGTTGACCCGCTCGGCGGCAGCTACTTTGTCGAGAGCCTCACAAACGAGGTAGAACAGGGCGCGTGGGATTACATCGAGAAGATCGATGCGCTGGGGGGGATGGTCAACGCGATTGAACGTTCTTATCCGCAGAGGGAAATCGCCGAAGCTGCGTATCGTTATCAGGTATCCGTCGACCGGAAGGAAAAGATCGTGGTCGGCGTGAATGATTTTATCGCTGAAGAAAAACCACTCGAGATTTTGCAGATCGACGAGACGGTCGCGCACCGGCAGGCGGAACGCCTTCGCAAGCTGCGCGCGGATCGGTCTGCTGGAGAGGTCGATCGCCGGTTGAAGTCTCTGCGCAAGGCGGCCGAGGGAACTGAAAACCTGATGCCGCATATTTACGAAGCAGTGAAAGCCTATGCCACCCTAGGCGAGATCTGCGACGCGCTGCGCGATGTTTTTGGAACGTACGAAGAAGTCGCCATCACATAGGAGATCCTCCGTTTCGCCTCCGTGCCGATGCAAGTCTCCGATACACAAATCGATGCCGATTGAAGTATCCTTGCGGAGCCAATGACCGACAAAAAGATACGAGTTCTGATCGCGAAACCGGGATTGGATGGGCATGACCGCGGCGCGAAGGTGATTGCGCGCGCGTTGCGCGACGCCGGAATGGAAGTGATTTACACCGGCTTGCGGCAGACTCCGGAGATGATCGCAGCGGCGGCGGTGCAAGAAGATGTGGACGTGATCGGTCTTTCCATCCTGTCCGGTGCGCACAATGCGCTTTGTCCGCGATTAATGGAACTGCTCCGCGAAAAAGGGATGGGGGACGTGACCGTGCTCATCGGCGGCATTATTCCGGAAGCCGATATTCCCAGCTTGAAAAAGGTTGGTATCGCGGAAGTTTTCCTGCCCGGCACATCTACGCAGGACATCGTCGACTTTATCCGCAAACGCTTCGCAGAAGCGCAGAAAGCCTGACGCAGGCCGTTCCCTCATTTGATTTCCTCCCAACTGCGCATCACTTTTGTGCGCGTATAAGCAAGTCGAAAACCGAAGCGCTCCATGTTGCGATGTGACGCGCTACCGAGATGCGCGACGGTGACAAACCATTCGCAGTTTTGTGCGGTGAGCCACCGCATGCGCGCGGCACAAGTCAAAGCAGTCGGCTGGTGATACAATGCGGAGTTTCTGGTCGCATGGTGAGAGCGACCGTTTGCGAGGGTTCGCGTTGGCCAATTCGCTGATTGAAACGCAGATTAAGAAAGGCTCCGCGGATTTTCAGAAGAATCAGCGCGCGATCGCAGACCGCCTGACGAAAATCAAGAATCAAGAAGAACAGATCCGGCAAGGCGGCGGTACAAAGGCAATTGAGTCACAACACCAGAAAGGCCGTCTGACGGCGCGGGAACGCATCGCCAAGCTTATCGATCCGAAAAGCCACTTTTTCGAGATTGGCCTCTACGCCGCCTACGAGATGTATGAGGAGTGGGGTGGCGCGCCCGCGGCGGGAACGGTTACGGGGCTGGGCCGCGTAGCTGGACGGCAGGTGATGATTATTGCCAACGACGCGACGGTCAAAGCCGGCGCGTTTTTCCCGATGACCGCGAAAAAAGTGATTCGCGCGCAGAATATCGCGATCGATAATCGCATACCGACGATTTACTTGGTGGATTCTGCTGGTGTTTTTTTGCCTCTCCAGGAAGACGTTTTCCCCGATACGGACGACTTTGGCCGCGTGTTTCGTAATAATGCTGTGATGTCCGCCATGGGGATACCTCAGATCACCGCGATTATGGGAATGTGCGTTGCGGGCGGTGCGTATTTACCGGTGATGTGCGACCACATACTGATGACCGAAGGCAGCGGGCTGTTTCTAGCGGGACCGGCTCTTGTACAAGCTGCGATTGGACAAAAGACTTCCGCAGAAGAGCTCGGCGGCGCGAAAGTTCACGCGCAGATCAGCGGCACGGTTGACTTTCGCGAGCCTGATGATGACTCATGCATCGCGCGCATTCGCGCCCTTGTCGAGAAAATAGGACATCGTGCGAAAGCGCCGTTTGATCACCGAGAGCCAGAACCCCCGAAGTATTCCGAAACAGAAATCTACGGCATCTTTTCCTCCGATCCTGGACGGCAATACGATATGCGCGAAATCATTGCGCGTATTGTCGACGGGAGCCGCTGGGAAGAATACAGGCCTGAATATGGACAAACCATTCTTTGCGGCTTCGCGCGAATCGGCGGCTGGGCCGTGGGAATCGTGGCGAACCAGAAGAAAAGCGTTCAGGTTGCGGCCGCAGGCACGGGTGAGCGACGGATGGAGTTCGGGGGCGTCATTTATACGGAATCGGCGGACAAGGCTGCGCGTTTCATTCTCGATTGCAATCAAAACCTGATTCCCCTTGTTTTTCTGCATGACGTGAACGGATTCATGGTCGGGAAGGAAGCTGAATGGAGCGGCATCATTCGGGCAGGCGCAAAGATGGTCAATGCGGTTGCGAATAGCGTTGTGCCGAAGATCGCCGTAATTTGCGGCGGCAGCTTCGGCGCAGGACATTACGCGATGTGCGGGAAGGCTTACGATCCGCGATTTATTTTCGCCTGGCCGAGCGCGCGCTACGCCGTGATGGCAGGTGAATCCGCAGCGGGGACGCTTGTGGAAATCAAAGTGAAGCAACTGGAGCGCAGCGGCAAGAAACTCACGGACAAAGACCGCAAGGAGCTTTACGAATCCATCCGTTCGACGTATGAGCATCAAACTGATCCGCGCTATGCCGCCGCGAGGCTTTGGGTGGACGCGATCATTGATCCAGCGCACACTCGTGACGCAATTGTGGAGGCGCTCGATGCTGCTTCTCACAATCCGAACGTCGCGGAATTCAAGACAGGAGTACTGCAAACCTAGATGGAGTCCGTAACGATTATTGAATGCCCACGAGATGCGTGGCAGGGATTGCCGCAAACCATTCCGACCGAAGTCAAATTTGAATATTTGAGCCGATTGGTTGCGCTCGGATTTCGGCACATCGACGCAGTTAGCTTTGTATCGCCAAAGCACGTGCCGCAGATGGCTGATAGTGAGGAAGTGATGGCCGGGCTCATCAAGCACTTCCCTGCCGATATGCCCGCGCCGGAGATTATCGGGATTGTCGTGAATGAGAAGGGCTTGGAACGCGCGCTGGCTACGCCGGGCGTCACAACCATCGGGTATCCGTATTCGGTTTCTGCGTATTTCCGCCGCGCCAATGCGAATATGTCGCGGGCTGAGTCGCGCGCATTGGTGGAGACATTGCACGCCAGGACGAGGGCTGCGGGACGAAATCTCGTTGTCTACATATCGATGGCGTTTGGCAATCCTTACGATGAGCCCTGGGGGCCCGAGATCGTCGAGGAAACTTTGGTGTGGCTGAAGGACATAGGAGTGCGGACTGTATCGCTGGCTGACACTGTTGGCACGGCTTCGCCGGATGAGGTGGCTGCGCTCTTTCAATCCGCGAAGAAATGCGTTGCGGGAATCGAGATTGGCGTGCATCTCCATAGCCGGCCTGAAGGCGCTGCGGAGAAGGTGCTTGCCGCGTTTGAAGCAGGATGCCGGCGGTTTGACGGCGCTCTAACTGGCCTCGGCGGCTGCCCCTTTGCCGGCGATGAGCTAGTTGGCAATATTCCGACGGAGACGGTACTGGCAACGCTCGCCGCACGCGGAGTCTCTACCGGCATCGATACAAAAGCGCTTGCCATAGCTTGCGCTTTGACAGGACAGATTCGTTTGGCGTATGCCCATGCGGCCGATGCGCCGAAACCAAACTGAAGAATATTCATGAGCTATAAAACGCTGCAATTCGACGTAGATGGCGAGCTGGCTACCATCACGCTTAGTCGCCCTGACCGCCGCAATGCAATTTCACCTGAGATGATCGAAGACATATTCGGCGTCCTCGATGAAGCGGCGAGGAGCGAAGCTCGCGTCGTTATCCTGACAGGAGCAGGAAAGGCGTTTTGTGCGGGGATGGACCTGGAGGCGCTGCGCGCACTTGCCGCGCAAACTCAGGAGCAGCACGTCATTGATGCGGAACACATGGGCAAGATGTTTCACCGCGTCTACAGTTTCCCGAAGCCTCTGATTGCTGCTGTGAATGGTCCGGCTATCGCGGGAGGGACGGGACTCGCAACACTCTGCGATTTCACTTTGGCCGTTCCGGAAGCGAAGTTTGGGTATACGGAAGTTCGCATTGGATTCCTGCCAGCTGTCGTCTCTGTGTTCCTGCTCCGCCAAGTCGGCGAAAAAGTGACGCGAGAGCTGCTACTCACAGGGAGAATCTTCGACGCTGTAGAGGCGCAGCGACTGGGACTGGTCACGGAAGTTGTTCCTGCGGGTAAACTCCTAGAAGCGGCGCGTGAACTGGCTCAGGCACTGATCAGCTCCAGCCCAACGAGCCTGCGCATCACAAAGCGGTTGATTTTGCAGTCGAATGCGAAGGAAATTGAGCGCGATCTCGCTGTCGCCATCCGGGAGAGCGCAGAGATTCGACGAACGGAGGATTTTCGGGAAGGGCTGTCGTCATTTCTCGAAAAGCGCAAGCCGCAGTGGCAAGGCCGCTGACGCATCGCGCGCGGTTTGCTAAGATTTAGGCTTTCTATCAAAGGTGAGACCCTGCAGAAATGAGCAGAACCGGCGAAACGATTGTCCGAGTGCGCTACGCGGAGACGGATCAGATGGGAGTCGTGTATTACGCGAATTTCTTCGTTTGGTTTGAGGTAGCGCGTGTCGAACTGATGCGGCAGATGGGATTCAGCTACAAACAGATGGAACTCGAAGACGACAGCTATGTGGTCGTTGCGAAAGCCAGCTGTACCTACAAGCGGCCAGCAAGGTTCGATGACGCCATTCGGATTTGCACGAGCGTTACGGAGGCGCGGAGGCGTACCATCACGTTTTCCTACGAGGTTTTTAACGACGTTACGCGAGAGCTGGTCGCGACCGGCGAGACGCTGCACGTCATTTGCGACCGCAATGGACGTCCCAAGAGTTTGCCGGAAAAGTATCGCCCCTACTTCCCTCTCGGACGCGCGTCTGAGGATATACCCTCCGAGACGAGACATCGCTCATGAAAAAGGTAATCTCTATCTCCGGTAACGACCTTACGCTTTCGCAGCTCTATCAAGCTGTCTTCGAGCGGTTCGAGGTCTCGCTCGGAGATGATGCGCGGGAGCGCATCGTAGCTTCGCGCGCAGTCGTCGAACGCCTGGCGACGGGGGCGGACGCAGTCTATGGAATCAACACGGGGTTCGGCGCGCTCGCCTCGGTCCGAATTCAACCCAGCCAGATTCGCGATTTACAATTCAATCTTGTCCGCAGCCACGCCTGTGGTGTTGGCGCTCCTCTAAGCGCAACCGAGACACGCGCGGTCATCCTTCTGCGTGCCAACGCGCTTGCGAAAGGCTTCAGCGGCGTGCGGCCAGTGGTTGTCGAAACGCTTCTTGCGATGCTAAATGCGAACGTGTTGCCGATAATACCGTCGCAGGGATCGGTGGGCGCATCCGGTGATCTCGCACCACTTGCCCATCTCGCGCTGACAGCGATTGGAGAGGGCGAAGCGATATACAAAGGCGAGAAATTGGCAGGCGGCGAGGCGCTGCGAAAAGCGGGGATCACGCCCATAGATCTGGAAGCCAAAGAAGGCCTAGCGCTTCTGAATGGCACGCAAGGCATGCTCGCTCTGATTTCGCTGGCTCTGCGCGGAGCGGAAACCCTGATCGATACGGCGGATGTGGCGGCAGCTCTTTCGCTCGACGCTCTGCGCGGGAGCCCGGCGGCTTTCGACGAGAGAATTTCCCGCATTCGACCATATCCGGGACAGGCGGCTACCGCGCGGAACCTCGTCCGCATGAACCGCGGCAGCGAGATACGCGAGTCGCACCGTTCGGCAGAAAAAGACACGAGAGTGCAGGATGCCTACAGTCTGCGCTGTACGCCGCAGGTCCACGGCGCGGTACGCGATGCCCTTTCGCAGGTGCGCACAACGATCTCTATCGAATTGAATAGCGCAACCGACAATCCTCTTGTCTTCGCAGATTCCGGTGAGGTTATCAGCGGTGGAAATTTCCACGGACAGCCGCTAGCCATGGCCGCAGATCAAGTCGCCGTCGCACTCGCGACAGCGGCTGGAATTTCCGAGCGCCGCATCGAACACATGACAAATCCCCACACAAGCCTTCTGCCAGCCTTTTTGACTGCCGATCCGGGAATTAATTCGGGCTTCATGATCGCGCAAGTCGTGGCCGCGTCTCTCGCCAGCGAACTCAAAACGCTTTCCACGCCGCACTCTGTCGATTCCATCCCCACCTCGGGAGACCAAGAAGACTACGTTTCGATGGGCATGAGCGCCGCGCGTCGGCTGGAACGCATGCTTGAAGCCTTGCGCAATGTTGTCGCCATAGAATTCCTCGCCGCGTGCCAGGGCATCGACCTGCAGGCGCCACTGCGCACGGGCGTCGAGGCGCGCAAAGCGTATGCGCTCGTGCGCGAGGTGTCGTCCGTTGTTCATGTGGATCGGTCGCTTGCGCCGGACATTTCCGCAGTCGCGCAATTAATCGCCGAAGGAAACTTTCAGAAACTGCTCGCATAAGGCGACATGCGTGCGCAAGAACGACCGATCTTTGTTCAGCTAAGATTCCGCTGCAAGAATTTCCCAAATCGCCAGCCCACGATCCATTTAAATGGAGCCTCGCCGAGCGAGTAATGTCCGCATGGCAAGCGCAGCGAAACGCAGGAAACTTCATTCTCGCGCGCGGCGGCAAGAAATTGGTCGGACAAGCAGACAGGGAATGTCGGGTCGAACTGTCCGCTGATCGCGAGCAGCTTTTGGCCTGTACCTCTGAGTTTCGAAATATAGGGAATCGGACTGACGGGCTCCCAGAAACGGTGAATCTCATCTTCTGAGACATGCTTGCGCAAGGATTCCCAGACATGGCTTGTTGTCAGTCCCTTGGCTACGACGTCACCGAAATTTGTCGAGACGTGTAACAAGGCAGCCGCACGAATCAGAGGCTCGTGTGCAGCCGTGATGCACGAGATGCACGATCCGAGACTGGTACCGACGATTCCTAATGGGCCATAACCGCGCGATTCGAGCCAGCGCAATGAACAGCGTGCATCACATACGGCCTGGCGGTTAGCCTGCAACGTCAAGCCAATATTGGGCCCGACGATATAGTCCGCGCGTTCGTGGCCAGGCACTGCTCGATGGTCGTGATAAGGGAGGCTAAGGCGAAGCGCAGAGATTCCGAGGCGATTGAGCCAGCGGCAAACGTCCACGTAGGCGCTATATTGAGCGTTCCATTGTGGCAAAACAACAACTGCCGCCCCGCTCTTCGCGGACGGGAAAAAGCGTGCATGAACGCGATTGTTCTCTTCCCACGGCGAGCACACGGCGCTCGTAAAAGCCAACTCTCCACTCCAGGCTGATCCATCCGTGGCCAAATCGAAACGAAAATCGGAAGGGGTTTCGCAGGCGAACCATTCATCGCTGCTGGCGACTGTTTTCTCAGCGAATCGCGCGAGGAAACCCCGCGGGTCGTCCTCGTCGGGCCAGCCACCAATATGCTCGAGACCCCAAGCAAACGGCAAAACGGGCCGGTTCGGCTCCTCCGCCCAACGGCGATGCTCGTAACGCCGGATTCTCTCTTCGTACCACCGCGTATTTATCAGCGGAATCAAACCGTCAAATATAGCTCAGCGATAGTGATTGTCGCCATTATTGCCATTCGCGCAACCCCGTCGCCGCTTCTCTTTGCATGCCGACTTTAGGAATCGGGCACGTTCTCCGCCTGCGTTCTTGAGGGGCATGCTCCCTTGTGGCACAGTCGCAATATGCTTCCGACAGGCGCAATTGCCGGCTTCGTTTTTGTATTTGGCCTAATCATCGGCAGTTTTTTGAATGTTTGCATCAGCCGGCTCCCGGAGGGAAAGTCGGTCGTCGCACCTCGGTCCCGGTGCCCGAAATGCGGAGCTCCAATCAAGCCCTGGGACAACATTCCCGTCTTGAGCTACGTCTTTCTCTTGGGCAAATGCCGCGCGTGCAGGACTTCCATTTCGCCAATTTATCCCACCGTTGAACTTGTCACAGGCCTGCTATTCCTTGCGTGTTACGCCGCATTTGGTAATTCTGTAGTCACGGCCAAGTGGATTGCATTTTGCGCGATCCTGATTGTTCTCGTCTTTACTGACTGGCGCGAGCGCGTGCTACCAGACAAGGTCAATTTCGCCGGGCTCGCGATTGGCCTGCTTTTGAGCTTCTTCTTGCATCCCGAAGACGGTGCGGCTCTCTGGCTCGCTAATCACATATTCGAATTTCCTCCGCCGACACCGGTGATTTCTTTCGCGGACGCTCTCATCGGCGCCATCGTTGGTGGCGGCATTCTGTGGGTCATTGGAGAAGGTTACTTTAGAATTCGAGGCCGCGAAGGTATGGGGCTGGGCGACGTCAAGATGATGCTCATGGCTGGCTCATTTCTCGGGCTTCGCAGGACGATCCTGACAATTTTGCTGGGCGCCGTGCTTGGCATGATTCTCGGCGGGATTTTTATGCTTGCCTCGCGCAAAGGCTCAGATTATGAATTGCCTTTCGGCACGTTTCTCGGAGCTGCGGCAGTCCTTGTGATCTTTTTCGGCACCCCTATTGTTGCCTGGTATCAAGCGCTCTTTCAGATTCGATAGGATGGAAATGTCCTTCGCTCCACTCACTCCAAACATCAAATTCGAGGTGGGGGTCGGTCTGTTTTTCTTCGTGCTTGTGTTCCTCGGAATGATTGGGGCACTCATTGCAATTCGCAAGTCGCTGAGCGAAAAGAATTCTGCACTCGAGGAAGCGGACGCCACTTTTCGCGTAAAGGCTGAAAATCCATCCGCGTTTATGGCTGCTTCTGTGCAGGGCGTTATTCAGCGGCTGCGTGATCAGGAACAAGAACTCGCGCGTCTCCATCAAGCGGAGAAAGAGCGTGCGGAAGAAACCGAGCGATTAAGCGAAGCCGTTACGCGCAATATGCCCGCAGGGCTTCTGCTCATCAATGCCACTGGGACGATCAGTTCGGCGAACCCTGCGGCAGAAAGGGCGCTGGGCATTACTGGGCTCCAATACCATCATTACTCAGAGGCCCTCGGCGTCGATTCCGCACTCTCGCAAATGATCGCCGCGAGTTTGCGGGATGGCCAAACTTTTCAGCGAGATGTGATTCCCCATACTACCGCGACCGGCGAGACCCGGCAGTTGGGTGTGACGATTTCCCCGATCTATCGCTCGATGCGCAACACTTTGGTCGAAGGACCGACCGCCCCAGTCACCCAGAAAATCACGGGTGCGATTTGTCTGATGAGCGACATCACGGAGCTGGCCACGCTGCAAAAGCAGATGCGATGGAAAGAGAATCTGGCGGCCCTGGGAGAGATGTCAGCCGGAATAGCCCACGAATTTAAGAATGCGCTTGCGACAATTTCAGGCTATGCCCAAATGATTCATAGTGAAGCCGCATCATCGGAAACGAAAGACTGTTCACAGAAAATTCTTGATCAGACTCGATCACTGGCGCATGTTGTGACGGAGTTTTTACGTTTTGCGAGGCCACTCGAACTGGCCAACGAGGATTTCGAATTGTCGGGCGTTATTGAGGGAGTCATCGAGGAAATCGGAGCGAGCGTTCCCGACGTCACGGTTAGCACCCAGGGGTCGTTTGGTGAAGTCTCGGGCGATTCTGGACTCCTCCGGCAAGCTATCCTGAACCTTTCCAGGAACGCCGCCGAGGCGGCTTCGAGTAACGGGCATCACGGCGAAGTTGTCATTGTCGGCACGCAGGAGGAGCATTCGGGCCGACCTTGGCAACGCGTCGCTGTCCGGGATAATGGTCCGGGCATTCCCCCGGGAGACATCGACAAGATATTCGTGCCCTTTTTCACGACAAAATCGAGCGGCACCGGTCTGGGGCTTGCCGTCGTCCAGAAAATCGCTTTGCAGCATGGTGGACGCGTAGAGGTGCGCAATCAGGCCTCCGGCGGGGCCGAATTCGACCTATGGTTACCTTTGCGGCAGCAAGCCACCTCATAGCCGTTCCCCTGAACCGTCAAGCACATCTAAAATGAAGTGAAAAGGGCTTTGTATCTGGTACCGAGGTGAAAGCCATGCGAAAAATGATTTGGCTCGCAGGAATTGCATCGCTTATTGCTCTGCCGCAGGTGTTGCTGGCCCAATCCACATCTCAGCAACAATCGCAAACTCAGTCTCAGACGCAAGTGCCGCCTGCGGCCAAAACCGACCCGCTTGCTGAAGCGGCGCGCAAAGCGAAAGAAGCGCAAAAAACTGCTCCTAAAGCAGCGGTTGTCTTTACAAACGATAACTTGCCTGTCTCCGGCTCGGGCGTCTCGGTTGTAGGCGGCGACACCTCTGCGGCTATATCGGGAGATAAGACTTCAGGAGATGCGTCTGCCGCACCGGCCAAGAACGACGAGGCTTCGTGGCGCAAGAAATTCGCCGACGCACGCCATAAGCTGTCGGACGACCAGTCCGAACTGGCGATTATGCAGCGCGAGATGAGCGAGCTTCAGCTCCAGTATTATCCGAATGACCCGACCAAGGCTCTGATGCAATCGGTGACACGATCGGATATCAGCAATAAGCAAGACGAGATCGACAAAAAGCAGAAAGACATCGAAGCTGACAAGCAGGCCATTTCCGACCTTGAAGACGCGCTGCACCAAGCAGGTGGCGACCCGTCGTGGGCTGAAGCGCAGTGAGTTAAAATGGAATCGATCCTCCTCGTCGAGGACAAGCCGGAACTTCGCGCCATGCTTCGCCGGGCCCTGGAGAAGGCTGGCTACTCGGTTGATGAAGCTTCCGATGGAAGCGCGGCGATTGAAAAAGTCCGCAAGCGGCGCTATCTGGTTGTCCTGACTGACTTAAAACTCCCCGGCGCCTCGGGTCTCGAAGTTTTGCGCGAGGCGCGTCGTGCGGACGCGATGATCCCGGTCATTCTGATCACTGCGTACGGATCGGTTGAGGACGCCGTTACGGCAATGAAGGAAGGTGCATTCGATTTCATTCAAAAGCCTGTGGAACTCGAGCATCTGAAATTGCTGGTCGCGCGCGCTGCCCGTCAGCAGGATCTTCTGCGCGAAAACTTACTCCTCCGTGAAGAATACGCCGAGCGCTACGGGTTCCCGCGAATCGTCGGGGAGCATCCCTCGATGCAAGCGGCGAGCCAGATGATTCAGCGCGTCGCGCCGACCGATTCGACTGTTCTTCTTCTCGGGGAAAGTGGAACGGGCAAGGAACTGTTTGCTCGCGCTACGCACAATCTTAGTAAGCGGCGCGAAGGAGCTTTCGTGGCGCTCAATTGCGCCGCCATTCCCGAAGGACTCGTCGAAAATGAATTGTTTGGTCACGAACGAGGAGCATATACCGGCGCGAGCACGCGAAAGGTTGGCAAACTGGAACTCGCCCACCGCGGCACGATCTTCCTCGACGAGATTGGCGAACTTCCGCTCGCTGCACAAGGAAAGCTTCTGCGCGTCCTTGAGGAGCGGCAATTTGAACGCGTGGGCGGAACACAATCCATCGATATCGACGTGCGGATTCTAGTTGCGACGAACAAGAACCTGCAGGACGCAGTAGCGCAAAAGAGCTTCCGTGAGGACCTATTTTTCCGCATCTCGCCGGTCCCGATTACAATCCCGCCGCTCCGTGAACGCGGCGATGACGTAATTCTGCTGGCTACTCATTTTCTGGAGCGATTTCGGCGCGAATTCCACAAGACAGGGCTGGAATTCACGGAATCAGCGCGCGCGCGACTACGCGGTTACCATTGGCCAGGGAATGTTCGCGAGCTTCAAAATACTGTCGAACGCGCCTCGATACTCGCCAACGGAGATGAAATTGGGCCGGCCGAGCTTCAACTCCCCATCCCTCGCCCAGCATCAACAGAAATGCCGGCAGGAATGCTGAACCAAGAGTTCCCCTGGGATGGCTCTTTGGAAGACGTATCACAGCGGGCGGTCCATCACGTCGAGCGATTCAAGATCGAAACTGCATTGCGCGAGGAGAAGTGGAATAAATCGCGCGCTGCCGAAAAGCTCGGTGTGTCTTATAAGACTCTTCTGCACAAGATTCGCTCGCTTGGCCTCGAAAACTAATTCCGAGCAACTCACTCACCTTCGTACTGCTGAATGCAGCGCGACGATACCGCAAGTCCAGCGCTCGAATTCCACATCGCGAAACCCCGATTGTTCCATCCATTTTGCCAACATTTTAGGCTGCGGGAATTTCCTTACCGAATTCGGCAGGTAGGTATATGCCTCGCGACTACCGGAAACTGCGCCGCCGATGTGCGGCAGGACTCGCGTAAAATAAAAGCGATACAGCGCTGCAAGTAACCCGTTCTCGGGCTCGCAGAACTCCAAGATTCCCAGCTTCCCGCCGGGGCGCAAAACGCGTGCGATTTCACGAAGGCCGCTTTCGTAGTTTGCGAGATTGCGAAATCCGAATGCAGTGGTGACCAAATCGAAACCGGCGCTCCGGAAGGGTAATACAAGTGCATCCGCAGCAACAAAAGTCACCCCGGCGCGATTTGGTCGCTGTTTTCTTTCTGCAATTGCGAGCATTGGTAAGACGAAATCAGCCCCGACATACCTCTTGCTGGACGCGCCCGCCGGCTGGCCGGATTTGCTGGCCTGCCGTGCTAGTGCAAGGAGCAAATCGCCCGTGCCACAGCACAAATCGAGCACTTGCGCATCGGGACGGGCCAAGATGTCCGCAAACCGCTTCGCAGTCTTGCGCCGCCAAAGTCTGTCGAATGAAGCCGAAAGGAAATGGTTCAAGAAATCGTATTGCGGCGCAATGCGCGTAAACATTTCTCGCACCTGCTGGCCCGCCTCGTGTTCGTTGCTCGCACCCTCCGGCCTCGTTCCTGGAAGAACTTCCCGCCCCTCTGTGCTCTTGCTCGATGTCTCCATGGCTTGGCTCACGCTGTCACTTCCCTGTGCGCATGAGCGTAAAAATGCGGCAACTCTCGCCAAGCTGCTTCTACGAGGCGATCGGGCACTGCCACTCCGATATTCGCTGCGCCGATTCGACAAGGAATTACCCAGCCCACGCGGCCATTGCGGGCCTTTTTGTCTCCAGCGATTGCACTGAACAACGCGGCCGGAGAAATCGAAGGCAATGCGGGCAATTCGCCACACCGCACGACAAGCGATGCAATCCGCGCCGCCGAGCCCTCGTCGATTCGGCCAAGGCCAACGGCAATGAGAGTGGTGCCGAGCATTCCCCATCCCACTGCTTCGCCATGCAGGAACCGGCTGTATCCCGTCAGGGCCTCCAATGCATGACCGATGGTGTGCCCAAAATTCAGAACCTGTCGCAGACCGCCTTCACGTTCATCGAGCTTCACAACTCGTGCTTTTTGGCGCACGCACCTCTCGATCATGAACTCGAGCGCTCGATAATCCATCTTCACGATCCGTTCCATCTTGCGCTCAAGGAAACGGAAAAGACTCGCGTCTCCGATCACACCGTATTTGATGACCTCATACAGCGCTGAACGAAACTGGCGCGCGCTCAAAGTCTCCAATACTACTGGATCGGCAACCACGGCTTCTGGCTGATGAAAGGCGCCAACTAGATTCTTGCCTTCGGGCAAGTCAACTCCTGTCTTGCCGCCAATCGCGCTATCAACCTGAGCCACAAGTGTCGTCGGGACGTGGACGATTCGCACGCCGCGCAGATAACTTGCCGCGATGAAACCCGCAACATCGCCAACAACACCGCCTCCGGCGGCGATGAGCAGTACCTGCCGGTCCGCTCTGCTCTTCGCAAGTTTTCGGCATATCTCTTCGACAGTCGCCAAATTTTTTGCGGTCTCCCTATCATCAAACAAGATCACGCGATTTCTTGTCACGTGCCTCAATCGCCGCAGGAGCTCGCGCCCCCAAAACCTCCACACGCGACGCGACGACAACAAGTACACTTCCCCGTCTCGCCGCAACGCTTCGACGGTGGCTCCGAGACGCGCAAGCGCGCCCCGACCCAAGACGACCGGGTAGCTTGCTGAAGGCGTGTGAACAGAAATTGTTTTCACTTGGAGAATTTCGTCTCGAGCTCGTCAACGGTCGCCAGCACGACATGGCCAACAATCGCGAGGCTCTTTGGGCTGATCTTGTCCATCGTGTCTTGAGCCGTGTGCCAATACCCTTCATTCTGATAGTCGGTGAGGTCGATCAGGTCGACAGAGGGAATCTTCAATGCCAGGAACGGGTCGTGATCATCGTCGACCGCGTCAGATTGTGAAATGAAGACGTTCTGATAGCCGAGCTTTGACGCCGTCGACCATATCAAATCGTTGAGCCATGCTGTCGACGTAGTTTCCCTCGAGATATGCAGACCTTTCTGTCCAACCAT
>JASHRL010000119.1 GCA_030037355.1 Candidatus Acidiferrales bacterium | reverse complement strand
TTTCTACAAACGTTTCGTCGCGCGTCTTTTTCGTCCATCGCGCGATTTCATCCAGCGCGTCATCCCAAGAGATATCCGCCCAATCCGTTGCACCCGGCCGCCGCACTTGCGGCTTGGTCAACCGACGCGGGTTGAGCATGTCCTGTTCGAGCGAAGAACCTTTCGGGCAAAGCGTTCCGCGGTTCGTCGGATGATCGGGATCGCCTTCGACGTGGATGACTTGAGGCGTAACGTTCTTCGCGCCATCGCCGAGCGTGTAAATGATTACGCCGCAGCCTACCGCACAATACGGGCACGTGGAGCGCGTCTCTCTGGCGCGCGCAATCTTCAATTCTCTCAGCTGAGCGTAGGCAGGCTTGAGGTCGAATCCAAAGACAGTGGCGGCGACACCACCGATTGCCCCCACCTTCAAGAAGTCTCTGCGGGACGTCTGCATCAGTGGACCCCCATCCGTTCCAGGATCGGCAGACTCTTGATGCGTACTTATTAGACTCAGGCGTTTCTGTTGTCAAGAGTAATGACGAAGGAAGAAAAAACAAACGTCAATCTTTTAACACAATTGTAACAATTGCGGATGGCCGCACGAATTCGAATCCGGAAAAACAATGGCGACGGGTCGCTGACGGTGGCAACTTGAAGCTGTTGCCACCGCCGGGGCATTGGATCCGACCGAAGTTATTTCGAGTCGGGCTTGAAGCTGCACGACGCGCCGGAGAGCATGGTGGGCGCAACGTTGAGCTGCTGCAAATTGTTCTTGGCCAATGCGGCGTTGAAGTCGGCGATATCCTTCTGTTGCATCGTCTTCCAAGCGTCGACGGTGCGATTGTAGTTGCCGCAATCATCTTCCCAAGTGGCGATCTGCGTGGGAGTGGGGGCCATGTCGAGGCCCACCTGCATCATGCTGACCATGGTGTTGTAGTCGTCGTTCAGCATGAGGAACGAATGCAGCTCACCGGGCTTGGGCGCTTGGCGGCGGAAGAAGCCTCCACCCGTCGGCATCGCGCCGCCAATCTTCGTCAGGCTGGCGGCGAGCGTTTTGGCCTGCGCGGCAACATCGCTGGGCAGGTTTCCTTGCATCAAGGACGCGAGCTGCGTCCTAACCGCCTCGACTTCATGACGGCCCTCGTAGCTCTGTTGCATACCGTGATAGGCGAGCATCGTGAGCTGATTCTGCGCACGGAGCTCGGCCATAAGCTTTGGGCTTTGGCCGACGCGAGGATCGTTCATCACGGTTACCTGACGCGTGTAGACCTGGCCATCCACGGTGAGCTTGAGCGTGTAAACGCCTGGAATCACCTGCGGCCCATGCGGACCGGCGGTGGTGCTGGCGGCCACCATGTTCATCTGGTTTTCGAGGTCATGCTGGAACGCCGGCGGGTCGTCATACTGCAAATCCCAATTGAAGCGGTTCATACCGACGTTGGTAGAGAGTGCGCGCGACTCTGGCGAGGCCAGCCAGTAGCGAGGATACTCCTGGCCCTCGATCGGTGGTGGCAACGTGCTGGACACGGTGCGCACGACATTGCCCTTGGAATCGAAGACCTGCAACTGAATCGGTCCATTGGGTTGATGGCTGAGGTAGTAATCCACAATCGCGCCATACGGTGGATTGGGAGCATTGGGTACTTCGACAGAGGTCGGCTGATCCCAGTTGCTGTTGAGGCGAGCGCGGATAGCCTGTTCCGGCTGAAATAGATAGGCTGAGGAAGACGTGATCGCGTTTGCGCTGGCGGCAATCTCTCGCAGCGGAGTGATGTCGTCGAGAATCCAGAGGCCGCGGCCGTAAGTGCCGATGACGAGGTCGTTCATGTTGTAATTCGTGTGGATGACGAGGTCGCGGATCGAAGTCGTGGGCAAATTCTGACGCAGAGATTGCCAATGGTCGCCGTTATCGAAGCTGACATAGACGGTTGACTCGGTGCCAGCAAATAGCAGGCCGGGCTGTTCGCGATCGGCATGCAGTATGTTCACCCAGCTTCCCGTGCGCTCGTCGCCAGGCAGACCGTTGACGATGCTGGTCCATGTATTGCCGCCATCAGTGGTGCGCCAGATAAGCGGTACATCGTCGTCTTGATTGGCGGATCCGGTAGCTGCGGGGCCGCGCTGGCCGCCGATGCGACCGGTTACGTAGGCCGTATTGATGTCATCGCCGGCTTCGATGGTGTTGAAGTTCGTGTTTGGCGGCGCGTCAGTGATGTTGCTGACGTTGTCCCAGTGCTTGCCGCCATCCATGGTGTTATAGATCTGGCCGTTGCTGCTCACGGACCAGACCACACCTGCCTTTACCGTCGAGATTGAGAAATCATTGATGGTCGGCGGCGGGGTTGGAAAGGTGCCCGGCGTTGGCACCGACGGCGGCAGTGGCGTGCCACAAGCGACCGGCGACGCGCCCTTTGCCGTGGTGAGGTCTGGGCTGAAGGCCTTCCACGAATGCGCGCCATCGCGCGTGACTAACAGGCACTGGTAAGCAACATAGAGCGCGCTGGGATCGAACGCGGTGTCGAATTTCTTCTGGAAGTCGCGACCGGCTCGATATTTTTCGGCATCCGCGCCGAAGTTAGGTGCGACGTTCTGCCACTGCCCGGTCGTCATATCGATTTTGATCAGACCGTTGCCGCCGCCCCCTGGGCCATAGCCAACTGCATAAAGAATGTGAGGATTTTCGGGATCGGGAGTAATGACGCCGAATTCAGAGGAGGGTACGGGACTCCAGTCCGTAAAGAAGTTGAGCTGGCCCCACATGCCGCGGCTGTTCAACATGACCGCGCCGGTATCCTGCTGCGAAGTCACGGTCCAGTATGGGTATTGGCTGTCCGCAGCAACATGGTAGACCTGGCCGAGAACCTGGGTATACCAGAGGCTCCAAGTGTGGCCGCCATCGAGCGTCACGCTAGCGCCCTGGTCGGCGCCGACCAGCATGCGTCTGCCATTGGTAGGATCAATCCACAGCTTGTGGTAATCCTCCCCGCCGGGCGCGCCCTTGAAGGCATGAAAAGTTACGCCGCCATCGGTGGAGCGGTACATGGCGGTGCTGACGGTATAGAGAATGTCGGGGTTCTGCGAGTCCACGAAAACGCCGCAGCTGTAGGCACCCTGACCGTTCTCGATGCGTGTGTCGTTGCCCGCCATGTGCCGCCAGGTAGCGCCGCCGTCATCGGAGCGATAGAGGCCTGAGCCGTTTTCAATATTGTTGCCGACGATATACATGCGCTGGCCGTTGGTGTGCATAGCGATGGCCACGCCAACGCGGCCTGGGAACGGTGGAATGTTGATCTGCGTCCAAGTCTGGCCCTCGTCGGTGGATTTGAAAAGCAACGGAGGCTTGGCCTTGGCCCGAGGTCCGGGTCCGCCAAAACCGCCTCCAGTGCCCTGCGTGTCCGCCAACATGACGCTGGGGTCATCGTACTCATACTCGACTTCGCGCGTGCCGTCGTAGCCATCGGGCTTGAGTACGTTGGTCCAAGTCTGACCGCCGTCGGTGGAGCGGTAGATACCGCCGCCGTGGTGAGTGGCATCGCCGAGAGCGGAGACGATTACCAGGTTGGGATCGCTGGGATCGACGAGAATGCGGTCGATTTTCACAGTGTCTTCCAGACCGATATGTTGCCAAGTCTGGCCCGCGTCGGTGGATTTCCACATGCCGTTACCGAGGCTGCCGCCGATAGGATCGCCAGCGCCCGCATAAACAACATCAGGATTCGAGGGGGCGACCTGAACTGCGCCGATGCTATCGACGCTCGTCACCTGATCGAAGATTGGGAACCAAGTGATGCCAGCGCTCGTCGTTTTCCAAAGACCACCCTGCGGCGCGCCGAAATAGAACACACCGGGCTGGCCTACGACGCCGGTCACGGAGGAGATGCGACCGCCATGGAAAGGCCCGATGTTGCGCCACTTCAGGCCGGTGTAAAGATCGGGATTGACCTGCGCTGCCGCACTCAAGGCGAATGCCAGCACGCTGAAAAAAGCCAGCAAATACACGGCTCGGGAAATTCGCGACATGATTCCAAATACCCCCTAGTAAGAATCCATTGCGCCCCAACAGGCGCAGTATACTGTCACATTCCTGCTTTGAGCACAATTTTAGAATGCTCGAAAGCGGCAAAAATCGATGCGGGGAAAAATCAGATTGGTAGGGGCGGTGGGATCGAACTAAAAGCGAGGCTGAAAATCCATGAGTTATTCATTAAACGCGAAAAACGCTAAAAACACGTAATCCGCCCATGAGGTACTCGCGGGGTACACGGAACTCAAACGGGTGGCAACTCGGGCTCGTAGGGGTCGGTCGTCCAAACGATCTGGGTAGCCTTGTTCTTCCAAATGAGGTCTTCAGTTTCTCGCTGGCAAAGTTTGGCGAAGTGTAAGTAATATCGTGGCTCCCCGGTCTGCTTTCGTAGTTCCTTGAGCCACTGAGCGTCGTTGAGCAAATTATCTCTACATGCAGCGATAGACGGCGCGTAAAGCAAAAACATTTGTTTCGGCACAACATAGCAATGCCGGATCAGATGGGCGATATGGTTAAGGAAATTGACCACAACGATGATGCTTCGTCGCTCGTCTTCGGTCAGGTCTTTAGCCGGTTTACCCTGCAAGGATCTGATTACATTCATATGCGCCGAGAAATTGACTTCGCGCTCATACGTCAGGACACCCAGGAACGCTTGTGCGCGGAATTTTTCGAGTGTGCCACTTATTGAACGTCTCGCCAGCAGAGCAGAGTAGGCCGCAGCAACCGCCGCAATCGACGTGCATAGCGCGATGGCAAAATTAATTCTATCCGCATTTGACAGCTCCTCCCAGAAATGCGGTAGTGCGTGCCAAAGGTCCATCATCACCTCCTGCTGCGCTTATGACCTCTCTCGCAGACTCGTTTGAGCGGCAAAGTGCAAGTTTGCGCGCTCCCAGTTTTCTTCCGACAGCTTGATGGCTGGCTGCGAAATCTTTATGCGGTCGATTGCGGCTCGGATAATCGGAAGATTGTCGGCAACAAACCGCTTAAACGCGGCTGCTCCTGCTTTGGCCGGATCGCTCTCGCAAAGACACATTGCTGTCATGTTCAGGAGTAAATCGTAAAATCCCTTTTCCGGCCCCCAGAACTGCGCTACTGCCGCAACCATCTGCATCTCATACGCTGGCGACGTAATGTAACTTTTCCCGGCGTCTGTGATTTTCAATTCCTTTGACTCCCCCGATGCTTCAGTCTCGCACCCAGATTCATCTCGCTGTCTTTCAGTGAATGGCTCTACCGAGTGAACGCCGACATCGTTGTCCTCCAACCCACGTTCGGCCACTGCATGACGAAAATCAGAATAAATCGGCAACAACCGAGTTCTGAGTTCATCAGCTATATTCTTGGCGGGCATGCGAGCATCGAGAGTCATTGAAAGTTTCGCTTCAAGATCACCGTCATTCATCTGGAACCGACCATCTACTCTTAGCCAGCCCAGAGGAGGGCAGGCGCGCTCCATGCAGGGATCGAGATTTTCAGTCCGGGCGACGAAAGAGAGCGTCATCCCTCCTGGACCCGATGCCAAGCCCGCATATTGACCTAGCTCTTGCGCAGCCGCCGCCGTGACTTCCCAGTTGTCGCCAAGGTTCTTTACAATTTCGTACACTAGGTTCCATCTACCTGTCGCCCGTGCCACGTAGTTGCCTTTCCTTCCCACAGTCCTCTTCTTAGCACTGTGGCGCGTAATTATCATGCCGAGGGCAACGCTGGTCGCGATCACCCACAAAGCGAGAAGACCCCATGAATCTGGGACACCGGGGATATGCCACTGCAGTCGATTTCCCCAACCCCTTCTATTCAGGTACCACGGCACCAGAACCACGAGTCCACCATAGGCAACAGCGAGGAGCGCTGAGGAAGCGCCTGCCCAAAAGTAAGACCATAGGGCCAGTAGACTTCCCCTGATTGCGGTCTTTAATTCCTTCACCATGACGCCCTCCGATTTTGGTCTTCAGCCCGGTCTCTATAGGCCCATAAATGAGTGGCTCCGTTGATGCCTACAAACTAAGCTTATGTCACGATTGCCAATTAAAAATGCGGTTCGCAGCGCGAGTTAACCAAACACTAACTAAACGCGAGAACAATAAAGGCATCACTCGCAGAGCGCGGACTCCTAGAGTCATGGATGGAGCTGGACCGCCGTGTATCTTCCGCCTTCATGGACCGAGGCCGTGCAGGTAAGATAAATTCTGGCGAGGCTACACTTCGCTCGAATTCTTAGACTCTCAAGGTACCCAGCGACAGAGCCCGGATCGCTCAGGAGTGCATCTCGGTTGATTCACAACCAGCTTTCGTCGGCCCCGGCATAGCTCATGCGACGCTTCTTTTCTAGTTCGTTCTCTATGTTCGCCAATCCTGTGGTTCGGCTCGACTAGCGGCCCGCCGGAATGCTCCCGGATTTCACCAGATCCAAGAGGCTTTTCCCTCGCAGCCATCTCTGCCACGTCCAGCGGCTTGCGTATTGGCCGCAAGAGCCACGGGCCTAGCACAAACCCAATTGCGCCGGAAATCACCGGCGCGAGCATGGTGAGACCTGCAAACCCGGCCAATACCCGTCGAATTCGCATTAGTAAGAAGAGTTACGAATTCCGCGTGCGGTTGGTTCCAAGGGAAACGATTAAGCAGAATAAAAAAAAGCGTTGGTAGGGGCGGTGGGGATCGAACCCACGACCTTCGGCTTAAAAGGCCGCTGCTCTACCACTGAGCTACGCCCCTGAAAAGAAGGGTGAACGATATTAGCGTGAGCGAGGCGTGACCGCAACCGAAGCCAACGGGACAGTCTGAATTCCGGTTCCTTGTGCCACGTTGCAAAGAATCCAAGACAACACAGCGTCCGGCGGCAGCCCATCGCAAAAAACGGCGGCAGCGGCTTGCTGCGTGTGCCCCGGACTCTTTCAGAAACAGATCAGGACGCGAGCCTCTTATCGAAGTCAGGAGAACGTTTTTCGCGTTTGCGCTTCCACTCGTAATCCTTCCGCAGCTTGCCCATGTGCTTCTTGAGCTGCGCAATCACTTCGCCGAATGCGGCGCGCACACTTCCTGCGACATCGTCGGCCTCGCTGGTCGCGTGCAGGGTCCCGGTAGGCAGCGATAAATTGAGGGAAAGCGCAAAGCTGTTGCGATGAGGGATTCGTTCAAAGGCCCCATGCAACTGCACCAGATCCGGGGCAAAGCGCTTCAGAAATTTCTGCAATTTTGCGACATTGGAATCCAGTTCTTGTTCGGTTAGTTCGCGCAGTTCTGGCTGCTTGTAGCTGAATGAGGTTTTCATGGGAAACTCCTCGATCGTCAAAAGCGGAAGGGAGGGCAAGAAATCTGTTCATAACAGAGCCCACGAACCAAGAATAGCAGCGCGGGACAGGCGGCGCAAGCCTTGGCTATGACGGGCGTGCGCAGCAATACGCTAACCGGCGCAAGATGAATACTTTCCAATTGCGATTGGATTTTGATGCGGCGACGGGTTGCTTACTTCTTGAACAAATCCTCGAAGGCCTTGCGGGCATCGTCGGGACGGCCATTGGACGCTGGCGCTGGACTGGGACTGGCCGCATAAGTAACCGGCGACGTGTCTTTTTCCACCGTCATGCGAAATTCAAAAAATGTGCATTCGTTCTTGGCATCCTTGCGCGGGATGCGTTCCGGAATGGGCTGCGTGCACTCGAATTGAGCGCCGGTATCGAAATGAACGCACTGCTTGCAGCAATGCAATTCGGAGTGGCATTTCGGGCACTGGCCATTTTGGTCGAAACCAGGAGCAAGGATGTTTCCGCAATTTGAACAGCGGGCGCGCATCACGGTTCCGACCATCCGCGGCGTGCGCGGCCCCATCTGCTCCTGGCGAGGACGCGGCTCCGCTGGACGGTCGCGCTTCTTCTCTTCGCGATCGTGCTCGCTATACCCCTTCTGCTTATACTTCCGCTCCATGGATTTCCTCCGGGGGATGTTCCATAATATCCCAACTACAAGTGGCGCCGCGAAATCGGCGAAAAATCATTCACAAACGGCGTCAGACCGCATCAAAGGTGATTTCACACCGTGAATTTTCCAGTCAACGCGCGCACCTTGACTGGAGCTGACGCTACAGCTACAGAAAAATCCGCAAACAGTTCACGAGCAAAACATTCCTCGCAGCCATGAAATGTCTCGTCTTTTTGCCAATATCGATCCGGCTGAAATCAAAACGAGCTTTCGAGGAACCTTTCGACAGGTACTCCAAAAGGAGTACAACCATTCTACTCCTTTGCCCACCAACGGCAAATACCTTCCGCAGGCAAGTCCGCAACGAGCACCTTTCGTGGGACACCGGAGGCGGCAAGCACAGCCTCCGCTGCCGAATATCCGCTCCGCACGGCGCCCTCCATCGTGGAGGGCCAACCCGTGCGCGTCCAATCTCCCGCAAGAAAAAAATTCGCGATCTGCGTTTTTTGCGCAGGGCGAAACGCATCGGAGCCTAGCTCCGGCGAGAATGTCGCGTTCACTTCCTTCACGACAGTCGCTTTTTGCAGTTGAGCGCTGCGCGCCGCAGGCAGCACTTCGTGCAATTCCTTCACGCAAAGATCGATGATTTCCTGGCGAGAGCGCGGAATCAGATCATACGAGGCACTAATCACAAGCTGAAGGTACTGACCCAATTCACGCGACGGCACGCTGGCCGATTTTCCCGCGCCGCGATAAAGCATCGATTTGTTGAAAATCCATTGGACGGTGTGGTCGAGGAGCGTGAGAAAAGGCTTTTCCAGTACGTCGCGGTCATACCAGAGATGCACGCCCGTGATCGGAGACGTTCGCAAGCGGCTCAAACCTGCGAATTCAGCTCTGTTCTTGATTTCTTCCGGGAGAATTTGCGGCAGCGCGTCATGCGGGATAGCAGTAACGCACGCATCAGCGCGCAGCTCGCTCCCGTCGTCCATAATGAGCGACTGAAATTTGCCGTCGCTCAGGCGAATGGCGCGCACGACGGCGCGCGTCTTCACTTCGCCGCCACGGCGTTCAATCGCCTCACGACAGCCCGCATAGAGTTCGCCCAGCGGCACAGAGGGTATGCCGAGCACGTACCCTTTGCGATTCGCGAGGAATGCCTTCCAGAAGACATCGATTCCATAGTGTGCGTCGGTGCGATCCAATTCTTCATCGAGCGCGCTCACGAGAACGACGCGCCAGAACCGCGCGATCGCAGCGTCAGTCTGACTATTGCGCCTGAGCCAGTCGAGCATCGAAACGCCAGGAGCATCCGCGGGACGCCCGCCAGAACGCGCGATGGCAAACATGGCGCGCGCGATAGCGCGCTTGTCGCCGAAGGAAAGTGCGCCAAAGCGCAAGAACGAAAAACTCGTGTGAAACGGCGCTGGAAGCGGCGAAGAATAAATCGAACTGACGCTGCCATTGCGATCCGCGAAATACAAACGGCTATAATGACGGATTTTCGATTCTGCTCCGACGCGGTGATAAAAATCGGCGAGGTTCGTGCAACAGCCAAGCGTCACATGCTGGCAATTATCGACATGGCTGCCATCGGGAAGCGCATAGGATGTCGCGCGCCCGCCGAGATACGGGCGCTTCTCCAGCAAGCGAACGCGCAGGCCGGCGTCAGCGAGCGCTGTGGCTGCCGACAGCCCCGCCAGCCCGCCCCCGACCACGATCACTGTTTCGCAGCGCATTTCTCTCCCCAAGCCATCCCATCCGTGCGCGGATCAGAATCCATACTTTTTCCGGAGTCGAAAGGCGCGGAGGCGGCGGAGCCAAAACGGCAAAATGCCGCGTCTCGATTTTTTCGAGAATGCCGGAATAAATCCGCGCCATGGCCCACAGCGCCGCACGGCTATCTTCGCTCACCAAAGCGAGCAGCGGCCAGCCCTCGCGGTAAAACTGCCACGCACGCTCGGCCTCGAATTGCACCAACGGCGCAATGGCCGCGCTTGCATTTGCATCTCCGAGCTGTCGCGCGTCGCATTGGAAACGAACCAAGTCTTCGCGCGGCAGATAAACGCGCCCCATGGCGTAGTCGCGAGGGACGTCGCGCAAAATGTTCGTCAACTGAAACGCGATACCGAGCTTCTCGGCAAGATCAGGAGCATGCGGATCGGAGAAACCGAAGACATAAAGGCAGCACAGCCCTACCGTGCCCGCAACGCGATAGCAATATTCGCGCAGAGCGTCGAACGTCTGATAAGAAGAAATCGTAAGGTCCATCTCGGCGCCGGAAATCAAGTCATGCAAATAGCGCGGCGGAATCCCATACGTTGAAACCGCGTGTCGCAGCGCGGGCCATACGGGGTCATCTTGGCCGCCGGCCAATCCCTTGTCCATTTCCGCGCGACGCTCGCTCTGGCGGCGGCGCTTGTCCTCGATTGTTCCGGGTTCATCGGAGATATCGTCCACGCCACGCATGAAGGCATACAGCGCGCAAAGCGCATCGCGCTTGGCAGCAGGCAACAGCATGAAGCCATAATAAAAATTGCGCGCGGCAGCTCGGGCGATCCTTCGGCAATGATCGTAAGAGGCAGCGATTGCGGCGTTATCAGGCATGCCGGCCGGCAACTGAAGCACTTTCGGTTTTGGAGCCGCCATCTTTGGGGACGTCTGGCGAAGCGCCGAATCTAGCGAAGAGCCGCGAAATCATGGCGCGTCCAAGGAGTCGCGCCTGCACGCGGCGGTCAAGCGCAGGGCGATGGTTGAGCGTGTCGTAGCCCATGGATTCGATGGCGTCGAGAACTGCACAGCCGCCGCGGTTGAAAAGTTCGAGGTCCACGCGAAATTCTTTCGAAACACGTTCCGCCAAGGGCGCTCCGACCGCAAAAAGCGCGCGCGTCCGCGCGATAAGATCCTTCATCAGCGCAATATAACTCGAATTGAATCGCCTCGAGACAATATCGTCTTCCTCGACGCCGTGGGCGGCGGCAATTTCCAACGGAATGTAGATGCGCCCTTTTTCGAGGTCGCGACCGACGTCCTGCCAGAAATTCGCGAGCTGCAAAGCCGTGCAGGTCGCATCGGAAAGTGATTGGCGCTCGGCGTCGCGATAACCCATCAAATAGAGCACGAGCCGTCCAACCGGATTCGCCGAATAAACGCAATAGTCAATGACGCCATCCCAAGTCGCATAGCGGTGAACCGTCTGATCCTGCCGAAAGGCGATGAGCAAGTCGCGAAATGGATTGATCGGAATGTCGCATTCGCGCGCAGTCTCGCCGACAGCAATCAGGACAGGATGCGTCGCCGCGCCACGATAGGCGCGCTCGAGTTCTTCCTGCCACCCATCCAGCAATTCGATGGCGTGCTGAGGGTCGGGAACTTCATCGCCCAAATCGTCAGCCCAGCGGCAATAAGCATAGACATTATAGAAGTGCTGGTGCAGTCGCTGAGGCAACAGCCAAGAGACGACGCGAAAATTCTCGTAGTGATGAGTGGCAAGCCAGCGCGTGTAGCGCTGCGCTTCGGACGGAGTGCAGTTTTCGGGAGGCAGGTTTCGAGCGATTTCCAGTTCGTGCTGTCCGAGCATCGAGGAGCCCCGGCCGATTACGCCCAGGGATTGACCGCCGTCTTCAATTCGCCATTGCGATGCTTCATGTGCTCGAAAGCGCGCGGCAACTCGGCGAGCGGAATTTCTCCGGTGACAAAATCATCGGCGCGCACTTCTCCGCGCGAGATTGTTTCGAGCGCTTCGCGAATGAATCGCGGTGTGTGATGGAACGTGGCCTTGATGGTGATTTCCGAATAATGCAAGAGCGCAGGATCGAAATGCACCTGCGTTCCGTGCGGGCAGCCGCCAAAGAGATTTACCCTCCCGCCTTTTCTCACCATCTGCATGGCCCATTGCCAGGTCATTGCCGAACCGACGGCCTCGACAACCGCATCCGCCCCACGGCCGCCTTCCGTCAATTGACGAACCAACTGCACAGGGCTTTCAATTTCGGAAACATCAAATGCGGCATACGCGCCCAGGCGCTCCGCGGCCTGAATCTGATTCTTGCGTTTGCCGAGCGCGATCACACGAACATCGCGTTCGGAAAGAACGCGAATAAACTTCAGGCCAATCGGCCCACAGCCGACGATGACCGCTGTATCGCCCGCTTGAATGTTCGTCTCGTGAATTCCGCGCAGCACGCAGGCGAGAGGCTCGACCATCGCGGCGTCGCGAAAGCTGACGTGCTCCGGAATTTCGAGCAGGTTTTGCCGCACAATCCGGCCGGGAATCCGCACATACTCGGCATAGGCCCCATTATTGAACAGCAAGTCCTCGCACAGATTCGGCTGGCCCTTGCGGCAATAGAGGCATGCTCCGCAGGGTGCGGAATTCGAAGGCACCACGCGCATACCGTTGTGAATCGTGCCTGCAACAGCCGAACCGGTTTCTTCCACGATGCCAGCCAGCTCATGGCCAAAAATCGCTGGCGGATGAATCATGCGCGGATGCGAGCCCTGTTTCCAAACTTTAAGGTCTGTGCCGCAGGTCAGCGCCACCTGTACGCGCACCAAAATTTCGTCTTCGCCGACCGCGGGAATGCCGACGCGCTCGACTTTCAGATCTTC
>JASHRL010000118.1 GCA_030037355.1 Candidatus Acidiferrales bacterium | reverse complement strand
GCCACCGCGCCCATGATCGAAACGACGATGCCTTTCTCCAACTCCGGATAAATCGCGCGCAAACAATCCAGCCTCTGCATCGCCTATTCCTCCCACATCAAATCGCGCATCAGCAGGAGCGCTACCGGCTGCAAGCTGCTCTCCGCCAGAGTCTGCGCTTGCCGGATGCGCCGCGCCGCCGACTCCGGCGAGTCGAGAAACGAGTAGGGAATTCCCAGCGCGCGCAAGACCGGCTCCGTGACATTTCCCCCTTGCGTCTGCCACGGGTCGCGTTCGCCGTGCGTGCCGCGATAGCTGATTAGCATGAGCAGCGGAATCTTGTAGAGGTGCGCGAACGACACAATGCCGTTGATCGCCGCCAGAAATCCGTGATTCTGCATCAGCATCGCCGACTTCACGCCCGCAAAATGCGCGCCCGCGGAAATGCCCACGCCTTCCTCTTCCTTGGCCAGACGAACCAGCGTCATTTCTGGATCATCGTCCGCCATGCGAATCAAGTGCACGAGCCACGTTTCCGGCAGCGCCGACATAATCCGCACGCCGCATTCCTTCAGCGCGCTATAAACAATTTTCGAATTTGCAACTGATACAGGCATCCGCTTTTTCCATTCTGCATTTCACATGACGCCAAACATCGGCGTGGCATCATACTCAGAACGTGAGCGAATTTGAAGAGAATGCGAGTTATCTGGAAACGGCGTGTGTGTGTTCAGCCGCATTTCCCATTTTTCGCGCGAGAAACGATTCCTCCGCGGGAGATTGCGCTCGCGCGGTTGCTGAACGATAATGCCTCGGCGGCACTTCAGTGGTTCGAGAGCGGATTTATGAGTTTCGCGTGTAGCTAAAACGGCCTTCGGAAGACTTCCACAAATGAGCGTCCCAGAATTCGACCTTGTTGTCATCGGCAGCGGCCCTGCAGGCCAGAAAGCTGCCATCAGCGCGGCAAAAATGCGCAAGAAAGTCGCTATCGTCGAGCGTTTCAGCATGATTGGCGGTGTCTGCGTCCATCAGGGCACGATTCCCAGCAAAACCGTGCGCGAAGCCATCTTGCATCTCACCGGATTCAAAGAACGCACGTTTTATGGCCGCGATTATCACATTAAGGACGACATCTCCGTTCAGGATCTGGCTTTCCGAGTGCAAAAGATCGTCACCCGCGAAACAGAGGTCGTCCGCGCGCAGCTTCGCCGCAATGGCGTCACCGTTTATGAAGGCACGGCTCGCTTCGCCGATCCGAACACGGTGGAGGTCGAGGGGGAAACAGAATCGCAAAAGGTCAGCGGCAAATTCTTCGTCGTCGCTTGCGGCACGCGCCCCGCCCGCGACGCTTCCATTCCCTTCGACGGCGTGCGCATTCTCGACACGGATGAAATCACCAACATCCCGCGCCTTCCCCGGGAACTCATCGTTGTCGGCGCAGGAGTCATCGGCCTCGAATACTGTTCCTTTTTTGCTGCGCTCGGAGCCAAAGTCACTCTGATTGATCAGCGTCCGAAAATTCTCGATTACGTCGACCGCGAAATCGTCGAAGCCCTCACCTATCATTTGCGCCGCATCGGCACCACGTTTCGCCTCGGCGAGCGGGTCACTTCCGTCGGAGTGAACGCCGAACGCGATCAGGTTTTCGCGGAACTGGAAAGCGGCAAACGCGTTCACGGAGACGCCCTTCTCTATGCCGTCGGCCGTCAGGCTAACGCCGATCAGTTGAACCTCGAAGCCGCCGGATTGGCCGTCGATTCCCGCGGGCGCCTGGAAGTCAACGCAAGTTTCCAAACCAAAGTCCCGCACATTTATGCCGCCGGCGACGTCATCGGCTTTCCAGCGCTCGCCAGCACATCCATGGAGCAGGGACGCCTCGCGAGCTGCCACATTTTCGGTGCGGCGTCGGAAAACATTCCCGAATTGTTTCCTTATGGAATCTACACCATTCCTGAAATTTCCATGGTCGGCCAGACGGAAGAAGACCTTACCTCCAGGAAAATTCCCTATGAAATCGGAATTGCGCGCTATGGCGAATTAGCCAAGAGCATGATGCTCGGCGACGAAAACGGAATGCTGAAACTTTTGTTTGATCGCAACAATCTCAAGTTGCTCGGCATTCACGCCATCGGCGAGCGTGCCACGGAAATCATTCACATCGGCCAGGCCGTTCTTTCTTTCGGTGGAACGGTACGCTATTTCCGCGATACGGTTTTCAACTATCCGACGCTCGCGGAAGCCTACAAAGTTGCCGCCCTCGATGGTTTGAACAAACTCTGAGTTCCTGGGGGGCAAAAATTCCCGAGTGAAATAATTTTTCACCGGGAAAGCATGGAATCCGCTACAAAAAGCAGAAGGCCCGCCTTGCAGCGGGCCTTCGTGGGGAGAAAAGCTCCGGGGCCAATGCGCGGATGGCCCGAAACCCTTCTACAGAGTGGAGTTTATGAGACCTGCGAAAACGAGTCAAGCAGTAACGCAGAAAAACGGAGTTTTTGTAACCCTAGCAATATCAATGCGATAGCGGAGATTGCCACAGCGTACGGCGGATCTTCCTCAATACAAGTCTTTTGTATTGATAGGCTTGCCCGTCAAAGACAATTGAATCACTTCACGGTTCTGCGTTCGGTCGAAGACCTTTCCCGGCCATGTTCGCTTCGTCAGCAGCCTGATTCCGGCGAAAACCAGCCCTCCCAACAGCGAAATCCCACAAATTTCTCCGGTGCCGATAATTGTCCCAACGACAATGGCCGGCATCGAAGGCTCATTTGGATTCGGCACTGGCACGTTCCACGTGATGATCATCTCCGGGTGTACCTGCGCCAGCAGATTGTCCGCGGACTCCTCCGTCGGCGCGCCGATGACCATGGACACGAATGTTCCGTCGCTCGTTTCGTAGATCGGCGAGCCGCCCGGATTCGAACCATTCACATTGAATTCCTTCCGGAGCTTCGCCAGCTGGGTTACAGCGAGTTGCGGCGTGGGATAGTCAGCCACGACAAGCGTCGCTTCATGACCGCGGAGCCTGTATCGCGCCAGCGCCACTTCTGTGCCCACGGAGAGGCCAAGCCAGTCGCCGCTCGAAAGCGGCAGAAATGTATTGAGCGCTGTCGGCCCGAGAATAAAGCGATCCGTGCGCCGGACCATTCCATCTTTCGGCAGCCTGTCGGCCAGCGGAGGGTAGACTCCCCATGTCGCGTGCGCGCTGGCCGCGACAATCAGCATCTCCATTTCGCTGCGAACCGACTGCAGGTTTTTCCCCGTGAATTCGACTACAAGATTTCCCGTCAGCGCCAGCGCATGGCCATCCGACATCGAGGAATGCTTCGTCAGGTCTGTCGGCGCCATGTCGGGATTCCGAAGAAACGAATAGCCACCGTAGGCTTCTGCCGTGTCCTGAAACGCATAAACCGTCGCCGTGAACGACGCTTTGCCTTGCGTGTACGTGCGGCTCTCCGCCGACTGAACGCCGTATTCTTGCAGCGCTGCCGTCGCAGGACCGGCAATCTGATTCAGGTTCGCCGGCGTCGCTTCAATTGGCGCGGTCGTCGAAGTCCAGTTGGAAACGGATGCAGGCAGGGAATTTTGCGCGAAAGCCGCAGGTATTCCGAAGGCCGCCGCGAGTAGAGCGAGAGTGAAGACAAATCGCCGCACAATCATTAGACACAGTATACGCCAGAAAGTTACTTCTGATTGCGCACGGTCGAGGACGACGGCGCCAGGGTGTCGCTCACCAGCCGTTGCCTTTGCCGGTCGTAATTCAGGCTGTTCAGGCTGGAAAGATAGCTTTCGATGCCTCGAAAAATACCCATGGCGATGCGCTGCTGTTGTGCGGGCCGCTCGAGCATATGTTCGTCCGTAGGATTGCTGAGGAAAGAAATTTCCGCGAGCACCGACGGCATATCCGCGCCGATCAGCACAACAAAAGGAGCTTTCTTCACGCCGCGATTTTTTTCTGCAGTGCTGACCTGCCGAAGCTGCGTCGTGAGCGAACCTTGTATATCCGTCGCGAGCTCGCGCGATTCTTCGATCTTGTCATTACGCGCGATTTGCTGGATCAAATCCTGCAATTGATGAACCGAAGCGTCCGACAGCGCATTTTCGCGCGACGCTGTCTCCAGGGCTTCGGGTGACGTCGTAAAACTCAAATAGTAAGTCTCGACGCCACGCGCGCCTTCGTCATGGCTCGAATTTGCATGAATCGAAATGAACAGATCCGCGCGCGCCTGATTGGCAATCGCCGTGCGTTCTTCGAGCGGGATAAAGACATCAGTCTTGCGCGTATAAATGACCTGTGCGCCGGGAAGCTTTTGCTGAATCAATTTCCCGAGCCGCAGTGCCACGTCGAGGCAAATATTTTTTTCCATCACGCCATCGGGGCCGATCGTGCCGGTATCATGCCCGCCATGGCCCGGGTCAATCACGATGCGGTTGATTTTCAATCCCAGCGCGCGCGTAAGCGAGCGCTCGCCATCGCGTGTCGGTTTCGCAGGCGAAAGCGGAACCGCCGCCAGATTGTGCTCGCTCGTACCCGCCGTAGTATTGGGCTGGGATGGAGTGGCCGCGGAAGGCAGCGCAGTCGGATTTGTCGAAGTGCTTGTGCTGGGAACCTGAACCTTCTCCGACGGAGTCAGGGACGCCGCCGGTGTCGAGTCGCCCGCGAGCTTTCCCGTCCCAATTCCGGGTGTTGCGTTCACGGCAGCGACATCCGTGGGCGCGCCATGAACATCAATCACGAGCCGGTAGGGATTCGGCAATAGAAACGCCGAGTAGCCCTGCACGCTCTGCACGTCCAGGACGAGACGCACGACGCCGGCTTTGTTCTGCGCCACGCGGACTGATTTTAGGAAACCATTTTGCACGGCCAGTTCTTTGTCGTTGATTTGGTGGCTCAGCCGCGCTTTATACAAATCAAAGTAGATGCGATCGGGATTCTTGATGCGCGCCGAATCGTATTTTACGGCGCCATTCAAATCCACAACGACACGCGTGTAGTCGTCCGCATTCCAGCTTCGGATTTGTGTCACACTCGGAATGCCGTCGGGCCCGATGGCTGAATCGTCCGCGTCGTTTTGCGCTGAATCTGAGTCACCCTGAGAAACTTCCTCGCTTTGCAGCGGCGGATTGCTATCGGCTGTCGGTTGTTGTGCTGAATCACTCGCGGTCTTGGCAGGAATATTTGCGGCGGGCGCATCGGCCGGCTCTTCGGCGATTTCTCGCAATTCTTCGCGTACATCTCCGGCCTGCGGCGAATGCGGAAATTGTTTCAAATATTCCGCGAAGGCATCCTTGGCTTCTTCCGGTTGATGGAGGTCGTCTTTTTCTTCTTTGCCGATTTGCAGCAGCGCTTCGGCGCGAAACTTGCTGCCCGGATACTGCGTGACGAGAAATTTATATGTAACGACCGCGGATTGATAATAGCCGTGGTCATATTGGTCGCCCATCTCGTGATAAAGCTGCGCCACGGACATCAGCGCCGGCGTCACTGCTCCAGCGGACGAGGAGAGCAGATAAACTTTGCGGTATGCCGCGACGACTTCTTTGTAATCCACGAGCGTGCGATCGTCTTGCGGCTTGGCGTCGAGTTGTTGCTGCAATTGCTGCGCTTTTTGAAATTGTTCTTCGGCTTGCTGATTCAGAGATTGCCCGCGCGCGGCTGGGGAGAGGAGCGCGGCGCAGACGAACAGCAGCGACAAAATCAAAAAGCGCGAATTGGCCAGAGGATTTCGCTGCGCGCGCGTCATTCGTTTGTGAAAACGGTCCGGCCGCTGCGATCCGTGACTTCACGGATACTTGGATGATGCTGGAGCTCGCCTGTCGGCGAGTGCCCCGAGCCGGACTGGAAGTAGGTGTTGGTCACTTTGCGGACGTAGGCGCGAGTTTCGCTATACGCGGGAACGCCGCCGAATTTCTCCACGGCTTGCTCGCCTGCGTTATACGCTGCGAGTGATTTTTTCAAATCGCCGTGATAGCGATCCAGCAAATCCCGCAAATAGTGCGTCCCGCCGTTCACGTTCTGGACGGGATCGAACACATCGCCTACACCGTAACGTTCTGCCGTTGACGGGATGAGTTGCATCAAGCCAAACGCGCCCTTCGGAGAAACCGCGTACGGATTCCAGCCCGATTCGGTCTGGATGACCGCTTGAACCAGCGCCGGATCCAGATGGTTCCGTTCCGCTGCGGCATCCACCACTTTTTCAAGCTTCGGGGGAGGCGTGACCGCCAGCGGATCCTGGTCCGCTGCCGCCTTGCTGGTACGAGTTGGCGTGTTGGCGTTGATGTAGATCAATCTCCCGTGACTATCCACATAAGATGCAATTTGGGCCTCCGCCGGAGATGCCAGCGAAAGCACAATGGCCGCGGCAAGAATCCCCGTCCCCATCCTCTGACGGATGGTTTGGAGAACTGCTCGCGTCCCGGCACTTCCTGGGGAAAGGCAGAACATTCCCACTTCCTCACAAACGACACATCCGCGAGCCGGGTAAGAGGGGCTCCCGGCATGCCTGCTGGAGCAGGCCGCGTTTCTAGCGCCTGTAAGGAATTATACCAACCGCTCGACGAGCGGGTAGACTTGCGCAAGGGCTGTTTCGATACCAGCAACATCCCTGCCCCCGGCTTCGGCCAGGTCTGGACGACCCCCGCCGGAGCCTCCCAAAAGCTTGGCGATCTCCTGGACCATCTTCCCGGCGTGGAGCCGGTTCGTCAAGTCTTTCGTAACGGCCGTAATGAGAGACACCTTACCCTCCCCGCCATCATGGGGAGGCTCCCCAGCGGCCAAAACAACGACTCCGGAGCCCATCTTCTGGCGGAGGCCGTCGACGAGCTGGCGAAGGGCTTCGCGGTCGACGCCATCCACCCTAGCGGCTATCACGCGGACGTCCTTGACCATCCGGGCGGCCTCCAGCAGGGAATCGACCTGAGAGACGGCCGATTTCCGCTTCAGGCCTTCGAGCTGCTTTTCGAGCTGCTTGCGCTCCTGCTCGAGCTTCTCGACGGCTTCGAGGACTCGGTCTTCGCCGGTGTTCAGCATCCCGGCGAGTGTGCGCAAAGTGCCGAGCGCGGAGCGATACTGGGCGAGGGCGGCGTCGCCGGTAAACGCCTCGATGCGGCGAACACCCGCGGCGACGGATTGCTCGAGCGTGATCTTGAAGACGCCGATTTCGCCCGTGCGCGCGACGTGCGTGCCGCCGCAAAGCTCTTTGCTATAGAAGCCGCGCGGATAGGCTGCGTCGCCGATGGTGACGACGCGGACATTCTGCTCCGGATATTTGTCGCCGAAAAAGGCGAGAGCGCCGGAAGCGAGCGCGTCGTCGATGTTCATGATGTCGGTTTGTAGCGGCAAGTCGCGCAGAATTTCTTCGTTCACTTGCAGTTCGATCTCCTGCAACTCTTCGGGCGCAAGCTGTACGAAATGGCTGAAGTCGAAGCGCAGATGATCGGGCGCGTTGAGTGAGCCGGCCTGCTTGACGTGCGTGCCGAGAATATTTCGCAGCGCGGCGTGAACCAAGTGTGTGCCGGTGTGATTGCGCATCACGCGCGCGCGCCGCGCGGCGTCAGCGACCGTGGCGACGCGATCTCCCACGGCGAGATTTTCTTTGGCGACGATGCGATGCGCGATCAATCCCGCGACGGGATAATACGCGCCGCGGACTTCGGCGACTTGCTGCGAGAGCGCGTCGTCGAAAAATGCGCCGGTGTCGGCGACTTGTCCGCCGGATTCGGCGTAGATAGTGGAGCGGTCGAGAATCACTTCTCCTTCTTCACCAGCAAATAGCTTTCCCTTCAAAGCTCCCGCCTGTACGATGGCTTCGATGTGGCAGTCTTTGGTCGTCGTGCCAAAGTAAAAATCCGGCTCGGTTTTGAATGTGTCCGCGAGTTTTCTGTAAACAGGGTTCGCGGCTTCCTTGTGCGCGCCTTTCCAGGAGGCCCGCGCCCGCGTCCGCTCCTCCTCTATCGCGCGGTCATAATCTGCCCATTTCACCAAAATTCCTGCGTCACGTGTGACGTCCTCGATGAGGTCGCGCGGCAGCCCGTACGTGGCTGTAAGCATGAAAGCTTTTTCACCAGAGAGGAAGCCAATCTGGGGGACTTGCTTGTCTCTCGCCCGAGTAGATTCTCGGATCAATCTGCTCAACTCCTCTATTCCCTCTTTGGATTCGCCGGCCGTTCCCGCAAACTCGATGAACTCGTCCATCTTTTTTAGCCCAATATCCACTGTTCGGATGAATCGCCGTTCTTCTTCTCGGAGAATTTCGTCGATTCGTTTCGCTTGATCCATCAGTTCTGGATAAGTGCCGACCATCTCTCGTTGCACGGCTTTGGACATTTCAGGGAGAATCAGTGTCATCGGCGCTGTTCCTGCCCTCAGCATGTATGCATGGCGAAGCGCGCGGCGAATAATCTTACGCAGAACATAACCCCGTCCTTCGTTGGAGGGCGTGACGCCATCGGCAATTAAAAACGTCACGGCGCGCGAATGGTCAGCGATTATTCTAAAGGAAGCCATGTGGAGAGGCGCTTCTGCTCTTTGGCTTGGCGGTATGATAGTCACGGCCTTATTTATGAGCGGCGTGAATAAGTCCGTCTCGAAATTACTGATCACGTCCTGGAGGACGGCGGCGATGCGCTCGAGGCCCATGCCAGTGTCGACGGAGGGCTTCGGCAGGGGATTGAGCGTGCCGGACGCGTCCCCCGCCGCGGCGGGCAGGCGATTGAACTGCATGAAAACCAAATTCCAAATTTCGACGTACCGGCCGCAGTCGCAGGGAAATTTGCAGGTGCCCGCGCTGCACTCTGGACTTTGCGGAGTGTCAACGGCCTTCACGCCCATGTCGTAGAAAATTTCGCTGCAAGGGCCGCAGGGGCCGGTATCGCCCATAGCCCAGAAATTTTCTTTCAGTCCAGGAATTTCGTAGACGCGATCTTTTGGCGCGCCGGTCTCGAGCCAAAGCTTCGCGGCGTCGTGATCGGGCTGCAAATTCTCATGGCCGCCGAAGACGGTGAAATACAATTTGCCGATTGGAATGTAAAACCAATCAGGCGAAGTAATCAGCTCCCACGCGTAGGCAATCGCGTCCTTTTTGAAATAATCGCCAAAGGAAAAATTGCCGAGCATCTCGAAAAACGTGTGATGGCGATTGGTGAAGCCGACGTTTTCGAGATCGTTGTGCTTGCCGCCGGCGCGGACGCATTTCTGGCAAGTGGTGGCGCGGTTGTAATCGCGTTTTTCAAGGCCGAGGAAAACGTCCTTGAACTGATTCATGCCAGCGTTGGTGAAAAGCAGGGTGGGATCGTTCGCGGGAACGAGCGAAGAGCTGCGGACGCGCTTGTGGCCGCGCTCCTCGAAAAACCGGAGGAACGTTTCGCGAATTTTGTTTCCCGGCCACTTCAGTTCTTCCACGCGCGCTCCTTAAACGGGTGTCATCATAGCTTTTCCACGGCCTTGAGACGCAACTCAATTTAGAAAAACGCATTTCTCTGGCGATTAGAAATGAGTCCGACCTTTTGTTTTCAGTGAGTTAGCCTCATTTCTAATTTTTCATAGGTCTGGCGATTAGAATCGCTTTTGTTTCGCCTCCTAGAAACACGAACGGCCACCCGAAGGTGGCCTGGCCGGGCAAAACGCCCGAATACGCATACTGTGTACCACTTTATAAACAGAAAGTCAAGAGAAAACGTACTACGTCGCGCGCAAGACGTGCGCGAAAAGGAAAAAGTGTTATGGCATGTGTTTTTCGGCTCGGCTGGAGGCGTCACTGTGCAATTACGGGGTGTCTGCGCCCCACCCTACCCCATTATTAATTGAGTCGATGGTTCTGCTACACTGGCGACAGTCCCTTCCGAGGAAAAAAACGAATGAAGATCGACATTACCGATTCGGCTCAGTTTAAACGTTTGCTGGAGGCGCTGGTCGACGAAATCATCGACGCGCGCGACTATTTTCGACTTCATCGGGATATTAATGCCACTATCCAAGATTACCAGGCGGAGTTCAATCAGTCTGCGGCATTCTGGACCTTTACCTTGAATGCTTATATGGACGCTATCTTCCTGCGACTCTGTAAGGCCTATGATCTGTCCGAAGGCAACCCGAACCTGAGTCTTAGGAACTTCCTTGAGACTATCCAAGCCAACCTGAATCTCTTCGACGAACCAAATTTCCGCGAGCGGTTGAAGGATAATCCGTTCGTCGATTCGCTTGCGGCTGATCCTCGGAAACCCGATTCGGCGCAGCTCCAAAGGGACTTGGAGTCGGTGAGCAATGCCAACCCCTTAGTCAGGAAGCTCACGATCTGGCGGAATAAGTATTTTGCACACCGGAGCCGGTCAAGCGCGCTCGACCCCAAAGGCTTCGTGGAGCAGAATTCTATTCTTTTCTCAGAGATCAAGGCACTGATCGATAACGGGCTCCGCATCGTCAACTTTTACAGCAGTCTCTTTGGGGCCACAGTCCACACGAGCTTACCGATCAAGGACTACAGGTATCTTCTGGAAGCGGTCCGAAAGGATTTAGAAGTGCGAAACGCAGAGTTTGAAAGGCGAACCGCCGCCACAAAAGCTGCGTCTGGTGCGGGGTAGTTGCCCCGCCCACAACCAGGCAACAGCAGATTCCTCGGACCGGCGGCTTTATTTTTTCTTGGTTGCTACCGCAGGTGAACCGCCGGCCTCGGAATGACAGGATGCACGAGGAAGGGCCGAGTCACGACTCAGTGTTCGAGGGGTCCTCAAATTCGGGGAGGGGTTCGCGGGAGGCGGCGCGGAGTTGAGTGCGGATGACGTCGGCGGAGAAGCCGGCGCGAAGGAGGCTGCGGTAGAGCGAGGCAGACTTTTTTTCGTCGAGCGGCCCGCCGCGGAGGCGCCGCAACTGGCGCTCGATGCGGGATTTTACGAGCGCGCTTTCGTCGGTTTCGGCGAAAACGGAGGCGAGCGCGGCTTCGATGTGGCGGTCAGGAACGCCGCGGGCGCGAAGCTCGCGGGCGATGCGAAATTTTCCCTGATGGCGATTCTGCGCATGAGCGCGGGCGAAGTCGCGGGCGTAGCGAGCGTCATCGAGATAATTCAGCTCGCGCAGTTTTTGCAGAACGGCATCGGCGTGATCTTTCTCCTCGGCGCGCAGAACGAGATATTCCTTCATTTCGTGCACGGAATGGGCGCGGCGCATCAATGCGCGAGTGGCGGCGGCGTAAAGGCCGGCCTCGGTGGAGAATTTGCGAGGAGCGGAGCGCATGAGGGAAGAATACTAGTGACAAGTGGTGAATGCTAGTGACGAGTGATGAGTGACAAGTGACGAGTGAAGAGCAAAATCGGATGACTTGCTGCCATGGGCTACCGTACGATGCGCGGAAGATACTTGCCGCCGTATAGCTTGTGCGCCTCGGAGGCTGTGTAGCGTTGCAGAATCACTCCCGTTGTGGCGTTAACCCGGTAAACATCGAAAAGGCTCATGTATCTGCAGTCAGAAGTGTTTGGAACTAGAACAGATAACAAAATTTCTCGTGATCCATTCAGCCAGCGTCCGCCGACTACGTTGTACGGATCGCAATAACCATCGTAGTCCCATATTTTTTTCAATTCCGGTGTGTTGAGGTCAGGATCTATTGGCATTTTCCGGACGAGCCGTTCGAAATCCTTTCGCGCAAGATCCGCGACCCCGGAAAACTCATGTACACCTGCTGCATCTACGCCGTATACCTCCAGGTGCCACGCTCCCAGCTCCCCCGTTTCCGACCACGTGAGAAAGAACTTTGTCGAATCGGGCGCCCAGCCCAACTCTCCGTCGTGCTTTGTGACGTTGTTTATATTTGTTCGGAAGGTTCTGCCAGCGATACGAAGAACGACGTTCTCGCCTGAAATCTCAACCAGTTTCTTATGGTCGGGTGAATAAAATGACGCGCGGCGATCGGGGTTGTCATCAAGAGCCGACCAAGTGTTGAACAGGGAAATCGTAGCCGCAGACCAGGCACCACTCGAAATCGCATCGCGCCGATCAGGTTGGGCTGAAGTCTTCGTCGGTGCAGTTTCCAGCATCTTCACCTGGGCTTTGACCGAGAACACGCAGACGCCGAAGACGCAAAGATAGCCGCACAAGCGCAGTGGCCGAGCGAGCCACGCTTTCCAGAACAATCGCCTCGGATTGCTGATATAGGTGCACTCGGTCATTGCGTTTACCTGCGGCGGTCGGGATGACAGCAACTGCAACAAAAAAGCTTAGCGGCGGCTGCCGGAGCCGGTGCGCTCGAATTCGGTCATGGTGCGCTCCATTTCCTCGCGCGCGGCGTCGGCGGAGGAGCGAATGCCCTGGATGCGCAGCTTGAATTCGTCCGGATTCGAGGCGCGGATGAGCGCTTCGTCGAGGGTGATCAAATTCTTCGAATAGAGATCGAAGATGGATTGATCGAAAGTCT
>JASHRL010000117.1 GCA_030037355.1 Candidatus Acidiferrales bacterium | reverse complement strand
ACGATGCGAACGCTGCCTGATCATCTTCGCCGCGGAATGAGGCTGGTAATTGTGGGATGCAATCCGGGAGAACGTTCCGCACGCGTCGGGCATTATTACGCGGGCCGCGGGAATGAATTCTGGCCCCTTCTATACGACTCCGGCGTCATTCCGGAGCCGCTCACCTACAATGATGACCGGCGCGTGGTGGAGTTTGGAATAGGCCTGACCGACCTGGTGAAGCGGCCATCGAAGGGGATTGAGGACATTACGCGCGAAGAATTCTCCGAGGGCCGCGTGCTACTAGCGCAAAAGCTAGAAGAGTTTCGGCCGCAGTTGGTGGCTTTCAATGGAAAACTGGTCTATGAAAAATTTGCGGGCCGGCGCTGCGTTCTGGGACTGCAGAAAGAAAAACTTTACGGGGCAGCTGTCTTCGTTTTGCCCTCGACCAGTGCGAAGAATGCGAAAGGCCGCGGAGTGAAGATGCGGCATTTCAAGCAGCTCGCCAAAGTACTGAATCGCATTCGAGGCTGACGAAGAATATCAGCCAAGAAAGAATGCATGAGGGCCAGCAGACGGCACCGGAAGGAACCATAGAATAGCATTTTCATACATGGGACAAACGAATGCTTCCGCGCGAAGTTACGTGGCAGGCGAATTGATGGTCGCCGCCGCGGCGAGGGAAATCGCCAACAAAGAACTGGTATTCGTCGGGATGCGTCTTCCATTACTTTCCTTTCTGGTCGCGAAGCGCACGCATGCGCCGGAAGCGGTCGGCCTCTATGAGAACGGCGTGATTCGCGAGACGCCTTCGCGCGATATGCTCTACACGATGGGCGATCCGCCGAACCTTCAAGGAGCTACGTTTTGCGGGCAGATGATCGACGTGATGTCGTTTCTGCAACGGGGGCGTGTCGACGTGGGCTTTCTCGGAGCGGCTGAAGTCGATCGGTTCGGCAATTTGAACTCGACATGGGGACAACGCGCTGGTGAGGCGGTGCGTTTGCCGGGTTCGGGAGGAGCATGCGACATCGCGTGCCTTTCGCAGCGCACGGTTGTGTTGCTTGCCCACGAAAGACACCGGCTCGCCGAACGCGTGAGCTATGTGACTTCGCCGGGATACGGGACCGGGGAGCGCTGGCGGCGCGAGCAAGGCTTGCCACAGCAGTCGGGTCCTTCGGCAATTATCACCACGCGCGGAGTGCTGCGGTTTGGTTCCGATGGCGAAGCGTATCTTGCGTCCGTTCATCCCGGCGTGGCTGTCGAGGAAGTATTGGCCAATACTTCGTGGACGCTGCGCGTTGCGGATCACCTGGACGAAACGGAGCCACCTTCCGCAGCGGAGCTTCGCGCAATACGCGAACTCGATCCAACGCAATTCTGGACCGGCCAGCGATGAACGCTTGCAAGAACATTCAGATACACAAAGGCGAACGCCGCGCGCGCATCCTGCTGAATCGCCCACCGCTTAACGTAATGAATATCGCGATGATGCGGGAAATCAGCGAAGCGTTCGATGAGCTCGCGCCGGAGATTGATTTTTTGGTCTTTGAAGGCTCGGGAGTCAAGGCGTTTTCCGCCGGCGCGGACGCCGGCGACCACAAGCCGGAGCGAGTTGGAGAAATGCTGCAGACATTCCATGGAATATTCCGGAAGCTCTGCAAAAGTTCGGTCGTAACGATTGCCGCAGTGCACGGACATTGCCTGGGAGCCGGTTTCGAGCTGGCGACGTTTTGCGATTTCTCGATTGCTGAAGAGTCCGCGAAGTTCGGGCAGCCGGAGATTAAGCTAGGGTGCTTTCCGCCTGTGGCGATGATCACTTTGCCGCAGATTGCCGGCATGCGTGCCGCGACGGATTTGATTTTGAGTGGCCGCACGATTTCCGCGCGGGAGGCCCAGCAAATGGGACTGGTTTCTCGAATTGTGCCCGACGGAGCGTTGGACGGCGCAGTTGAAGCGCTTCTGAATGAACTGCGCGCGTTGAGTCCGCGAGTGTTGGGGATGGCGCGGCGGGCGCTCTGGGAGGCAGCGGGATTCAATTTTGACCGCAGGCTAAAGATCGTCGAGGACTTTTATTTGAGCGAGCTGATCAAAACCGAAGACGCACAAGAAGGTATTCGCGCGTTTCTCGAAAAGCGCGATCCGGCCTGGCACGGACGGTAGGGAAGAATGAGTGCGGAGTCGAAAATCGTCAGCATGCACGAAGCGATTGCGCGGCACGTACCTTCCGGCTCGATGGTGCTCATGGGTGCACAGCTCGAGCCTATGATTCCGTTCTCCGCGGGGCATGAGCTGATTCGACAGGGCCGGAGAGATTTGACCCTCGTCGGGCCAATCTCCGACATTCTGTTTGATCAATTGATTGGAGCGGGGTGCGTTGAGCGAGTGATGGCTGCATGGGTCGGCAATGTGTCCGAGGGGGCCGGTTATTGTTTTCGCCGCGCCGTGGAAACGTCAATTCCGAGGCGAATTGATGTGGTCGATTACTCGAATTTCACGCTTGCACTGGCACTGCATGCTGGAGCCCTGGGAGTGCCGTTTATGCCTACGTATTCGACGCTGGGCAGCGAGCTACTGAAAAAGAATGGCAACTTGCGGGAATTTTCCTCGCCTGTCAGCGAGGAAAAGCTCATCGCGGTGCGAGCACTGCGGCCGGATGCCGCGATCATTCAGGTTCAGCGAGCGGATGCGCAGGGGAATGCGCACATTTGGGGCAGCCTCGGCGTGGCCGTCGACGGCGCACGGGCGGCGCGAAGTGTGATCGTGGTTGCGGAGGAGATTGTCGCGCCGGAGGTGATTGCGTCCGATCCCAATCGTACGCTCATTCCCGGTTTTCTGGTTTCTGCTGTGGTGCACGAGCCGGGCGGGGCGCATCCTTCGCCCGTACAGGGTTATTATGGCCGCGATCACAAGTTTTTTGCTGAATATCACGACGAGACGCGCGAACTGGGAGCATTCGAGCGCTGGCTTGAGAAGTGGGTTCTGAACGTGCCGGATCGGCAGGCGTATGTTGAAAAGTTGGGTGCTGCGCGAGCAACTTCGCTCCTCCCACGTGAGCACGCGTACTCTGCGCCCGCTGATTTTGGCGACTAATTTTGATATTGAATTCGCCATACAAGGACAACCATGCCTGAAGATTTGTTCACGAATATCGAAGTCGCGCCGCACGAAGTGAAACAGGCGTTGGATCGCGGCGAGAAAGTTTTGTTTGTCGACGTGCGCGAACCCTGGGAGCATCAACTTTGCCGCATTGAAGGGTCGCAGCTAATTCCGCTGGGACAGATAGCTGCTAATCTCCCGACATTTGAGAATGCGGAAAGCGTGGTCGTGTTTTGCCACAGCGGACGGCGAAGCCTGGATGCGGCCGTCTGGCTGCGTTCACAGGGAGTTTCGAGCGCGCGTTCCATGGCAGGCGGAATCGACCGATGGTCTCGGGAAATCGACCCCAAGGTGCCGCGCTACTGAGGATCTTGAATTATGGCGAGAGCGAAAATCAAATTTCTGCAAAAGCCGACTTGAACTTCTTGCCGCAAGGCAAGAGGTCTCTTGCTCGAGCAAGGTGCTGATTTGGAAATGCGCGATCTTGGCAAAGAGCGATTAAGCGCCGCTGAGTTGGACGCTCTGATCGGCGAGCGCGATTATCGAATGTTTTTGAATTCGCGCAATGAAACTTATCGCGCGAAGAACATGAAGGCAAATCCTCCGTCACGGGCAGAAGCGCTGAGAATGATGGCTACAGAGCCAAACCTGATTCGCCGCCCTGTAGTGATCGCCAGAAAGGGAATCGTATTGGGTTACGATGAGGAAGCGTTGAAGAAGCTCGTCTAGCGCAGTGTTAAGGATGCGGGAAGACACCTGAGTTGATTGTGTTGATTTGGAAGGAGGGATAGTTTGGCATTGGAATCTACCGGCCCGATCATCGACATCCACATCCACATTCAGCCGTTGCACATGTTCAAGCCTGACGCTCTGGCACTGATCAAGAAAGGGCGCAAGGATTACGCGGAAGTCGAGAAATACACGGCGGATTCAACGGCGTTTCTCAAATTCCTAGACGAGATGGGAATCGAACGAGCCGGCCTGATTAACTACGTCAGTCCTGATGTCATCGGATTTCCGCCGGAGGTGAACGACTGGATCGCGGATTATTGCTCCGCGGACCCGAAACGGCTGCTCGCGTTCGGGTCTGTGCATCCGAAGCACGTTCCCGACGCTGGCGCCGAGGTGGATCGCCTCGCCAAACTTGGTATCCGCGGCCTCAAGGTGCATCCTTCGCATCAGGAATTCGCGCCGAATGCTTATCGTGATGGATTTGGGCCGCTCGCGGGGATGTACGAGCGAGCTCAGGCAAATGGGATTCCCGTGATGATTCATACCGGCACTTCTATTTTCCCCGGGGCTCGGAATCCGTATGCACAGCCGATTTTGGCCGACGATGTGGCAATCGACTTTCCGAAACTCGTGATCATCCTTGCGCATGGCGGGCGTCCGCTGTGGATGAACGAGGCTTTCTTTCTCGTTCGGCGGCACCCGAATATGTATATGGACGTTTCGGGCATTCCGCCGCAACGGCTGATGGAGTACTTCCCGCGCATTGAGGAAATCGCCGATAAAGTGCTCTGGGGTACGGACTGGCCTGGACCGGGAGTTCCGGCAATTCGAGGCAATATCGAACAATTTCGCAAATTGCCGATTTCGGAGCCGGCGCAACGCAAGATTCTTTATGACAACGCAGCGCGACTGTTTCCGGTGCGTGCTTGATTCGTTCTGCGTGCGGCATTCGGATGTAGATTGATCGCCTTACTTTCATAGGGAGAAATGATGGGAATCGAAACGGTGTTGGTGATTGGCGCTGGAACGATGGGCCGCGGGATCGCCTATTGCTCGGCGCTTGCAGGCTATAAAACGATTTTGGAAGACGTTTCGCAGCCGATGGTGGAACAAGGGCTCGACTATATTCGGCGCGCGTTCGATGAAGGGATCGCTCGCGGGAAAGCGACGGAAGAGCAAAAGCAACAGTCCATCGCGCGGATCAGCACATCGAACGCGATTCAGGACGCTTGCCGCGGGGCAGACTTGATTATCGAAGCGGTTCCTGAAGAAATGGAAACGAAACTGGAGATCTTTACGATACTCGACAAATTCGCCAAGCCGGGCGCGATTTTTGCGAGCAATACGTCGTCTCTATCGATTACAGAGATGGCTGCGATTACCTTTCGTCCGGAGTATTGCATTGGGATGCATTTTTTCAATCCTGTCCAGAAAATGAAGCTGCTCGAAATTGTCTGCGGGCTGGAAACTTCGGAGGCTACCGTCGCGGCATGCGCTGGGGCAGGAAGGAATATGGGCAAGGATGTCGTGGTGGTACGTGAATCGCCGGGGTTTGTGACCAGCCGCATCAACGCGATGATTGGCAATGAGGCGTTTTTCATGCTTCAGGAGGGTGTAGCCAGTGCGGCGGATATCGACAAGGCTCTCAAACTTGGCCTGAATCATCCGATGGGGCCGTTTGAGCTCGTTGATCTCGTCGGCCTCGATGTGCGGCTGAGCATTTTGCAGCATTTGCATCGCACGCTGGGCGAAAAATATCGCCCGTGTCCGTTGCTTGAACAGTACGTGAAGGCCGGCCGGTTAGGCCGCAAGTCCGGGCGCGGTGTATACGACTACAAAGAGGCTGGGGCCAAACCGAAATCCTAAATTAAGATTCCGTCGTGTGCCGCGTTCTGTATTTCGAGGGTTTTCGCGATGGCGCGTATCGAAAAGGCGATTTCTTTCCTGCAGGGCGATCTGACAGATATGGATGTCGACGCGATCGTCAATGCGGCGAACAACGACTTGCAGTTGGGCGGGGGAGTCGCCGGGGCAATCCGACGCAAAGGCGGTGAGGAGATTCAGCGCGAATGTAACAAGGTCGGTCCCGTTCCCGTCGGAGGCGCAGCGATTACGACAGCCGGGCGGCTGGAGGCCAGGCACGTGATTCATGCGGCGAGCATGGCGCTTGGCGGCAGGACGACGCCAGATGCGCTACGGAGTTCAGTTGCGCAGTCTCTCAACCTTGCCGCACAGCACCGATTGACCAGCATTGCGTTTCCGGCCGTCGGAACTGGAATTGCCGGCTTCCCCATGCGCGAATGCGCGGAAATCATGCTGGAGGAAACAGTACGGCATCTTCAAGGCCCAACCTCCGTCGAGAACGTCTATTTTGTTCTCTTCGATGAACAAGCGCTGAAAGTGTTCGCGGAAGCTTGGAGAGACAAAAACAAGCAGCTAACATCGCGCGCCAAATCCTAAAAATCCAGCCAATTTTCGAGACAGGATCTTACGGCTTCGCCTGTTTCGAAGGCGCAGAGGCGGCGGACTGAGAATCAGGACCTGTGTATGGCGATTTCATGTACTTCTCAGCTTCCTTTTGGGCACCGCCCGTGTCGTCCTTCAGCTCTTCGGCTTTTTCATACTCGTTGATAGCTCTTTCCCGTGAACCTGTTAAGTCGAAAATCTTGCCCAAGTAGATGTGGCTCCAGACCTCGACCCAGCGATAACTCGGATCCAGATCGCCATCGAGCGCGCTGCGGAAGGAATCCGCGGCGGACGAGTAATTCTTCTGATAGAAAAACGCCTCGCCGACGCGGAAATCGGCTAAGGAATTATTCGATTGAATGTTCAGCGCCTGCTGATACTGTTCGATCGCTTCGGCGAATTTCCCCTGCTCCGCCAGCCCCTCGCCTTTCGAGATGAGCGCGCGGATTTGCAGTTTCGGGTCGTTCTTTAGAATGTCGTCATCGGGATCGATGGAGACGCCATCGGGTTTCGGTCGGCCGAATGTGTCGATGTTGAATTCGGTCGACGTGCCGATTACCTGCACGGTCTTTGTCACCGGATTGCCTTCGGTGTCGACGCGGATTTCGACCGGCATATTGAAGGTTTCGATCGGCTGCAGCACTTTCCCAATGACCTTGAAACCTTTGGGCGTGCGATAAATGATGTAATCCAGCTTGAATTGAGGAATGCCGGTGGACTCGAGCCACTGCGAGAAAAACGCCACGAGATTCAGCCTTGGCTGGCCTGCGACAGGCGCAGGCAGTCTCGACTGCGCCAGCTTTTCGAAATCGTCGATGCTGGCGGTCTTTGCTGCATGCTGAACGTAGAAGTCGTGGATCAGCGCGTTGAAAGATGTATCGCCCATCGACGAGCGCAGCATGTGAAACACCATCGCGCCCTTTTGCACGATGATCGATTCGTACTGGGGCGAGTAACGTTGCAGCTGTCCTGCCTGGGCGATCGGCGAGGTATCCGCATACATCACGGAACCAATCGCAAAAGAGGTGAGCTCTTTGCGAAATCCGGATTCGCCGGCGGAATGCTCGATGTACATTGCGGCGACATATTGCGCTAAACCATCGGTGACCCATGCGTCGGAAGAAGATGCAGGGAGGACCTGATTTCCCCACCATTGCTCCGCCGTGACGTGCGCGAGCGCGGATTGATCAAGGTTGTTGTTCCATTCATGCGCACTCAGCAATAGCAAGCCCGGAGCTGAATAATCGTCGAGGGTACCATCCGGCAACTGTGCCAGAGTTATGTTCGGCGAGGGCAAAGAGCCAAATTCGCTCGAATAATAAAGCAGTATGGCTGCCAGCGCATCGCCCATGTGTCCGGCAGTTGAAGCCGCGGATGGCGGAGCGAAAACAGAAATCGACAATCCCTGCGCGTGCACGGGCGAAAGCTGCAGATTCCCAGCGACGAATGTTCCCACTGGACCGGGATCGTTGCACGTGAATGTGTACTGAGCTCGGCCAGGTTCTCCCGCGGTCTCTGGAGGCAGCTCCGTCGGGATGGTGGACGCGCCCGTGCCGGTCACGGCAAAGGTGTCCGGCGCCGTGATCTGAAACGTCGCGGTGTAACGATTCGAAGGGTAATCCGTCAGCGGAAACCAGCGAGCGGGCAAGAGCAAGTACGCAGAGTCCTTGTCGATCCAGGCGAAACGAACGTCCTTTGTGGGGCTATCTGCATCATTCGCGAAAGCGCCAGAATATTCGAAATCAATCGTGACGTGCATTCCCGTCTGCGCACTCGAGGGAAGCGATACAACGACATCCAACGGGTTGAACGAATCGCGATGAAAATCGAGCTTTCGATTGTCGCTCGCCAGCGTGACTGAATCGATGTGAAGATCAGGATGGAGCTCAAAAAGAATCGTGCTCGAATCTGTCTTTGCTACCAGCTCTACTTTTGCTTCTGCCGTCAAGCTCTCCTGATCGGGGTGAAGAGTCGCTTTAACGTCGTAGTGAACGGCATCGAAGTCGAATTTGGGGAGTTGTTGCTGCGAAAAAACCGAATCAGCAGTGAAGGCGAAACTCATAGCGAGGAGTACGAGAGCAGACGCAAGCCAGCCTGTGCCACGACGCCGAACGAGGGTTCGATTGGTCATAATTATCCGTTCGTTAGAGTACGTTAGAGCGCTTTCTAGTTGCCCGTACATATAAGGTTACAGCATTCCGGCGATGATTTCAGCAGCGTGCTCGATTGCTCCACCTTTTCCCAGTTTTGCCCGGACTTCGGCAAGGCCGCGCTTCTGCTCTTCCCGCGCCTGGGGCGAATCCAGCAGGCGCCGAACCTCATTTTCGAGAGCTTCGGGTATGAATTTATTCTGAATCAGTTCTGGCGCGATCTGGCGGCCGGAAATCACGTTGACCATTGCGAAGAATGAGGTCGTGACCATATGACGTGCGATTGCGGCAGTCAGCGCGGACACACGATAAACGACGACCATGGGACAGTCGAGCAGCGCGGCTTCCACGGTCGCCGTGCCACTGGAGACGATAGCGCAATCAGCCGCAGCCAGCGCGTCGTATGTGGCGCCTTTCACGTATATCAAAGGCACATCGGGTCGCGCGTAGGGCCGGACGGCTCGCTCATCCAGTCCGGGGGCCAGGGCCAGGACAAATTGCAATGGATAGCGCTGCTTCAGCTTCGCGCATGCCGCCATCATTACTGGCAAGCTTCGTCGAATCTCGCTCGGCCGACTTCCCGGCAGCAGCGTGAGGATTGTCTTGGTCGCATCGAGGCCATACCGTTGCGCGAATTGTGCGGATGTCATTGTGGAATGCACGGAATCCACAAGCGGATGGCCGACGAAATCAGCCTGAACCCCGGCCTTGCGGTACAGCACTTCCTCGAA
>JASHRL010000116.1 GCA_030037355.1 Candidatus Acidiferrales bacterium | reverse complement strand
GGAATCGGCGATCTGCACGGGCGCGTGATGGTCATTGACTCGAATGTCGGCGGCCAGCACACGGGCCACGGCAACGTCATGCCCAATTGCCTGCATGGCGGCCCAGGGCGGGCCGGAGGCGGCGAGGAGCTTGCCGGCTTGCGCGCGCTGCTGCTTTACCATCGCCGCTTTGTCGTACAGGGACCGCCGAATTGCATTGCGGATTTGGCGAAGCTTTCCTCCGATGCAAGCCTGCTCTACTCGTAGAAGCCCGGACTGATTCCAGCTACACTGGCGTTCATGGCTGAGATTTATGCAGGCACGTCAGGTTGGTCGTATTCGAGCTGGAAACCGGAGTTTTATCCCGCGAAGCTCGCTTCCGCGAAATTTCTCAGCTATTACGCGACGCGGCTCAATTCGGTCGAAGTGAACTACACATTTCGCACCTTGCCCACCGAGAAGTTGCTGACTGGATGGATTGCTTCGACACCTGCGAATTTCAAGTTCACAGTCAAGGCACACCAGATGATCACGCATATCAAGCGCCTGCGCGGCGCCGAAGATCATATGTCCCGCTTTCTCCATTCCCTGCAGGTACTGCGCGACGAAGGCAGGTTGGGCTTAATCCTCTTCCAGTTGCCGCCGAATTTTAAGTGTGATGTCGTGCGGCTCATTGAATTTCTCGGTCACGTCCCGCTCGAAATCCGCTGCGCGTTCGAATTCCGGCACGAATCGTGGTTTTGCGAGGAAATCTATGCAGCGCTTCGAGCGAGGAATGTCGCGCTCTGCTGGGCGGAGAGCGAAGAGCTGAAAACACCGGAAATTCGGACCGCAGACTTCTCCTATCTACGCCTCCGCAAAGAGAGATACCCTGCCGCTGCCATCGAATTGGTGATTTCCAAAGTAAAAAAGCTTGCTCAGCATGGCGACGTTTTCGCCTATTTCAAGCACGAAGAAACGCCTGAGGGCGCCGTTTGCGCTGAGCAAGTACTAAGGCATTTTCGAGCACCTTGAAGCTCGAAAAACACCGAAATTTCGGCAGGTTGACTTGGACTTGATCGCCCACAAAGTGTCTCATGTGTATGAAAACAAAAACTATACAATAAATCTGTGTGAGCGTGAGGCCGAGAGAAAAAGTTTCAGTACTTTTGGTACCTTCGTACCCGAATTTTGCCCCGAAAAAAGTGACTTCACTCCTATTCACCTTCTGGCGGGCTTCCCCGAAAATGGGCCCATGTCAAACACAACTGTTTTTATCGCACAAACACAAACTTGGGGCGACCGGACTTGGTGGTGCGCGGACTGCCGCGTTCCCACTGATCTGGATCGGCATGGGCGCTGCGGCACCTGCGGGTCAGACGCGGTTGACGTCATGATGCGGCCAAACAAATTGAGGAAACAAACGGAATCACCGGCCGTCATCTTTGAAGTCGAAACGCCGCTTGTCTCGGTGGCTTAATTATCCGCACTTAGGCACCTCCCCGAGAAGATAAAGGGCTTTTCACCTGAGGGCGTCGGCGGGTTTCGCTCGACGAGGAGTCGGTCTCCCTACGCACAACGTCCGCGCGCTGAGAGCAGCACGAACGCTCGCGGTGCAGGAATCGCCTGAACGGCGGGAATGTGGAATCCGTTGGACTACGTTCGTTTCTTCTGAGTTACGGGACCCGTCGTTGGTTTCTTGCGATCTGCAGGATCCCAGTCGTCCGGCGGAAATGCGATGCGCCAGAAATACGCTGCCGCACGCGTGAACTCCAGGCCGGCTTGCGTCTTGCTACCGTCCGATTGGCCCAGATAGGCGACGCGGCATTCAATTTCTTCATTGGTCTTGGAATTTCTCAGGCTGAGCTTCTGCCCGCGGTCCACCGCATTCGCCAAACGCACTAAACATCCCGCCGCGTTCACTGCGTCCGTCGTGGTTTGTTCCTCAAATGGGGTATTGCCCTTTTGTCCTTTGACCACTACCGGCATGGCGATATAGACGCGCTTGCTGCGGCGCGTATCCCGCCGGGAATCGGCTGAACCAGGCGATTCGGATACAGCTGTGGCCAAGTTGGAGTCGTCAGAGGTAGTTTCTTGCGCCGGAGCAGACGTTCCCCGGCTTCCCAAGATCTTTTCCCAAGCCATGGATGCCCTCTCGGAAAATCATGCCCTGACTTCTGCGGGACGGCTCAACGTTTCGCGCCCTGCGTATCCATATAGTCACTTCCCCTCGCTTCGCGCGCGATCCCTTGGATCCAGCATGAATTTCGAAAATGTGAAATCGGTCACATTTGCGCGGCTCCGGTGATAGAGTCACCCAACGTTTGCGCGAAGCGAGGAGTGAATCGCGCAGCTTAACTGTTGTCTGTGCCGCTCATGAAAGCTCCGGATAAATCACAGCGCTCACGCCAGCATAACCAACCTGCTTCCGGGCTCGCTGCTCGCATTGGCCTTTTCGACGCAACCATGATCGTGATGGGCGGGATTATCGGCTCGGGAATCTTCATCAATTCCTATGTCGTCGCCGAGCAGGTTCACACGCCGTTCTTGATCATTGGCGCGTGGGCGGCGGGCGGCGTGATTGCAATGGCTGGAGCATTTATTTGGGCCGAACTTGCCGCGCGTATGCCAGAGGTCGGCGGGCAATACGCTTATTTGCGAGAGGCTTATCACCCGGCGATCGCTTTTCTTTATGGTTGGGTATTACTTTTGGTGATTCAAACGGGCGGCATGGCGGCAGTTGCGGTGACGTTCGCCAAATACTTCATCGAACTCACTCGCCTACCTGTTGCCGATGGCGTGATTGCCACGCTCGCGCTTGGCATATTGACGCTGATCAATTGTTTCGGCGTCCGCGCCGGAAGCAAAGTGCAAAGCATGTTGATGGTTCTTAAGATCCTGGCCATTGCAGGGCTTGTTTTGTGTGGAGCGGTCTATCTTATGGGTCACGAGAGCGCAGCTTCGCCGGGTGCAAAGCCATACCCGTTGCTTGATCGGCCCGTTTCGTTCGATCTTGTGACAGCCATCGGTGCCGCGCTGGTTCCTGTGCTCTTCGCATACGGCGGATGGCAAACGTCAAACTTTGTCGCTGAAGAAATCCGCGAACCGCGAAAAAACCTCCCTCGCGCGCTTGTGATCGGCGTCATCGGAGTAATATTGCTCTATTTGTCGGTGAACTTCGTTTATGTGTATGCACTCGGCTCTTTGGGATTGGCGCAAACCAGCACGCCGGCCTCCGCCGTAATGCGCATCGCACTCGGGCCGAAAGGCGCGGCATTAATCGCCGTTGGCATAGCAATTTCGGCGCTGGGATTTTTGAGTCAGTCGATTCTCACGGCTCCGCGCGTTTATTTCGCCATGGCGGAAGACGGCTTGTTTTTTCGCTCTGTCGGCTGGCTGGATCCGCGCCATCGCGTGCCTGTTGTCGCCATTGTGCTGCAAGGAATCGCGGCCATCATCATTGCGTTGTCGGGAAGGTACGACCAGATTCTCAGCTATGTGGTTTCGATGGATTTTCTGTTCTTCGGGCTTACGGCAACCTGCCTCTTCCCATTTCGCCGCCGCGATGCGTCTTCAGGCGAAATTCCCGCTACCAGAGGACTCGCTCGCATGCCCGGCCATCCGATAACCACGATTCTCTTCGTCGCGGCCTGCTGGCTTGTCGTCATCAACACGATTTTCAAATATCCTCACAACACGGCAATCGGCTTCGGCATTTTATTTGCGGGGATCCCCGTGTATTTTTTCTGGAGCTGGCAAAAATCAAAGAGAGGTTTGCACTCGTGACCAAAAAGCGCGGAGAAAGCCGGTCGCCCTACCTGGAATGGGCAAAACTGAAATCGCAGGCCACGTTTAACTTGGCTACGAGCGGGCTGGACGGATATCCGCTCGCCAAACTTCCCGTCAAAATCGAGGATCTCGAAATTTCTGTCGCCGGCAGTTATGGCTATCCGCCCCTGCAGGAACGGCTCGCACGCAGGAGCAGAGTCGAGCCAGAATGTGTTGTGGCCGCGAACGGCACATCCATGGCCAATCATCTCGCGATGGCAGCGTTGATCGAGCCTGGCGACGAAGTGCTGATCGAACAGCCCACATACGAGCCGCTCGTCACCGCTGCAGAATACTTCGGCGCACGGATTCGCCGTTTTCCGCGACGAATCGAAAATGGATTTCAGATTGATTTGCAGGAACTGAAGCGCACTATCACACCCGCCACGCGATTAGTTATCCTCAGCAACCTTCATAATCCGACTGGCGCACGAATATCCGATGTGGACTTGCGGCAGATCGGTGAGCTTGCGGATGTCCGCGGCGCGCACGTGCTGGTCGACGAGGTTTATCTCGAAGCGCTCTTTGATCCACAGGCCCGTTCCGCGTTTCATCTCGGCCCGAATTTCGTAATAACGAGCAGCCTAACGAAGGCCTTTGGCCTCTCCGGACTACGATGCGGCTGGATCCTCGCGCCGGCACATGTGGCTGAGCGCATGTGGAAGCTCAACGATCTTTTTGGCGTGATTCCCGCACATGTCGCGGAATTATTGAGCGTGATCGCGCTGGATCATCTGGCGGAAATCTCAGAGTATGCGCGCAAGCGACTGGAAACGAATCGTCCGCTGGTTCAACGTTTTCTCGGTTCACGAAAAGATCTATCCGCCATTCCTTTTGCGGCTGGGACAGTCACCTTTCCCAAATTGCTTTCAGGCCGAGTCGATGATCTCTGCCGCATTCTGCGCGAAAAATACGACACCAAGGTTGTTCCCGGCAGCTTTTTCGAAATGCCGGATCACTTCCGCATGGGCATCGGAGGGAAAACGGAAATGCTCGCTGAAGGTCTGCGGCGATTAGGCCTTGCACTCGATGAAATGGCATGAGGCAGCTGTCGCCTGCAATTGCCCGCGGAATCGCTAATTCGTCACTCTTTTGCCGGCAAAATCGGCGCTTTGCTTAGGCAACAATAGACGAACAAAGGCCCGCGCAGGATGCGAGAGCGGCCGATCTCGCCGGAAAATCAAAAATAAATCGCGGCGCAAATGCATTTCGCGGATGCGAACTTCCGTGAGCTGGCCGCGCGCGACTTCTGTCTGCACGCACATGCGCGGAACGATCGCAACGCCCATGCCCATTTCGACGAATCGCTTGATGCTCTCAATCGTCGGCAGCTCGACGCCCATCTGCAGCTGCACATGACGCTGTGCAAAAAGCTGGATGACGCGTTCGCGATACGGCGATGAGACAATATGAGCGACGAAGACCTCGTTGCCCAGGTCCGCGATCGATATGCGGCGCATTTTTGCCAGCCGGTGCTGTGGATGGACTACAAATGCCAGGTCGTCGCGCAGAAATTCGATGGCCGCCAAAGCTTTGTCCGCCGGCCGATAGGATGCAACCCCCAAATCGAGCCTGTAGTTGAGGATTTCACGTGGAATGTCCCGCGAATATACTCGATGAATGGCAACCTCAACCTTCGGATGCTTTTTGCGGAAACGTCCTAGCGCCGGCAACAGCGCGTGAATCGAACTTTCGTTCACACCGAGCGACAATCTTCCCCGGCGCAGTCCGGCCAGGTCTTCCAGGCTGCGACGCGCTTCCTCGCGCAGATTCAACATGCGCTCGGCATATTCAGTCAGCAGCATGCCGGCCTCGGTAAGCTTTCCCGCGCCCGTACCGCGCACGAATAGCGGCTGCCCCACCCATTCTTCGAGCTTGCGCACGGAAATGCTGACCGCCGGCTGCGTGCGATAAAGCTTTTCCGCTGCGCGAGAAAAGCTGCGCTCTCGCGCCACGGTCACAAAAACTTGCAGGGAACTGAGGTCCATCCGGATTATCCCTCGCTTCTACCTATAACTGAGATTTATGTATCTTGCAATAATTATAAATTAGATGATTTGCGCCACATGCGTTTGACTGGTTGTCTGCAGCATCATGGGGGGCAGCCATGGATACAGTTCAATTCTTCGACACCACTCTTCGTGACGGTGAACAATCGCCTGGGTTTTCGATGAATGCGGAAGAAAAGCTACGCCTTGCGCATAAGCTGGAACAACTGGGCGTGGATATCATCGAAGCAGGTTTTCCCGTCGCTTCGGAAGGGGAACTCGAATGCGTGCGCAAGGTTGCTGGAGAGATCCGCGGTGCACGCGTCGCCGCGCTCGCTCGCGCTCGGCGCGAAGACGTCGAGGCCGCGCTAGCAGCTCTCGAGCCTGCTGCCCACCCGCGATTGCACGTTTTCCTGGCTACTTCAGATCTTCACTTGCAGGCAAAATTGCGAATTTCGCGCCAGCAAGCGCTTGAGGCAGTATCGCGCTGGGTGCGCTACGGCCGCGAGCACTGCCCGGAAGTGGAATTTTCGGCCGAAGATGCGAGCCGCAGCGATATCCGTTTTCTTCTCGATGTGATGGAAACGGCTGCAGAAGCGGGCGCAACGATTCTGAATATCCCCGACACGGTAGGCTACAGCACGCCCGAAGAATATGGCGCGATTTTTCATCGCGTCCGGAGTCATCTGGGCCGCGCGGAAGAGATTACTTTGAGCGCGCACTGCCATAATGATCTTGGCCTCGCGGTTGCCAATTCGCTTGCTGCAGTGCGGGCCGGTGCGCGCCAGATCGAATGCACGATAAATGGCATCGGCGAGCGTGCCGGCAATGCATCGCTGGAGGAGCTTGCCGTTGCGCTGGCGGTGCGGCAGAGTTTCTTCGGCGTGCGCACGAATCTTCACCTTGAGGAAATTTATTCCACGAGCCGGATGCTTTCGCAAATCACGGGCATCAGCGTTCCGCCCAATAAGGCTGTCGTCGGCTCGAATGCTTTTGCCCATGAGGCGGGAATCCATCAGGATGGCATTCTCAAAAATCCGCTGACGTACGAAATCATTCGGCCGGAAGCTGTCGGCGTTCCCGCGCGGCGTCTCGTCGTCGGCAAGCATTCCGG
>JASHRL010000115.1 GCA_030037355.1 Candidatus Acidiferrales bacterium | reverse complement strand
GCCGCCGATAGCGGAATCTTTTCCACGTTCGATCCGTCCGCGCTCATTTCGTAAAGGTCCGGCAACCCGCCGCGGTCGCTCACAAAAATAATCTGTTGTCCTGTTTTTGGATTCCACGTCGGCGACGTGCTCACGCCTAGCGCGTACGTCAGCCGGTGCATGTGCCCGCCGCTCACGTCCGCGATGTAAACCTCCGGATCGCCTTGATAGCTCGCCATGAACGCGATCTTCGTTCCATCGGGTGAAAACGACGGCGACGAATTCGTCCCCGGATACCGCGGAAAATACATCAGCTTGTTCGTCAGCGTCGAATACATGCAAATCTGCGCAGAGACCACGCGGCGATACGCTTCGAAGCACGTGAACGCGATCCGCGAATCGTCCGGCGACCATCGCGGCGTCAGCGATGTCGTTCCCAAATGTGTCAGTTGCTTCTGATTCGCCCCGTCGTAATCCATTTCCCAGATTTCCTTGTGTCCCGTGCGGTTGCTCACGAACGCGATCTTCGTCTGCGCGATTCCCGTAACGCCGCCGCTCAGTTGCGCGATAATATCGTCCGCGAATTGATGCGCTAATTGCCGCGCCCCGTCTTCCGTAGCATTGCCGTTGTAGATTTTCTCTAAAATCGACGCCGCCGGCGTTTGCCGCACATCGTAAAGGTAACCGGCCAGCGAAAGGGAAGTGCCCGTCGCCGTCAGATTCCCAAAGGCGATGTCCCACGCGTTGCACGGCGCCGCGGCCCATTCCTGCGGCTTCAATTCGCCCGGCACGCTCGGATTGTCCAGCGGATAGAAGCTCGTGCTCACCACGTCGACGATTCCCGAATAATTTAGATCGTCCATCAGCACTTGGTGAAACACCTGTTGCAGCGGCGTGGTCTGCGCGTTGCGCGCGGCGAATTGCGGCGCCGCCAGCTTCACTTTCTGCACCCCGCTCAAAATTCCTGTTTCGATTCGTCCTTGCGCCATCGCTCCCGTCGTAGCGCCAAGAACAAGAGCGGCAACGCCAGCCACGCCGGCGACAGCGCGCAAAATGCGCCCAAGATACAGCTTCATTCCGTGTCCCTCAGTTTCGCATTCCTCGCGTCGCGCAAATTTGCTCCTCATTGCCGATGAAACTCAAACCAGAATTCGACATCCACGTATTTCCCGCTGTAAGCAGCCGGCAATTGGTCCAGCGGATTCGAGCTTTGCACCGCGCGTATCGCCGACATATCCACCGACTGGTTTCCGCTTGATTGCGTAATTTGAATATTCGCGATGGATCCGTCGTGCAGAATTTGGAACGACACGGTGCAGCGCGGCGCAAACGAAATCGTCGGATCGATCGTCGATTCGATCCAGTTGCTGCTGATGCGCCGCTGAATCGCTTCCACATACCATGGAAATTGTGAGCCAAAGCTTCCGCCCGATGTCCCCGTCACGCCCATTCCGCCTTTGGTGTCCTGCGTCACGCGGAAGCTTGATGTCGGAATTTGCGGCGCGCCGCCATTGCCATAGGGAATTGCGTTCGGCGGTGGCGTCACGGGATTCGGCAGCGGTTTCGCAAGTTTCGTGATGTACTCCGGTTTTTTATCGCGGTCGAATTTCGGCAGGAAAATCGCGTTCGAGTTGTCCGGCGGTTTCACCGGCTGCGGTTCGGCTTGATAAAGTCCCTTCGTCGTGTCCACCGTACGGTTCGTCGTCTCGATGTCTGGCTTCGGCATCGGAAGCGCCGGAATGTTTCCCACCAGATTGACGTTGACCGTCCCTTGTCCGCCCGCTCCGCCCCACTCTTCGATATGGGGCGCAAAAATTCCGCCGAAAACGATCACTCCGCCAAGAATCAGGTGAAACGCCGCCGAATAGCCCAGCGGGCCTTTGAGCGTTCGCGCGGATTCGTGAGGCAGGCTGAGTTCCATCTTGCTTATTGCGAGCGTGGTTCTCCGTTCAGTGGCTTGGTCACCACGCTGATGTTGTTGATTCCCGATTGCCTCAGCGTATCGACCACCATGGCCCACGTGCCGAACGGCACCGCTTGGTCGCACCGCACGTAGACCGGCGTGTGCGCGATGTCCTTGTCCTGAGCGAGAACCTTCTGCCCGATTTCATGAATATTGACGGGATCTTTCCCCAGAAAAAGCTGCTGCGCGCGGTCTATCGTGATGATGATCCGCGCCTGCGTGATTTCCTTTACCGTCTTGGTTTTCGGCAGATTCACTTGAATCCCCGATTCCAAAATCGGCGCGGTGATCATGAAGATCACCAGCAACACGAGCATCACGTCCACGAACGGGACGATATTGATGTCCGAAAGCGTTGTGCCCGGCTGTTTCTGTATCTCTGCCATGGTTCGTTAGCTGTAAAGCGTCTCGATCTTACTGACAAACTCCGTCGCGAAATTGTCCATCCGCAGCGCGAAGTCGCGAATCCGGTGCAAATAGATGTTGTATGCAATCACCGCTGGGATCGCCGTAAACAGCCCCGCCGCCGTCGTAATCAGCGCGTCCGCAATTCCTGGCGCCACGGCGCGCAGGCTCGATTCACCCGCCTCGCCCAATCCCGCAAATGCGTCCATCACGCCCCAGACCGTCCCGAACAGCCCGATGAACGTCGAAATCGATCCAATCGTCGCCAGCCACGGCATCCACTTCTCCATGGCGCGCACTTCTTCCGCCGACGCCACCTGCATTTCCACGAGCACTGCTCGCGGATTCTTCAATTTTCCCGGGTGCGGATTCCCGCCCGCGAGCTGCCCTTCGAGTTCCCGGTATCCCGCGTCGTACACATTCACCAGCGGCGATCCGCTCGATCCCGCTCGCAGCGTGTTCGGATCCGGCAGTCCGCGTCCTGTGCGGAACAGTTGCATGAACCTCCGCGTCCGCGGCTCGATCGTTCCGAACAAACGTTTCTTTTGAATTATGATGGCCCATGAAAAAACTGACAGGAAAAGCAAAATCAAAAGTACGGCTTTTGCCACCCAGCCCGTCTGCAAAAAGATCGTGCCGAGCCGTCCCGCTAGAATCACCAGCGCTACGTGCGAAATGTTTTTGACCCCCCGAGGAAGCGTCCTCGACCCCCAAATTTACCGTAGCATAGGCTCCCAGAAGGGTCAAATTAATCCATCGTAATCCGATACTTTCTGATGCCTGAAACGACACATTGGTTTCTCCGTCTTCTCGGACTGCGCCCTTGCGTGCCCTGTGCTACACTTCATCTTTACCGATGTCTGGCCACATTGACATTCCCATCGGCTCACTCTTGCCCAAAGGGCCACTCACGCCTTGCGCGTTAAGTGTTGCCAGCGCCAATTCCGGCCGTTCCTTTTACATCGAAACTTTCGGCTGCCAGATGAATGCCCACGATTCCGAGAAAGTCGCCGGCGTTCTCCTCGCTCGTGGCTATCGCCAGGTCGAATCTGCCGTCGATGCCGACCTTGTTTTCTTCAACACCTGTAGCATCCGCGAAAAAGCCGCCCAGAAAGTCTTCACGCGTCTCGGTGATTTTCGCGACGCGCGCGGTGAAAACAAAATCATCGGCGTTTTGGGTTGTGTCGCTCAGCAGGAGGGCGAGAGCATCTTCAAACGCGCTCCCTGGGTTCGCATGGTCTGCGGCTCCGCGAGTTACCGCAAGCTTCCCGAGCTCCTCGACGGTCTCGAAGCTGGCCAAACGCGCGTCACCGGCCTCGATCTCGATACCGACGAAACTTTCGAAACCGAAATCACCCGCCGCGACAATCCCATTCGCGCCTATTTGACCATCATCGAAGGCTGCGACTACGCCTGCTCGTACTGCGTCGTCCCGCACACGCGGGGTCCGCAACGCAGCCGCTCAAGCGCCGCAGTCCTCGAGGAAGTCCGTCGTCTCGTCGATTCCGGCTACACGGAAGTCCAGCTTCTCGGCCAGACGGTCAATTCCTACCGCGATCCTTCTCCGCGCGGAATGTCCTTTGTCGAACTCCTCCTCGCCGTCGCCGAAGTTCCCGGCATGCGCCGCGTGCGCTTCACCACTTCGCATCCCAATGACTTCACTCGCGAAATCGTCGAAGCCATCGATTCCACTCCGGCGCTCTGCGACCACATTCACTTACCCGTGCAGTCCGGCTCCGATCGCATCTTGAAGCAAATGCTCCGCACTTACTCGCGCGACGAATATCTTTCAAAAATTGACTGGATTCGTTCCGCGCGCCGTCCCATCAGCATCACCACGGACATCATCGTCGGTTTCCCGGGCGAGACCGAAGCCGAATTCGCCGAGACCATGTCGCTTCTCGAATCTGTCCAATACGATGGCGTTTTCGCTTTCAAATATTCTCCTCGGCCCAACACTTCCGCCAAAGACATGCCCGATGCTATCCCCGAGGAAGAGAAGAGCCGTCGCCTTGCCATCCTCCAGTCGCGCCAGCGTGAAATTCAAATCGCACGCAATCAGTTCCTCATTGGCATGGAATTCGAAGCTCTCGTCGATGGCCGCCACGCCGCGCGCAATCAGTGGGCCGGTCGCACCACAAGCAATCGCATCGTAAATTTCACTTCGCCCGAGGAAAATCTTCTGGGACAATATTGCCAAGTCAAGATCGCCGGTGCGGGGCCCAACAGCCTCGTCGGCGAGCACCTCGCCTGATCCGGTTCGGAAGGGGGGCCCATGGACCGCAACGAAGAGCGCAAACTGGAAGAGCAGCGCAAGGCAGAAGAAGAAGAGCGCAGGAAGCGCGAATTGCGGGCCGGTGAGCTGCGCGATGGTTTGACCGAAAAGCTCCTGCGTGAGCGATTGACCGAAAAGACGCGCTGGGGTCAGGAAGGGCCGCGAAAGGCTGCTGAGGTCGGTGCGCGCGCCACGGAACGCGAAGTTAAGATTCGCGGCTTGATGATGGACCCGGTTTCCAATATGCCTGTCGTCGTTCTCAAGGCTGTTCAGGGCAGCGGCACGCTTCCCATCTGGGTCGGCATCTACGAAGCCAACGCCATCGCCCTCGAAATCGAAAAAGTTCAGACGCCTCGTCCCATGACCCACGATCTTCTCAAAAACGTTCTCCTCGGCCTCAACGTTCAAGTCCAAAAAGTCGTCGTCAGCGACCTGAAAGAAGATACTTTTTACGCCGTCATCTGGATGGAGCGCGATGGCCGCATCATCTCCATGGATTCGCGTCCCAGCGACGCTCTGGCTCTCGCTCTTCGTCTCGATTGCCCGATTTACGTCGAAGAGGAAGTCTTCAAAACATCCAAGATTTCCAGCGCCACGACCGAAAAATCCTCCAATGAAGAATTGCGCAAATGGCTCGAAAATTTGAATGACGAGGATCTCGGTCGCATACAGTAGGATGTACAGTAGGATGCAGCAGAGTTGAAGGTCTGGCAGTTCGCCCTGCGGTCACCCCCTTCGCCGCTTCGCGTTAAATCACCAGTCCAGGAATTTTCCGTTTTCTGGATTTTTTGCTTGCAGTTCATAGCCCAGTCTGGGTAGAGTTGGCCTACTTATTGTGGGGCTTCGGTCCAGCCAGCCTATATGTTGGCATGCCGTTGCCCGGGGAGCGGCCCGCTTTTGACGAGCATTCTGGCGATCACAAATCAAAAGGGCGGCGTCGGCAAGACCACGACCGCTATTAACCTCGCGGCTGCGCTGGCCCTTCGCAAGAAGAAGACTCTCCTCATCGATCTCGATCCTCAATCCAACGCCACCATCGCTTTCGTTGATGCCAGCGACGTGCAAATCTCCATGTACGACGTCTTCACCAGCCCGTCGCCGGACTTGAACAAAGTCATCAAGCCCACGAAAGACCCGAATCTGTTTCTCGCCCCTGCCAAGCTCTCCCTCGCCCGCCTCGAGCAGCAGCTCGCCGGCGCCTTTGACGCGCCTTACAAATTGAAAGATTCTCTCGCGCCCATCCTGAAAAATTACGACTATGTCGTCCTCGACACGCCGCCCGCGCTCGGCATTCTCACCGTCAACGCGCTCGTCGCCTCCACGCATCTGATCGTCCCGATTCAAGCCGCTTACTTCGCCATCGAAGGCACCGACGATCTTCTCGAAACCTACGCGCGCATTCGCTCGCGTCCCAATCCCGATTTGAAAGTTCTCGGCGTGGTCATCACGCTTTTCGATCGTCGCACCAATATCTCCCGCGACACGCATGAGCAGATTCGCGCCGTCTTCGGCGAAGCTCTTTTCAAGACGCGTATCAGCAAGAATGTCCGTCTCGAGGAAAGCCCGGCCTATAAGGAAACCATTTTCAGCTATGCGCCCAAATCCCCTGGCGCCGATGAATATAAGAAGCTATCTCAGGAGGTCATCCAACGTGTCGAAGCGGATCGGTCTGCCCGTCACACTCAAGATGCGGCATGACGCGCATTATGTAGAAACACTCACGAGCTTCAGCGGCGCTGCCATCGGCCGGATGATCCCGATCGACAAGGTTCATCCCAATCCCGATCAGCCCCGCAAAGCCATCGGCGACCTCACCGAGCTGATTCAGTCCGTCCGCGAGAAGGGCGTTCTCGAGCCGCTTCTCGTGCGCTACATTCCTCACGAAGACGCCTACTACATTATCTCCGGCGAGCGCCGTTACCACGCCTCGCGCGCGGCGGGCCTTCGCGAAGTTCCATGCATCGAAAAAATCGCTGACGACGCCGAAACTCTCGAACTCGCCCTCATCGAAAATATTCAACGCAAGGATTTGACCGCTTTCGAGGAAGCCGATGGTTTGCAACGCCTCGCCGACCAGTTCGATTACACGCACGACGACATCGCCAAGAAAATCGGCCGTGCGCGTTCTTCCGTCACGGAGACGCTCTCTCTCCGCGTAATCCCCAGCTCCATCCGTAAGCTCTGCATCGAAAAAGGCGTCATCTCCAAATCGCTGCTTCTTCAGGTCGCTCGTCAGCCTAGCGAAAAGAAGATGCACGAGATGGTCATGCACATCGCGCAGAGCGGTTTGACGCGCGACGAAGCGCGCCGCGTCCGCAAAGACGAAAATGATGCCGATTCGCGCCCGCGTCCGTATGTCTTCGACTTTCACGCGCCCGACGCGGCCTACCATCTTCGTCTTCAATTTCGTCGCAGCCAGATTTCCCGCGACGACATTGCGCGCGCGCTGCGCGAGGTGCTCATCGAGCTCGAGCGCAACGCCATGTCCGCCTCCTCCGCCGCCTGACGCTGCATCACATATTGTTTGTCATTCCGAGTCTGTCCGCTGTGGCGGGGAGGATGCGGTTAGCATCCGGCGAGCCTGCCTGCCGCAGGCGGGGAATCTGCAGTTGTTGTCAACTGTGGCACAGGCTCTCAGCCTGTGTGCCTTTACCGTTTGTAAGGGTGGGGCTTGTTTATCCTGAGGCACGAAGGGCCGCCCGCGCGGCACGGCTACACCCCCTAACGACGTCAGGTTAAGGTAATATGCATTTCGGCGAACACAATCCATTCGCTGTATCTAGGCGGGATTTTGCACCGTGTTTCGAATGAGGTGTGCCAATGGGAAGTCGCAAAACAGGAAATCGGCTTGGAGTTGTCGGCCTCGTACTCACACTAATCTTCTGGGTCTATGCCGAATCGAACATCGCGATCCCAACGCCTTTGTATTTCGGGATGCTCATCGCTGCCGCCATCCTCATTGTCGCTGCTGCGGCCACGGCCTCAAAATGGTGGCTTTTGGCTTTGTTGGGTCCAGCATCTGGCGCGTTGGCCCTATTAACAGCTCGCGTCTAGTACAGGGCAACGCGTGGCGCCACCCTCACCGTCGAACGCTCTCGTTGTAGCGTCGGCCTTCGGGCCAGCGCAGGGGTACTTTTGAGCGGCGGATCTTCGTAGGGGGCAGCCCTTCAGACCCGCCCGCGCCCGCCAGGGCAGGCGACTCGCTGTATCGTGCCCCTGTTCGCATTTCATAGGGCCGCTGCTCGCTGCGCCCGTCGCGACTCCGCGAGTCGCGCTGTTCCCCGGGTGCCCCATCCTTCGCGGTTGTTGCGAAGGGGGAATTGGCGATGCGCCCGCATCGCATTATCGCGCTCCAATCGCTCCGTCGTCCTTTATGTCATTCCGAACCGGCCGTATTGTGGCCGGGTGAGGAATCTGCTTTCGGTTGTTTCTCATGAATTTGGTCGCCTCGCATGTTGTTTGTCATCCCGCTTATCCTGAGCGCGCCGCGAAGGGAACCCGTTTTTGCCTTTTTGGAGTGCGGCGGTCCGCTTCGCGGACTCCGGCTTGTCCGCCGTGGCGGGCAAGCCGGAGCTCGACGCCGCTTTGCACGCCCCGTAACAATTTGGCGACCTTGTCTCGCGCGTTACCCTTCAAGCTTTTCTCGCACACCGCAGCGAAGAAATGGCCAGCATCGCCGGCAGGGAATTGCCTCTCCTAATCCCTCCGCAGCTCTCGCTTCATCAGCACGTACGAATGTTCAGAGTATTCCGGCAAAGAGAACGGCTCGCCTTGCTCCTTGAATCCCGCGGCCTGATAGAAACGCAAGACAGAAATCCTTGCGCTGCACCAGACGCTCTCCGCTCCCTGCGAAATCGCGTGCGCCACGCACGCTTCCACCATACGCTTGCCCACGCCTCGCCCGCGAAATTCATCCAGCGTAGCCATTCCACGCAATCGCCACGCGCCGGCATCGGACGTTCCCGGCATCGCTTCGCGGCACACCGTCGCCACAGCCACCAGCGCCGCATCCACGAATGCGCCCAAATGCAAAGTATCCGCCGCATCATCTCCCGGGTATACGGCGTGCTCTCTCTTCGGCGGCCGCAGCACGCGCAAACGAAACGCCTGCACATCCCCCGCTGATATCGCCCGCAACTCTGCCTCCGCCGTGCCGTCTTTGCGATCCACGCTTTTCTCCCCGCGCGGCGTACAATCTCGCCGAAATCACCGATAGGATGTTCAGTGCGCTCTCACGGATTCTACAATCGGAAGGTTTTCAGAGAAGGAAACGAGCGCTTCTGCAGCCTCGCTGCTATTTTTTCGCGCATCGATCGGATGTCCATCCCGCTCGCCCTCGGTTTTCGTAGGGCCCGATTGCATTTATCGGGCCGCTGCCTCTCGAACTTTTTATTGTCATCCCGAACCCAGCCGCGCCTTTTGCGGATGTCGGTGAGGGACCCGCTTTTGCGTTAGTCGCCGGGTACCCCATCCTGAGCGCCCGCGCCTGCCCCAGGCTCGTTTTCTGCCGTTGCGTGGTCGTGTAGCGCAGAGGTTCGCGCTGTTCGCAACCTCTGCGGCCTTTCATGGTTCCGGCAACTCACACTTGGCCGGTCCGCTTTTCCGGGTGCCCCATCCTGAGCGCCCGCGCTGCTCCCTGCGGCGCAGCTTGAAAAACGGCGCGAAGGGTGGGAGTCTTTGCCTTTCGTAGGGGCGCTGCTTGCTTGTCCTGAGCGAGCGAAGGGCTGCGCCCGCGCCTGCCCGCCGGGGCGGGCGACTCATCGAATCGTGCTCTCAACTCCGCTGCTATTTTTTCGTGCATCCGCCTTCTTGAAACGTAAGTACGACGCTTGATGTCGCCGTGTCCTCTCCCCGCAAGGTCACGGAGTTGCTTTTTAACTGTTCCACTATTCCTCTGCGGCAGAAGGCTTCGGCCTGCAGCGTGTAGGTAGCATTCAAGAAAACACTGAGTGAATATGTTCCTTCTGCCGCCCGAAATGCGTACGGATCTAATCCTTTATTGGCGCGCGCGTTTATAAAGGGGTGGCTGTAGTCCATGGGATTGTGCCCATTCCAATCCAGACGTACTGCAATCTTGCGCGTCGGCCACGCCTGTGGGCCGACGTGAATATCCATGTTCGTCAGCTGTTCTCCGTCTTTCAGATGAATCACGCTCGCTTCCTGTACTTGCGCAGCGTGGGGGTAGAATGTTTCCGCAAACGGAGCGTCAGGATTCTCTTGGCTTCCAGAATTGAAAACCAGTAGGTAATCGCCCGCCGGCAGATGCTTTATCCGAAACGGCTTGCCGTCGCCTTGGTACGCATCCTTTCCATTTTGCCCTTCCTTGTATTGGTCGACGCGGTAGAGCTCGACGCTCGTGGAACGAAGAGGAACACCATCCGGTCCAATTACTTGACCAGAAATTTGCCCCGTAGGCAGTGCCGTCAGTTCATTGTCGTAGCACATTCCGCCGGGCAATTCGAACGAAACGGGGTCATCCAGAATCTGCTGCGCGATCTCTAGGTTCGGTGGCAGGCCCGTTGCCGAAACGTGATACCTCCCGCTTGGCAGATCCTCAAACTCATACGCGCCATCTTTGTCGGTGACAGCGGTAAATGATTCCTGGCTGGATTGAAGCCGGATCGTCACGCCAGGTAGCGCGAGAATGTAACTCTCGTCCCAGATTCCAGCGGCCAACGGCAGCGACCGCATCAGCATGCCGTACACAGAAGCATCCTGCCTGCCCTTTTTCTCCGCTCGTAGTTGTTCGACAAGAGCCTTCGCATATTCCATCTCCTGTGTCGGACTGCACACGGGTGCGTACAAGTGCTCGCCATCGCTCAGATGAGCGGCGGCGGCGAATACGAGGTATTGCTTACCGACAATGAAGTCTGCGCGTCCCAAAGGCAGTTCCTCAACGTCAAAGTATTCACCCTCGGCGCCCTTAAAACTCTCATCAACGCGGAATCGGGCTTCGGAGCCGATCTTGATGGCCGTCCCCGTAAAAACTGCTACCCATCCTTTCATCAAATTGCACCGATAAGGGATCGGTCCGACGCAATCGCCCTGCGCCATAGCGGGTGCTGCAGCCGTAAGAGACAATGCAATCGAAAGGAGGGCGACTCGCAGCATGTGCCTATCGTATCCGAATACATACCGATTTAGTACAGTGTTTGGTGAGCTTCGGTTTAAGTTGGCGACGTCACAACCGCGTCAGCACTGTTTGTAATTGCCCCGAATCGGTTCACACTTCGACGCGATTGGATTTCGTGCTCTAAATCCCTGTTGAATTTGAGCCGCTCTTCGTCGCACACTAACTTGATGAGTTCGAGCTACGACGTCATCTGCATCGGCGCTGGCCCCACGGGACTCGCCTGCGCTATCGAAGCCAAGCGCGCCAATTTTCGCCCGCTCGTCATCGACAAGGGCTGTCTCTGCAACTCGCTCTATCACTATCCGACCAACATGGTTTTCTTCACCACGCCCGAGCGCATGGAAATCGGCGATCTCCCCATGACCACTGTCGGCGGCAAGCCCACGCGCGCCGAAGCGCTGAAATATTATCGCCGCGCCGTCGAGCATTACGCCATCGACGCCCGCCTCTACGAAAAAGTCGAGCGCGTCTCCGGCAGTGACGGCGCGTTTGTCGTCGAATCGCGCGCCGCAAATGGCGCGACGCATCATCATCGCGCGAAAAAAATCATCGTCGCCACCGGCTATTACGACATGCCCAACGCGCTCGGCATCCCCGGCGAAGATCTCCCTCACGTCTCGCACTATTTCACCGATCCGCATCCATCCTGGAACGAAGAGGTCGTCGTCATCGGCGCGAAAAATTCCGC
>JASHRL010000013.1 GCA_030037355.1 Candidatus Acidiferrales bacterium | reverse complement strand
GTTCGTTGGCGGCGTTCCGAGATTAGCAAGAGGATGATCAACTATCTCTGGAAGTGTTATGAACGGCCGAACCTGGGCCAACGATCCTTGCGCGTAGATCTGCAGCAGGTCCGACAGATTCGCGAGATCTTTGGCGCTGATGATTTCAGCGGGCGTGTCGGGCCAGGCGGTGGCAATTGCGAGGTGCACAGTTTTATCGGGAGTTTTCGGCGGCGCAAGATAGCTCGGCGGCATCATCGGGCCGGAGAAATCCATGGCAATGGGAATTTGATTCGAGTCGGCGAGAGATTTGAGGTCTTGGGCGAAGCCGGAAAAATTTCCGCTCCCGTCCTGCGATCCGACCAGAACGCCGCTGCCCATCGGAAGGCGCGGACCGCGATGCAAAGTTGGTTCGGCGGGATTCGGTGGCGCGGCAGTGAGGCGGCCGACATAGATGAGTTCGTCCGGGTTCTCTTCGTCGAGGAGACGCTCGAGGCCGCGCGCGCCAGCCCATTGCTGAGCGGCAAAAGCGACAACCAGCGTGCCATTCACTTTCGATGGATCGATGTGGCGCAGCAGATCAACGAGAGCAACGTCGCCGAAGCGGTCGCCGACGGCGGGAGCGGTGTAGAAATTCTTGCCAAGAGAAAAGAGCGTGCGATCCATGACCACGGGGCTCAAGAGATCCGCGCCAAGATGCTTCACTTCCGCAGCGGAAGCGGCGCCAACGTCAACGTACATATTTTCGATGTCGGAAGGATCGGGCGGATGAAGACGTCCGGGGAGCAAATGAATGGAAAGGCCGGCAACGACGCCGGGAATCCATTTCCCGGAGGCGGATTGAATTTCGACGGGCTGCGCGGAATAGAGTTCATTGAAGAGCGGAAGATCGCCGAACTGCGGGAGGCGTTGAAGCTGAATGTAGCCGTCGTCGGTGATGTTGCCGACGATGTAGCCGGGCTCGTCCATGGGCGCGACAATGAGGCGCTTAGGGCTGCCGCTGCCAATGGTGACGATGACGTCATCGAGATTGTCGGACTTAATATCCAATTGGGGCGAAAAAGATTTCACGCGGTCGCGAATCTCCGCGGCGAGCGTGGATTCATAGCCGGAAACGGCGGGCGTCTCGACTAATTGGCGAAGATCGTCGCCGAGCGAGCCGGGAGCTTTGCCGGAGTCGGATTGTGCGAATGCGGATGGAGTGATGCAGGCGAGCACTGCTGCGAAAAATAAAAATGAGAGTCGCTTGATCATGGCGGATTGTTTTCCCCTCGAGTGCGTTGGCATTTGCTGCGAGTTTTTCTGCGTTATGAAACTGCGCGCATTCGCGACGGCGGCGGATGCGCGAAGCGGCGAATGTAACGCAGCAAGGGCACTGCCGCAACAGTTTAGAAACAGTGGTCAGTGCTCTAATTCTGTGTTGCTGGTCCCAGACCACGGCTCGCCTTTCTTCTTTCCCTCCTGATAGACGCGGATTGTAAAGCGTAATTCCTTTAAACGTCGTTGGCATCCGCGATTCCAACATCCCTTACAGACGGCTGATTTATTCGCCTTTTCTTTTTCTTGACATCGTATAGGCATGACTATATTATGAGAGTATGGCGATTGACTATAAGCAAGTTATTGGACAGGCCATTGGGGAGTACGATGCGCTCATTCGCCAACGGCAAGAGCTTGATTTGAAGCTCGCGCAAAAGGAACAATTCATTCGCGCGACGATGTACCAACTTTCCGATGCTGACAGGGAGAAGTTCGAGCAGTGGTTTAATTCCCTGATGGCAGGTGCCGTTGGTCTTTCCGACTCCATACGGGGCATCTTGAGCGCGAATCCGAGAAAGTGGCATACCGCCACAGAAGTTCGTGACGCGCTGAAGAAGTCCGGTTTCAGTTTCGCAGGTTATGCCTCTAACCCACTGGCAAGTATCCATGCAGCCTTGAAACGTCTTAAGAAAGACGAAGCAGAGATGACGGAAATTGACGGCGTGATGGCGTGGCGCGCGAAACCAGAACTGCGGGTTCGCCGGAGAAAAAGGAGTCTCGACTATCCCTATGGTGCGCTTACAAACCTTACAACCTTGAGAGGGTTGTTGAACGGCGGAACGTTGTCGGACATGAGTCCGAAGAATGAGTTGCCGCCTCCGGGACGTACTCATGCTCCGAGACCGAAAGGTGTTTTTGCGAGAGCAAAGGAACGCTCTGAGCAAATGGGGAAATTGAGTGACGCGAAATGAAAGGCCCTGTTATTAGTTCTAGCTAGCGGCAGGCGTGGTTCGAAAGGGGGACAAGCTCACGATCGAACTGGAGACTTCGGTGTCAAAGCGAGGAAAGTTCCGGGAAGACGGCTACACAGGCGAGGGCGAGAAGTGAAGCTGCCGGTGGTTTCCGGGGCGGAAGTGATTCGTGTCCTTGAGCGTTATGGATATGTGGCGGTTCGTCAAAAGGGGAGTCACGTGCGCCTGCGGAATGAGCGCGAGCCACGAAGACTTCCAGTAACCGTTCCGTTGCACGATGAAGTCGCCTTTGGCACATTAAAGCGGATTCTGCGTGATTCTTTGCTTACCGTGGAAGAGTTTTCGTCGAAGTTGTAGAAAGGTTTGCGAATTACTTGGCAATGACGACGCTGCCGATTAGCACGTTATTGGGATCGGCAATTTCTTCGCCCCGGCTTTCCATATCCTCGAGGCACAATTCGATGGCCTCGCGAATATTGGCGAGCGCCTCGTTGACAGTTTTTCCTTGCGAGTAGCAGCCCTGGATTGAGGGGCACACGGCAACATAACCGCCATATTCCGCGTCGGGTTCGAGGAAAACCTTAAAATCTCGGATGCTCATATTTCTATTCTAGCTTATAAGCTCCAATTGCCCTAATACGTGTGCGATATTATCCGCCAAGTTGAAAACAGCTCCAAGCAGTAGCGATTGAACACGGTAATAGAATCGGGCGCGGGAGAGGCAAATGATGAGAGCGGTGAAAATAGTGATTCTCGGTTGCACGGTGATGCTGATGGCTGGAATTGCATTGGCGCAAGCACAGGAGAGCAGCGCGATGAATACAAAGCCGCGGGCGAGGGATTTGGGAATACGAATTGGCGTGTATGAGCCGGGGCCGCTCGACGCGATTACGGATGTGGCGGGAGTGGAAGTGGGGCAGACGACGATTATTCAGGGAGATGATGTTCGTACGGGAGTGACGGCGATTTTGCCGCACGCAGGAAATATGTTTCAGCAAAAAGTGGCGGGAGCGGTGTACGTGTTCAACGCGTTCGGGAAGCTGGTGGGATCGACGCAGGTGAACGAGCTGGGGCAGATTGAGACGCCGATTTTGCTGACGAATACGCTGAGCGTGTGGGACGCGGCGGCGACGATGACGGATTGGATGCTGGCGCTGCCGGGAAATGAAGAAGTGCGGTCGATCAATCCGGTGGTGGGCGAGACGAACGACGGATGGCTGAACGATATTCGCGGGCGGCACGTGAAGGCGGAAGATGTCGTGAAGGCGCTGGAGTCGGCGCGCGGCGGAGCGGTGGAAGAGGGAACGGTCGG
>JASHRL010000114.1 GCA_030037355.1 Candidatus Acidiferrales bacterium | reverse complement strand
TTGGATGAAAGAATTTGTGAACCATCGGCGAGAGCCAGCGAAAACGCAGGCTTCGGACTCCTAATGCTCTGTCCGTTTCGTTCGTCTTTCATCTGAATGAGTTGTAAGCCATCCGGCGAGATTTGCCATTGCGCCGTGAGGACGTGATTGCCGAGCGAAACCTTGCCGCCATCGATCCGCGCTTGTGCCGAGCCATACTCATCCGATGAGTTCTGCAGCATTGCCGCGAATGATGAGCGACTCAAAAACGAGGCTGCTGGAAGACTTCCGAGCAGCAACATGCCGTGGCCGACAAATTCGCGGCGAGTCATTCTGTGGAGAAAATCTTGCGGCATTGTATGTGGGTCCTTTCTTGCGTGATGCACGGGTCTCCTCGACAGATAAATTTCAATCGAACTGAATCAAGCCCGGGCCAGGGCGGCTTGTGAAAAAACAGCTCGCATCAGCCAGTCCCGGAAAGCGCCGATGATAATGCGTTCGCCAGGCTTTGCAAAACTCTTCCGCATGGCTGGAATCGACGAGCGCCCAGATGCTGCCTCCAAAACCGGCGCCGAACGCCGACGCAGCATCTGCGCCGAGGGAGCGGGCGGAGCGAGCCAATTCGGTCGTTTCAGGCACCTGATTTCTAAGCAGCGTTTCCGCGAGGAATTGCGAACGATCGACAAGCGCGCCAAGGCGCGCAAAATCGCCACGAGCGAGAGCATCTCCGGCGGAAGGAATGATTTCGTTGCTTTCTTCGGCAAACTGAGTGAGGCGATCCAGAAGCACGCTGGCGGGATACTCGGCATCCTTCGATTCGCGCAATACTTCCCGAAGCCGCCCAATCGCATCAGGCTGCGAAGATAATGCGGCAGCAAGCGATGGATCGTCGCGGCCGGTGGCGGCGCACCAAGAGTCCAGGATTTTTCGCGCAGCGGCCGATGCGCGATTGTATGCTTCGCGTGCGTCGCCCGTTTTGTCAGCCTTCACGCCACTGACTCCGATCACAAAAACATGCCGCTCCGGCAAGCGAATCTCGCGCTCGAAGTGAATCGGGCGGAAGGAATACTGGCACAAAAATTTCGCGCGCGAACAAAGAATGGCAGCGTGATCTTCGCTTCCACCGTGTGTACCAACCCCGCGAGCGCCCGGAAAGGACTTGAAGCTCGCGCCGCTTTCGATGGCAGCAATATAGCCCGCCAGATCTTCGCGAGATGAGATCGCACGCTGATAGGCGTCCATTTTCGACAATTGGTTGACATGCGCGAGAACGAAAAAAACGGCGACGACGAAAGCGCTCGAACTGCTCATCCCTGAAGCCCGAGGAAGATCACTGGCGAAAGCGATGTCCCCGCCGACGCGCGTGCCGGGAAAGTCGCGTGCGAGCCGGCGAGCGACCGTCATGGGGAAATTCGACCAGTGACCTGCGGTTGGTTCGATCAATGCCTCGAACTTGAAATCAACGGATGCGTCGCGGCCAACATCGAGGATGCGAATCCGTCTGTCCTCGCGTGGCACGGCCACGACGCAGATGCCGCGCTCGATGGCGCATACAAGACTTCGACCCCCGGCATAATCGGTGTGTTTGCCAAGAAATTCCAGCCGGCCCGGAACAAAGAATGCGCAATGCGAATCCACGGCACTTCCGCGCATCGCACACAGTTCACTTAGCAGCTTTTCGAAAAGCGCAGCTTTTGTGCTTGATTCAGCAGCGCTCATGCCAAAATCGTGAAGACGGCCTTCAAATGCGATCATAACTCGACTCGAACATCAGCAAGGCGTTTCGCGACTTCTGCGATGTCGCCACGATAGGAAAGATCGAGCACCCCCACGCGAAACGGAATCGCCTTGAAACGAAGGCCGAGCGACGCGAGGCCGTATTGGACGGCTTCCGGCAGTTCGAATTCTCCTCGCGCCGAGCGAGGCACTTCCCGGCAGGCGCGGAAAATTGTGGAACTGAACCGCCAGCAGTTCATGCTGATGAAAATTTCCTTGCCAGCGATCGCTTCGAGCATCTGACCTGGCTTTTCGATTATGCGTACGAGATAGCCCGCTGCATTAATTTCCAGCAGCGCATACCCGCGAATTCTATCGGGCGGAATATTGCTGTCGCGAAGCAGAGCTTCACGCTCGAAAGCGGGAAGGCCTGACTCGCCGAGCACGCGCAACACGCGGAAGATTTCGACGGGATAATAATTATCGGAATTGAGCACGAGAAACGATTCGCCATCCGTGAACGATTCGGCGGCAAGAAGAGCGTTCGCCGTGCCGATGGGGCTCTCCTGAATCGCGAAGCTGACACGAATCCGGCGCGCAGGAATGTAAGCGTAATATTCGCGGATGGCCGTGTGTTCCGGGCCGACTACAAGGCACACGTCGCTGAAACCCGCATCCGCAAGCGCGCTGAGCACATAATCGAGAAATGGGCGGCCGATGGGAATCATCGCCTTCATTCCCGCATCGGCAGCGCGAGATTGCCCGTCAGCGAGATGCACGGAGGAATCGGCTGAACGCATCCGCTTGCCCAACCCGCGGGCGAGAATCACCGCCTTTGTAATTTCGTGTGGCGCGACGTTCACGTTGATGCGACCATCCTCGTTCGGTTCTCCGGCGAAAATCGTTCCTTGCTGCAAAGCGCGAGCGTCATTATCCTACAGCCGGCTCGCGTCGCCGGCCTC
>JASHRL010000113.1 GCA_030037355.1 Candidatus Acidiferrales bacterium | reverse complement strand
ACGTAAGCCAGCGTGGCGAAATAGTCGCCGGCTTTCAAGCGGCCGAAATGCGCGCGCAAATATGCCGCGAGCGATTTGTTTGCGCCGAGGGCTTGATTTAGCGCGGCGGCATTTTTCTCGTCGGTGAAAAGCTTAATGCCCTTCTCTTCGAAAAGCGGCTGCTCGGCGGGGAGGACGCCGGTCTTTTCATATTGATCCGTCAGATTTCGCGTGGCGATCTTGCTGGCCTCCACATCGGGCTGGTCAAAAGGATTGATACCGATGATCGAGCCAGCCACAGCTGTGGCGATTTCCCAGCGGAAGAAAGATTGCCCCAGATCATAGGGGTCGCGCAGAGACATGCGGACGACCGGCTGGCCGGCCTTTTCGAGCGCGGCGACTTTCGCGTCCTGATCTGCGTCGGGAGCGGAATCGAGGCGCACATAAGCAAAGATGCGGTCGTTGCCATAGACTTCCGGCGCGCCAAGCGCTTCGCGATCGACGGGGATCAGACCCTTGCCCTGCTTGCCTGTGGATTCGGCGAGCAATTGTTCAAGCCACGCGCCGAGATCGCCGATGGCTGGTGAAGTGATGAGCGTGACTTTGTCGCGGCCATTCTTCGCGAGCACTCCGAGAATGATGCCGAGCACCGCGCCAGGATTTTCATTCAGCGGAACGGAAGGTGCGCAAGCGTGGACCATTTCTTCGGTGCGGTCGAGGAATTTCTTGATATCCAAACCCATCACCGCGCCAGGAACAAGGCCGAAATCGGAGAGAGCAGAGTAACGTCCGCCGATGCTTGGGACGCCGTAGAAAATGCGGCGGAAATTGTCATGCTGAGCGACGCTTTCCATTTTCGAGCCGGGGTCGGTGATGGCGATGAACTGCTTGCCCGCGTGCTGAGCGTCTGACGCTTGCTTGGCCTTCTCGAAGAAATATTGCTTGAAGATATTCGGCTCAAGCGTGCTGCCGGATTTACTGGAGACGATGAAGAGGCTCCGTTTCAGGTCAATCTTCGATTCGATGGATTTGATTTGCGCGGGATCCGTGGAATCCAGGACGTGGAATTCGGGAAAGCCGGCGGATTTGCCGAAAGTCTTGGTCAGAACCTCGGGACAAAGGCTGGAACCACCCATCCCAAGGAGAAGCGCCGAAGGAATGTTCTCTTTTTTCACTTCGGTGGAGAGCTCTTCGAGCTGGCCCGCGTGCTGCTCCTGGTCGTCCGTGATGCCGAGCCAGCCGAGCCACTTGGCTTCGTCGGAATTCGTCCACAGAGAAGCGTCGCGAGACCAGAGACGGCGCATTTTTCCGTTGTTCGACCAGTCTTCGATTGCGTTCTTCACGGCGAGATCGAGCGGCTGTGGGAGAGTGTACGTTTGCATCGCCGCTCGCGGCGTGGCTGGTTTGCGGATGGTCACCTCGACGGCGGCAATCAGTTTATCGAATGCGTCGGCGAATAGCTGCACGCCTTCGTCGACGAGCTGGTCGGTAACTTGCTTCATGGAGATGCCGACTTTGGCGAGGGTCTGCATCGTTTCGTGCGCGGCGGGAACATCTTCAGTCAAGCTGGCGCGAACCTGGCCGTGGTCGCGGAAGGCATCGAGCGTTGCGGGTGGAATGGTGTTGACGGTATCGCGGCCGATTAACTCCTCGACGTACATCACATCGCGATACGCGGGATTTTTCGTGCTGGTGCTGGCCCACAAAAGACGCTGGACATGCGCGCCTTTGGCGGCGAGAGCTTCCCAGCGCGGGCCGCGGAACAAGCGTTCATACATTTCGTAAGCCACCTTGGCGTTGGCGATGGCCACTTTGCCGAGCAAGCCCTGCAACTGCGCACGCTCGGCGGAATCCGCGGTCTGCTTCAGGCGATCACTCAGTTGCTTGTCGACGAGCGTGTCGATGCGGCTGACGAAGAAGCTGGCGACGCTGCCCATTTTGCTGACGTCGCCGCCGTTCTTCGCGTAGATTTCAAGCGCGGCGATATAAGCCTGCGCGACTTTTTCATAGACCTCTTGTGCGAAGAGGAGAGTGATATTGACGTTGATGCCTTCGCTCAAAAGCTGCTGAATCGCGGGTATGCCTTCGACGGTCGCAGGCACTTTAATCATCACGTTTTCGCGGTGAACGGCCTTCCAGAGGCGGCGCGCTTCGTCGATGGTGCCCTGCGTGTCACGCGCCAAGAGCGGCGAAACTTCCAGGCTGACGTAGCCATCGGCACGCTTCGAAGAGTCGTAGACCGTCCGCAGAATATCGGCGGCATCCTGAATATCGCGAATCGCGAGCAGCTCATAACGCGCCTTGGCGTCGAGATCGGGGCGTGAGTCGAGCGACTTCAAGAAATCGGCATAATCGGTGCTGCCGGTGATGGCCTTTTCGAAAATGGCAGGATTCGAAGTCATGCCGCGCAGACCATCTTCATCGATCAGGCGGCGCAGCTCGCCGCTGGTCAAGAGACTCCGGCGAATATAATCGAGCCAGACGGACTGGCCGAATTTCGCAAGAGCCTTCAGCGGATTCTCCGTTTTCACCGCTTCACGATTCCCTACTGCCTGCGTGGACATGACCCTACTCCTTCCCGGCCGTCGCGGCCGGCAAACTATAGCGCCGTTCGATCGCTGTTATCTTATCAACTCTTCGCTGCAGCCGTTCCTGGCCTTTTTCGTGGCCCCAATAGGTTGCGGCGATGAAATTCGTGACCACTTCTTGAGCCAGCATTTGGCCGATTACACGCGCGCCGAGAACGAGGACATTCATATTGTCGTGCTGGACGCCCTGGTGCGCGGAATACGTGTCGTGGCACATGGACGCGCGAATGCCGGGAATTTTGTTCGCCGCAATGCAAGCGCCGACGCCGCTGCCGCAAATCACAATGCCGCGCTCGGCGCGACCGGAGATCACCGCTTCACCGACAGCCTGCGCAAAGTCGGGATAATCGACCGGCGCTGGGCCGTTGGTGCCGAAGTCAATGACTTCGTGCTTTGCTTCGCGCAAGAAAGCCGCAATCTGATCTTTCAGCAAATATCCTGCATGATCCGCGCCGACCCCGATTCGCACGCTTACCTCGCTTTCCCGAGCAGCTCTTTGGCTGTCGCGACAATGCGCTCCGGCATGAAGCCGAATTTCTTCTGGAGTTCTTTCAATGGAGCAGACGCGCCGAATGTGTGCATCCCGATCATGCGTCCTTCAAGGCCGACATAGCGCTGCCAGCCCATCGTGGAAGCCTGCTCGACGGAAATGCGCGCCTTCACCGCGGGAGGAATCACGGAGTCGCGATACTCCTGCGGCTGGTGATCGAAGATTTCCCACGAAGGCATGCTGACGACGCGCGCGCGGATGCCTTCGCTCTTCAAACGCTCATAAGCTTCGATGGCCAAGGAGACTTCGCTGCCTGTCGCGAGAAGTAAAAGATCCGGTTTGCCACCCTCGGCATCAGCGAGCACATATGCGCCTTTGGCAACGCCAGTGGCCGAGGCGTATTTGGTGCGGTCGAGAGTTGGAAGAGCCTGCCGGCTGAGGACTAGCGCCGCGGGTTCGTGATGAAGCTGAAGAATTACCTTCCACGCTTCCGTCACTTCGTTGGCATCGGCGGGACGCAGAGTAATCAGCCCCGGAATCGCGCGTAACGAAGGCAACTGTTCGATGGGCTGATGCGTCGGGCCGTCTTCGCCAACGCCGATGGAGTCATGGGTGAAAACATAAATCACCGGCAGTTCCATGATGGCACTCAGGCGAATGGGCTCGCGCATGTAATCGCTGAAAATCAGAAATGTCGAGCCATAGGGCCGAATTTTTGAAAGCGAAAGGCCATTTAAGATCGCACCCATCGCGTGTTCGCGAATACCGAAATGAAAGTTGCGACCGCCGTAGCTTGCAGCTTCGAAATCACCAGCTTTGTCGAATGTGAGGCGGGTCTTGGTCGACGGCGCGAGATCCGCGGAGCCGCCAATGAGCCACGGAATATTCTGTGCGACAACGTTCAGGACCTTTGCTGAAGAATCGCGGCTGGCGATACCCTTGGAGTCGGCCGGAAAGACAGGCAAATTCATGTCCCAGCCGTCGGGCAATTCGCGATGCTGCATTTTCAGGATTTGCGCTGCCAAATCCGGATATTTCCCTTTGTACGCGTCGAAGAGCGACATCCATGCATCGCGCGCTTCCTTGCCGCGCTTGCCGATGCCTGCGCTGAAATTTTCGCGCACGCCATCGGGCACGAGGAACTTGGCGTCTTCCGGCCAGCCGTAATTCTCTTTCGTCAAACGGATTTCCTCTTCGCCAAGAGGCTCGCCGTGCGCAGCGCTGGTGTCTTGCTTGTGCGGCGCGCCATAGGCGATGTGACTATCGACTATGATGAGCGTGGGCCGGTCGGTCGTTTTGAGGAAAGTGGTGAAGGCGCGGCTGAGCATTTCCATGTCATTTGCGTCGCCGACGCGAGTTACGTTCCAGCCGTAACCCATGAAGCGCGTGGCCACGTCTTCGTCAAACGCGAGTTCCGTGTGACCTTCGATGGTGATGTGGTTGTTGTCGTAGATCCAGCAAAGATTCGAGAGTTTCAGATGGCCGGCGATGGACGCGGCTTCGCCGGAGATCCCTTCCATCATGTCGCCGTCGCCGCAGATGGAATAGACGTTGTAATCGAACATCTCGAAGCTCGGGCGATTGAAATATTGCGCCAGCCAGTCATTGGCTATGGCCATTCCGACGCTCGTGGCCACGCCCTGCCCGAGAGGGCCAGTCGTGGTTTCGACGCCAGAAGTCCAGCGATATTCCGGATGACCAGGGCACTTGCTATCGAGCTGGCGGAAACGCTTGATGTCTTCGAGCTTCACGGAAAGCTCGCCTAGGGTTTCGTACTTCGGATTCACGGCCTTCACACCGGCGAGATGCAACAACGAATACAGCAGCATCGAAGCGTGACCATTTGAAAGCACGAAGCGGTCGCGGTTGGGCCAGATGGGATCATTCGGATCAAATCGAAGAAAGCGCTGCCATAACGTATAGGCAACGGGAGCGAGCGCCATGGGTGTGCCGGGGTGACCGGAGTTGGCCTGCTGGACAGCATCCATCGAAAGAGTGCGAATGGTATTGATGCAAAGCTGATCGATAGTTTGTTTCGTGGCCGGCCCCTGCGTGAGCACCCCCATTGATTTCGAACCTCCCATCCAGTAGATGCGCCGCGCAATCATGTGGGACGCACAAATTATGACTCGTCGATTCTATCGCTTTGGCGCGTCCGTGGCGAATGAACTGTCTGTAACGCTTTTGGGAGGAAATTTTTCGAAGGAGCGAGGTTCGCTCAACTCATTAGCTTGAGCAGAAGTGTCTTGCCTTCTTTGTCTGTGAGGACACCTTTGCGCATCAGCGTGATGATCAATTCATTGAGGACATAGCGAGGTTCATCGTTGCCGCTGGCGTCTGGTTCCGGAGCGCGCTCTGTTTCAATAACTTTCAGCTTGGCGGGAGGCTGTCCCGAAAGCTCACTGATCCATTGCTCCAGAATCCATCTTTGATCTGGTCCCACGGAGGTAAACTCCAGACCCATCCCCATGCCGCTCTGCGAATAAACAACGCGGCCCTTGGCTTCGAATTTTTTTTGATCGAAGCTGATGAAGATAGCCACAGATGTCCCAACCGGGAACGGACTCATTGCATCAATGAAACAGCCGCCGCGTGCCAAATCGGAACAGCGACCTGTGACGCGAGTATTCGACTGAGGCTCAAAAACCTCGGCAGCAGCCGAAAAGGGATAACGCGCGTGTTTTCTGCGCTCCTCCGGGCGCAGTTCAACGGTTGCCGAGGGCTTTTTGGCTTCGTCGCGCATGATACGCCA
>JASHRL010000112.1 GCA_030037355.1 Candidatus Acidiferrales bacterium | reverse complement strand
TAAGTATAGGAAGTCAATACTTCTCCAGGATCAGTCCAATCAAATCGGCAAGAATAATACTCAAGATGTTTCAACCCCTGGATTTCCATTTCTATATCGTAAATCTTGGTCCTTCCTATTCTCCACCGGCCGAGAACGGAGGAGTCAAGTTTTATGGTGATGCCCTTGAACGTGTGATTCAGAAGAGAAACTCCACTCACCCAACGGAGTTCTTCAGAGACAAAATTGCTGACGCGCGATTGTGCTTTCTGGCGGAGGTAGACGACGAAATGGCGAGCATCGTATGGGTATATGATGCAAGCAATCATCGTCAGCTTATCGATCTGCGTCCAACAGAGCTGGAACTTAATGCATCATCAACTGTACCTAAATTTGCTGGACGTGGACTTTATCGGGACAACATGCAATTTGCTTTATATTGGCTAGCACAAGAAAAAGGAATTCAACGAGTGTGGGCATCGGCCGCGTCGGACAATCCAATCCCAATGCGTCAAATGCCGAAGATCGGATTTGTCAAGGTCGCAACAATTCATCGATGTTCCTTATTCGGACCTAAATTCAAGGCGCGCGAGTTCATAGATTCGAATCCAACTGCACCAGACTGAATTACGGTACCGCGAGATCACTGTATGCTAACGATGTAGACGTGAGCTTCAAAAGGGTTGAATGAGTCGGTGAAGCTCATGCCGTTGAGCGGTACCGTGCGATTCTCGCTGTACACGGTGACCGTCGAGCCGGTTGGAACCACGGAAGCCAAATTAAACGTCACATTGCTCACCGCTGAGGCTGAATCGCTTGTAGCAAAGATGACCATCTGCGTCGAATTTGCCTTCACTAGGGTCTCGATTTCGCTGCTCGATACAGAACCGAGATCCTGCGGTTGCGGCGGAGAAATCAAGAAAGGCTGGAGGGCCTGTACTTCGCCAGACAGCTGCTTGAAGTCGAAGTAGGCCTGGTAATTCTGGCGTTGGTACCACTCCTCTTCCATGCCAGATGCGCTCACGAAGCCCCACCACATGATGCCGTTCGCGCCGCCAATGATCGCCTTATAGGCGGACTGCTTCATCTCCTCATAAGTTGGGAACAGGCCCCACTGGCGCCAGAGTTGAAGGACCATCCACACCGGACGGCTGTCATAGACCTGTTGTTCGGATCCCTCCGTCCAGAGTGAGACTCTGATTGTCGCCGGAATATAGCCGGGCGTGGTGCTACCCATTAATGGGGTGCCGACAGCGTACTCATCCGCTCCAGTAGGAATGCCGACCGGGTAAGGATCACACCCCGTCACATCGCTGGTATCACGCCAGCGATAGATCTGGTCGGCGTCAATCAGTGCGCCCCATGCAACGGAGCCCGAATTGTACTGCTTCAGGGTTTGATACTGCGCGAAAACGCCTGGAAGCAGATCGAGCGTCGGCTCGTCGTACGTATAGTAGCCGAGGCCGCCGGATTTTCCTGCCATCATGCTTGCGGCGAGTTGCCACAACTGAGGATCAGTCAAGGATGTCGCCCAGAATGGCCGATATTGGTTGCTAGAGATCCAATTGTTGACGGTCTGCAGATATCCGACCCCTTCGCTCTGGAGCGCCTGCATCGCCGGATCCAGATAGTCGTAAACGGCCGGCGGTCCGGGCAACATGGCCGACCACGGGTCAAAGTTCGTCATGGCATTCAGTTGCGTGTCCCCGTAATTCGCGATTGTGCCTAGATTGTTGAAACCGGCGATATTCGAATCGTAGGCCGCCGCGGTCGTGTACATGCAGCCGTAGCAGCGGATGCTGCTTTCGCGGTCATAAACACCCCACACAAACTCCTTCTGCCCGTTGTGCACCAAGAAATTATCCGTATCGATGTAGTTCACCAGGCTCGCCTGGAACGTGCTGCTCACCTTCGTCACCCGGTAATCCGGATAGCTCGACACCACCGCTCCCGTGCTATCCAGCAGATTCGTGTGGATCAGATACGAACCCAGCGCCAGTGAAGTCCCATCAATATCGATTTCCTGTGTAGCTTGCGCGGCTTGCTGCACGGTGTTGACGATGCTGCCGCCTTCGGTTTGCACCACGATCTGCGCAGTCATGCCGGAGGGACTGGCCACTTCGACGTGCAGGCGAATAGTTTGCGGGCCGGTTTGCCAGAGGTAGCCGCGGAAGTTGGGGTACAACAGAAAAGTGGAGATGGGCAACGGCACTTCCGGCTGCGCGGTCGCGTCGCTGAACCACAATGTCCCACTCGGCGTCTCGCCGCTGGGGGCAGAAACGACTAGGCGCGTTTCGATGTTGTCGCCATTGTGCAATGCCAGCATGTCGAAATCCGGGACGGTGATGTACGTCCAGCTCGTCCCGATGGCCACTGCGTTGTTGCCTCCAACAGAAAGTCCGTCATCCGTGCCATCGGCTACTTTAATTTGAGCTTCGAGATTGCTCCCTGCCGAGGCTTTTACCCATACGCCGATCGTGTAGGAGGTGTTCGCTTGAAATACGAAGTTCGGCGCATACGCAGTTGTAGCGCAAGATGAGCCTGCTGTGTATTTGAGCGACGCAGAGGCTCCTGTGTAGGCGACCGTGGAATCCATGCTCCAGCACGTCGGAATGTACCATCCGGTAGTTCCATTTTGCATGTTCCCGTTCGGCAGGATGTTGCTTCCGAGCTGACGGCTCGGCGGGAGCGCAAGCAGGCCGCCGGCCATCGTCGAGCCCGGCCCAACGTTTGCCGATGTGTTGCTGGAAATCGTGATGCTGAGCGTCTGCGTTGCAGTGTTCGGCGGCACCGCCGAGTCGTTCACTTGAACGGTGAACGAGAATTGCCCCGTCGCGGTAGGTACACCGCCGATAGCTCCACTCGTGCTATCAATAGCCAGGCCGGGGGGAAATTGTCCGGAGGTCACGCTCCAACTGTAGCCCGGGACTCCGCCGGATGCCTGAAGCGCCACGGAGTAGCCTTGGCCGACGATTCCACCAAGCAATGACGTGGTGTTGATCTGGAGTGACGTTGCCGCTTGGCTCGTACCGACTTGGATGCTGAGTGACTGTTGCGTGGAAAGACCAGTGGAGTCCGTGACCGCTAGCGTGAATACCGATTGTCCGGACTGGGTTGGCGTCCCAGCGATTCCTCCGGTGGAAGCCGAAAGAGAGAGCCCCACTGGAAGCGCTCCCGAAGAGATGCTCCAGGTGTAGGGAGCCTTCCCGCCAGTTGCGGTCGCAGCTGTACTGTAAGAAACACCGACTTGACCTGCAGGAAGGCTTACCGTAGAAATCTTTAGCCCGCTGCCGGGTGTCGTCACATTGATCTGAAGAGATTGTGTGGCGCTCGTCGTCGGCGAGGCGGAGTCTTGCACTTCAATCGTGAAAGTATAATTACCCGCAACAGTTGCCTTGCCAGCGATCGTGCCGGTTGCACCTGTCAGTGAAATTCCCGGAGGAAGCGACCCCGAAGTGACGGTCCACAAATAGGGGGCTTCTCCACCGGTCGCGTTCAGCGAAACCTTGTATGACAGCATTGGCTGAGTCGACGGCAAAGTTGACGTCGTGATCGCTACTGCGGACTGCTGCGTGAGGTCTTTCGATCCAGCCCCGGCCGTCAAACCGCAGCCAGATTCCACGAACGGAAGAAACGCTAGAAGCAACGGCAGGATGAGCAGTGCTCGGACAGCATTCATCTTTTTGATATTCCCAATACGCCGAGCATCGCGGCAGCTTCCCGAGGAACCTGACAACTTACTGGTTCCACAACTACTGCGCCCCATCCCGTGCCCTCCGTGACCAAATACTGGCAGTCTGCTGCTCACCAGCCTTGAGCACTATGTTGAACTGCGGGAGGGCCCTAAAACACCTGTTCGCAGGGCGAGAAAAGGGTCGGCAGCAACGAACCTGTACGACTGATGTCCCTTCGGTCAGGTCATCGAATCCTGATAATTCGCAGAGAAACCCAAGCCCCGTTCGCGCTAGAGTCGATCGCCAATTCACTCTAGCTAGGTGGCTCCGTGAATGGCTTTCAGAGAACCAAACTGCCGTTCGATGTGCAATAAATTGCAACTTATAGAGGGACCTGGAAATCGCCTCGAGCCGCGATTTTTATTGATTCTAAATACCTTATTATGTATAATATAGATATTGTGACGAGTGCTTAGATGAGGCCGTTAGGCACCCGTATTGCACTGAAATCTGCGCAGTCCTGCTGCAAGGGACTGCGACTCGCCATTGACTATCTTAGAGACTGTGTAGGACGCTAGGATTAGAACATTCGGAAGCGATAGAAAGAACGATGGAACCCTCAGCAACAAGAGCTATTGCAGCACCCAGCGCACTGCAGGAGCGCGTACCTTGGTCAGCTTGGCTGGCAGGCTTATCGGTACTCTTCCTCGTTCTTTACGGGCCGATCCTGGAATCTCTGATCCTTAACTGGTGGAAGGACCCGAACTACGGGCATGGTTTTCTTGTTCCCGTCTTTGCTGGTTATGTGTTTTGGAAACAGCGCGAACGCCTCGCGAAGATTTCCTTGAAGCCATCGAACTTCGGTTTTCTGGTGATGGTCGCCGCCATCGCATTATTGCTATTGGGATCGCTTGGCGCAGAACTTTTTACGAGCCGCTTTTCAATGTTGGTTTTAGTCGCTGGCTGCGTTCTGTTTTTGGGAGGACGGCGGTTCCTCCGTGCGATTATGTTCCCGCTAGGCTTCTTGATTTTGATGATTCCCATACCCACGATCATCTACAATCAAATCACCTTTCCGCTGCAACTCCTAGCTTCTCGATTCGCGACCTTCTGGCTTCAGTTAATCAACGTTCCTGTGTTGCGTGAAGGCAATCTCATCATCTTGCCGAACTACACGCTTGAGGTCGTGGACGCGTGCAGCGGTATTCGTTCTTTAATGACTCTGATTACGCTTGCGATTGCTTACGGATACCTGACCGAGCGTCGGCTTTGGGTTCGCTGGCTTCTGGTGATTCTCATGGTTCCCATCGCCATCGTCAGCAACGCCATCCGAATCATGGGCGCGGGGCTGCTGACGTTTCATTACGGTCCCAGCATGGCGGAAGGTTTTTTCCATGAATTTTCTGGCTGGGTGATTTTTGTCGCTGCGTTGATATTGATGTTCATCTGCCACTGGGCTCTTCGCAAAATCCCATTCGGCAAGGAGAGCCAAGCAAATGGGTAGCTGGCGAATGACCATGCGCCTTTGCATTGTTGCGGCCGTTCTTCTGGGTGGGACAGTCCTGCTTCATGCCATGAGCCACGGCGAGCCCGTCGTGTCTCGCGAACGACTCAGCAACCTGCCCTATACGATCGGCAATTGGACAGGCCGGCAGATTCCACTCACAGAGAATCCTTCTGATGACGCACGGATTGTGCAGGCTCTGAGTGTCACTGATTACACGAACCGCGAATATGTGGCTGGGTCTTCTGTCTCGCCCGTCGACCTTTACATCGGTTATTACGCAAGCCAGAGAACCGGCGACACGATCCATTCACCGAAGAATTGCTTGCCAGGCGCGGGCTGGGAACCTACTCACGTCGGCGACGCGACGATCACTTTATTGAATGGAGAAAAGATTGTCGTCAACGACTACGTAATCGCGCAGGGCCTGAACAAGGAACAAGTATTCTATTGGTATCAGGGCCGCGGCCGCGTCATTGCCAGTGAATACTGGGGAAAATTTTGGATGATCGATGACGCGATCACAAGGAATCGAACAGACGGAGCGCTGGTTCGAGTCATTACCCCAATCTCGGGGAATGACAGCGCTCAAGCGCACGCACGTTTGGTGAAATTCACTCAGCAGCTCTTTCCGCTGCTCGGCAGATACATTCCGAATTAGAAGTTTACACAGGGAGATGTTCTATGAAACGCGCATGGACTCGGGTTACGGCGATTCTGGTTTCTACATTCGCAATTTCCTTGTTGTTGGCAGCATGCGCCGCGAACCCCGAAAAAGCCAAGCTCGCATACTTGACCAAGGGCGAGGATTATATGAAGAAGGCCCAATATGCGAGCGCAGCGATTGAATTTCGAAACGCGCTTAAGATCGACCCCAAATATGCCGAAGCCTATTACCAGCTCGCCAAAGCCAGTGAAGCCCAGGGCGACTTGAAGACGGCGTACGGCGCTTTGAATCAAGCCATGTCCGTCGATCCGAGCCGCTCGGATATTCGTCTTGCACATGGCGCTTTTCTCTTGGCAATCAGGAATCCCCAGTATTATTCCGACGCCACCAGCGATGCCGAATTCGTTCTCAAAGAAGATCCGAAAAACGCGGACGCCCATCGTCTTCTGGCAATGATTTATGGCAGCGAAAATAAATACGATCAAGCGCTTCAGGAATTTGCGAAGGTCGCCACGCTGAACCCGAATGATGCCCGGTCCTACGTCGATCTCGGATTAGTGAATTTGCAGATGGGACACGCGTCGGATGCGGAAGAGAATGAAAAGAAGGCCATTCAGGTAAATCCGAAGTACCTCGCCGCTTATTCGGCCCTCGCTGATGTATATCGAATTCAAAAGCAGCCTGCGCTGGCGGAGCAGACTCTTGAGCAAGGAATCAAGACGAATCCTGATGCCACAAAGTTGTATGAGCAATGCGCGCAGGTATTGGTGGCAGATGGCAAGCGGGCTGACGCGGAACAGATTTTGCAGCAGGGAATCCAGGCGAATCCAAATTCTGCACCTCTCTATCTGGATTCAGCGAGTCTTTCTTGGATCGAAGGTAAGAAGCCCGATGCAGACGCCGCGCTCGCCAAGCTTTCCAATCAGATGCCCAAATCCGCTGCCGTCGCTGAAGAAATCGGGGATTTCTATCTCCAAAGAAACATGGGCGATCAGGCTATTTCCTCGTATCAGCGCGGATTGTCAATTGACCCAAAAAATCTGGAACTCGAGAATCGGATTGAGGACACCTACCTTACGAGTGGCAAGATTGATCTCGCCGCATCGGTGGATCAGCGGCTGATGAAACAGGCGCCTACGGATGTGACCGCGCGCATCGATCATGGCCGCTTGCTCGCGGCGCAGAACCGCCTCCAAGAGGCTGTCGATTTCTTGCAGAAAGTTGCTTCCGATACGCCAGATTCGCCCCAAGCGCATTATTTTCTCGCCATGGCATTGCAAGATTTCGGCAATTTTTCCGATGCCAATGCGCAGCTTCAGGACGCCATCCGCGTAAAGCCCGGGCTTCCCATCGCGTTGAATGCCTTGGTAAACCTCAACATGACCCAGCATAACGATTCTGTTGCGCAACTCTATGCGAATGAGCTTGTACAGCAGGATCCGACGAATGTGCAGTATGAGCTCGAATTGAGCCAAATCCTTCTGAATTTGGGCCAACTCAAACAGGCCAGCGAGCATTTGGATGCCGCTCAAAAGCTGGCCCCCGGCAATCCTTCCGTTCATGCAGTCCGTGCTGCTGTCCGCGTTGCGGAGAAAAATTTTCCCGAAGCGGAGGCGGAATATAAAGCTGCGCTCGCGGCTGCCCCTCAGGACACTGGCATCCTAAGGGCTTATGCCTATTTCCTGATTTCGCAGAAACAGCAGGCCAAAGCGGATCAGTTGGCCTCACAGTTCACCGCCCAGAACCCCAATAATCTGGATGGCCACTTGATGAGAGGACGGATGGCCGAACAGGCAAACGACTACGCGACCGCGCAATCGGAGACGCAGAAGGCCATCGATCTAAGCCCGAACGACGCGAGTTGCTATCTCCAGATGGGTCAGATCTATCGAGATCAACATAACAACGCCGCCGCGCTCCAGGAATATGATCAGGCGATGCAGTTCGCCGCTCCCTCGGCGCCAATCGTTACCGTAATTGGAAATATCTACATTGATGAAGGAAATCTCCCGAAAGCCGTGGAATCATTTCAGAAGGCTCTCAGTATCGATCCCAATTTCGCGGTTGCTCAGAACAATCTGGCCTGGGTTTATGCTCAGCAAAATCAAAATCTGGATGTCGCGCTCACTCTGGCACAGAACGCGAAGGCAAAAAATCCGCAAATCGTGGATTTCTCTGACACGATGGCTTGGGTGATGTATCGCCAGGGCAAATATGCTCAGGCACTTCCACTACTTCAGCAATGCGTCAAGCAGGATCCGAATTACGCACAATACCACTACCACCTCGGCATGGTCCTGATGGCCGACGGCCAGAAAACGGAGGGCAGGGCTGAGCTTGAGGCGGCCTTGCATCTCAAAGACCTCAAAAGCGACGACGCGCAGCAGGCTCGCCAGGCGCTGGCCAAAGCGCAATGAACCCCTGCCTACTCCGCGCGTAGGAACGCTCCCGGAATCCCGTTCCGTCTCGAACTCGCCGGAATCGGCGAGGTTCTGATAGATTTGTCTTGACAGTTCTAGAACCCTTCGGAGTCGAGTCTATATGCAATCCGTTGCAGATAAATTCAATCGAAATGCAAGCGACAGCGCGATTTCTGACAGCCGCATAGATAGCCCTGATTCAGTCCTTTGTATATGATTGATTATATGAGAGTTACAGAACAATATTACGCTAGTGCAAATGCCCACTTTGGCAGTCAGTTTGCACTCGTATTCGCCGGGATTCAGTTCAGGGGGAACAATTTCAAGGAGGAGGCTCATGGTTCGGATGTTTACAAAACTCGCGCTGCCAGCAGTTGCCCTCTTGGCGGTAGCGATGTTCGCACCTCAAGCTAAGGCGCAGCAGGACTTCGGCTGCTTTGGCGTTTCAAATTGCAACGGCACAGTTACTGTTAGCGGCGGGAACTATTCTTCGGGGTCGATTACGGTTGACACGTCCTCGCCGTGGCTGCTGCCGGTCGGTAGTAGTGCTGATGTTTCCGAATCGTTCACGTTGGCGTTCAACACTGCGGCAGGAACGATCTCGCTTACGGATGCTGATCTCACGATTAGCGGTACGATTCTGAGTTTCACAGCTACGTCCGTGGGTACCGTATCAAATCCGGAAACCCAGCTCAGCTTAGATGTGAACTGGAATGTTCCGGGATGGCATGGCGGCAATGGTTCGTTCGTCACGTTTGACGTCAAGGGCGGTGCAGCATATAGCGTCGACGTTGCGGTTTCCCCAACGCCAGAACCAGCCAGCTTGCTGCTTCTCGGCACCGGCCTGCTTGGGATGGGCGCAATGGTTCGCCGTCGTTGGATTGGCTAGACATTTCGGAGTAAGCGGATTTTCCCTAGATTGCTGAATAGCGATTTAGGGTGACTTACCTCCTCCGGAATCTGGGCACCCTCGCCGCGCGTCCTCTTTATTGCGAGGATAGGTGGCGAGGGTGCTCTTTCTTTTTAACCGTCCCTTCACACGATCACCGAACATTAATCCCGCTTCTTCTGAATGCCCCCTATGACAATCTCTGCTCGCATGCGTATGATGCTTGCTTGCAAATCGCGCGCGTCTTAAAGGGAGCTTCATGAATATCCTCGTCACCGGCGGAGCGGGCTATATCGGCAGCGTTTGCGCTGAGGTACTCATTGACCGCGGCCATAACGTCATCGTCCTGGATGATCTCTCCGAAGGCCATCGCGAAGCCGTAGATCCGCGCGCTGCGTTTTGCCAGGTAAACCTTCATGACGAGGTAGCCCTTGACACCATCTTCCGCGGAAACCCAATCGATGCCGTTATGCATTTCGCGGCTTTGTGTTTGGTGGAAGAGTCTGTAAAGAAACCTGGCCTCTATTACCGCGCCAACGTCGCTGCGGGAATCAACCTTCTCGATGCCATGCTCCGCCACGGTGTAAAGCGCTTCATTTTTTCTTCCACGGCCGCGACTTACGGAGAACCCGAGACGACTCCAATCCCCGAAGAGCATCCGACGAGACCAATCAACCCTTACGGTGCGTCCAAGTTGTTGTTCGAGCGCATCCTTGAGGAATTCAAGGTCAATTCGGGCGTTGACTACGTCACCATGCGCTATTTCAATGCCGCCGGCGCTTCGCAAAAATACGGCGAAGACCACCATCCCGAAACGCACATCCTTCCAATTCTTTTTGAAGTCGCGCTGGGTCAGCGTCCGGCCTTCCAAATTTTCGGCACGGATTATCCAACAGCCGATGGCACATGTCTCCGTGACTATGTACACGTCGTCGACATCGCCGAAGCGCACGCCATTGCCGTTGAGCGAATTCCCCGGTTTTCTGGACGCGTTTTCAATCTGGGAAACAGTCGAGGTTATTCCGTGCGCGAAGTAATCGAATCGGTGGAGCGAATCGCTAGCCGGAAGATTTCTGTGAATATCTCGCCACGACGGCCCGGCGATCCTGCATCGCTAGTGGCAAGTTCAGCGCGTGCGCGGCACGAACTCGGCTGGATGCCAAAATATTCAAGCCTCGACTCAATCGTGGCCTCGGCTTGGGCGTGGAAGCAGCGATTTCCGAAGGGGTACAGGGGATCGTGAAAATGCTCATTTCGGCGAAAACTACACTTCATTGCCGCACATGAATTCGCAGTTTACGCTTCATCCACACACCCACAACCTCGTTGTTGCCCATTCTCCGTAAATTCGTTAGCCTGAATTGCCATGTCTGCAGCTCCGCGCGCGCGTCGCTTGAAGGTGTGTTTGCTCTCTCCACATCCGCTCGTCCGGTCGGAATTCGAACGAGTTCTGCCCGCCAAGGATTTCCAAATCTCCTTCAAAGCAATCAATCCAACATCCGCTGTCGAATTGAAGGAATTGCCAATTCCTCGCGCGGCCGTTTACGTTGTCGATGCGCAATCGACGCAGGCAAGCATCCAGGCTCTGGTGGAAAATGTGCTCGGCCGCTACGCCAAAGCGCGCATTTTGGTCCTGTCGTCGAAACATACAGACACAGCAACATTTGATTTCCTACGGCTTGGAGTAAAGGGCCTTCTGACGTATGGCCAAGCGGAAAAGCAATGGCCGACCGCGCTTCCTCTCGTCGCGGCTGGCGGCTATTGGGTGCCCAGAGCGGTACTCTCTCGTTTTGTCGAGTCAATTCTTGGCAATCGGAAGGCGGCGATCGCTCGTGATAAGACGCCCGGCACGTTGAGCCGGCGCGAACGCGAAGTCCTCGAATCATTGCTGCAAAATCTTTCCAACAAGGAAATCGCCAACAAACTCAATATCTCCGAGCGAACTGTAAAGTTTCACGTTTCCAATCTTCTTGAGAAACACGGCGTCCGGCGTCGCGCAGACCTCATTGTCATGCGCTTCCAAGAGGCGCAGTACCCCGTGTGACTTTCTCTTGCCCTCAAAACACTCTTTTTGATTAAATCTGGGTGCTCCCCCTGGCCGACTCGGCTGTGACCAGGAAGTGCTTGACCAAGTAACGCACACAATTCCCGGGGAGCGGCCAGCCGCGCACAGATTCTCAAGCTACTAAGATCAACGGCCCGCAGGTTGCAAGAACAAACCAACGATGGCCATATGGGTACCGGTACTTTAGTCACCTCAGAGGCAAAGCTTTAGGGGGATTGTCGCTGTTCCATTTTGGATGCCAAATATCCTGTGACGCAAATTTCGCGAGATAGACGCCTATACTGATGAGCAGTTTCGCACAACCAACTCAGCCCGCTGGAGCCCCGCCAAGACGTGCACTGAAGCCTGGCCCCAGGATGTGGATTATTCGCTTCATTATCGTCCTAGCGGTGATCTTCACCATTCGTTACTTCTACTGGCGCGCCACGGACACCATGAACCCCGCGGCGAAGTGGTTTTTCTACATTTTCCTTGTTGCGGAGATCCTCAATTTCCTCGAAGCCGCGCTTTTCTACTTCACAACATGGAAGCCGACCGCCCGCACGGCGCCTCCGTCTCTCAAGGGACGCACCGTGGATGTTTTCATCACGACGTACAACGAGCCTGTGAATTTGCTCCGGGAAACGGTGCTCTGCGCGGTCAGCTTTCCTTACCCGCATAAGACCTACATTCTCGATGACGGCAGCCGGGCGGAAGTCGAAGAACTAGCGCGCGAGCTCAATTGCAACTACTTGGCACGCACAGATCGTGTCGGTGCCAAAGCTGGCAATCTGAACAACGGCCTTCATTCGAGCGACGGCGAATTCGTCGTCACTCTGGATGCGGATCATGTCCCCATGCCGGACCTTATTGACCGGCTCATCGGATTTTTCGACGATCCGTCGGTTGGCGTTGTGCAAACTACCCAGGATTTTTACAACCTCGATTCCTTTCAGCATCGCATGCAAATCGAAAAGCAGCGTGGCTGGCAGCAGCAGGAACTGTTCTTCAGCGTCATTCAACCAGGCAAGGATGGCCACAACGCCACCTTTTACTGCGGCAGCCCGGCGATGTTGCGCCGCAAGGCCCTCGAAGAAATCGGCGGATTTGCCACCGAAAGCATCACCGAAGACATGCACACCGGCTTGCGCCTGCAAAAAAAGCACTGGAAGATCCTCTATTACAACAGCACCGTCGCCCGCGGACTGGCGCCGCAAACCTATCGCGGTTTCGCGACACAATGGCAGCGCTGGGGACAGGGTGCGATGCAAGTGCTGCGCAAAGAAAATCCTCTCTTTGGCGGCGGCCTGAGTTTTGGCCAGCGCCTGAGCTATTTCGCTTCTTTTTATTTTTATTGGATGAGCTATCAGAAATTCATCTACATCGCGACTCCGATTTTTTGCCTGCTAAGCGGCATTTATCCCCTCGTCGCTGTCCCGCGAACGTTCGCGATGTATTTCCTTCCCTATTTCCTGCTAAACGTCATCGCCACGGCATCGCTTCAGGGTGGGCTCGGCGGATTCTGGCTGAGCGAGGAATTCAATCTCATTAAGATGCCCGTCCTCATGACCACGCTCGTCGGCCTCTTTCGCAAGGAGGCGGAGTTCAAAGTCACGCCAAAGGCGCGCGACACATCTGCTCATTGGACGGAAATCTGGCTTCAAATCCTGTTGTTGCTCGGAGTGCTCGCGGCCATCGGCGTCGGTTCCTGGAAACTCGCTCACACGCCCCAGGGCTATTTCTTCTGGGCAGTCGCGGTGAACGTGGCCTGGAGCATCTTCTATGTATTCCTTTTGGTCCCGGTGATTTGGCGCGCCATTCGTCATAAGGAACTGCGCGCTACCTATCGCTTCCCTAATCGTCTCGATGTGCCTGTTCTTTTTGGCTACAATATCAATGGTGGAGGCCATGTCGTAGGCCGCGGCTTCGCGAGGAACCTCAATCGCAACGGCCTGTCTCTTACGCAAAAGTCGGCAATCCCCATAGGAACCATCCTGGCACTCGAAATCGGCCTGCCGAGCGGAACGATCCGTGCTCACGCCCGCGTGATTCGCAATCAGGAATTTTTCCATGGCGAAAACAAGCGCGTTTCCAGCGGAATCGTCTTCGAGCAGATCGATCCTGTGGATCAGGATGCCATCTCCAAACATCTTTTCTGGGAAGTCGCGCCGCGCCACGCGAACATTTTGACGCTGACCCGCACTAGCCAGACGCGGGGCGTTCGCTCATGAAGCGCCTACCAGCACTTTGTCTTTCGTTCCTCGCCGCGTCGTTTTGCGTTCAATTCGCTCTGGCTGCCCCGCAATCCTCCACCCTCGATCAGGCTCGCGCCGCGGCCGCAACGGGTCACTATGACGAGGCCAGCCGATTATTCAAACAGGTTCTGGCGGCTTCTCCGGACAATACTGAGGCGCTCGGCGGCTTGACCGACTCTCTCGTCGCCACGGGGCATTGGCGCGATGCCGTACCTGCGCTCCAGCATCTCGATCAGCTGCAACCCGGCAACGCCGCCCGAATTTTCCAGCTCGGCCAGATGCAGAGCTGGCTCGGCCAGCGCGCGCAGGCGCTCGAATTGTTGAAGCGTGCGACAGATCTGGATTCTGCCAATATGCAATATCAGGAATACTACGCAGAAGTCCTGAGCTGGAATGACGCCACTCGCCCTCAGGCGGTCGAAATCTTCCGCGCCGTGTTGACCGCTCATCCCAATGACGAAAATGCGCTTCTCTCCTACGCGGAGATTCTTTCCTGGAATGGCGCGACCCGTTCGCAGGCCCTCGAATCTTATAAGAAAGTCTTAGCACAGGACCCCGGCAATGCGCGCGCTCTCACGGGTGAAGCGCAGCTTCTCTCGTGGAGCGGGCAATCCGCTCAAGCCATGGAAATCTATCGAAAGGTCCTCGCCGCCGATCCCAATAATGTCGCCGCCCTTCGCGGCGAGGGAGAGATTCTCAACTGGCGCGGCAAGCATCGCGAAGCGCTCGACACGCTGGAACAGGCGCACGGCCTCGCGCCCGATGATTCCGCCACCATGCTCGATCTCGCGCAAACGGAGTACGATCTCGGCGACTACGCCGACGCTCGCACATATCTTCAGCAAGTCAAGGGCATCGACACTCCCGAATACCAGGACCTCGAGCACAATGTCGACCACGCCTTGGGTCCTTATATCGAACTCGGCTACGTTGGCCGCCGCGACGGCCAGATTCTCGACTACGATTCGGCGCAGGCGCTCGTTTCCATGCCGCTCGGCCTTTCCAATCGTCTCACCGTGCAATATCAACCTTATCGCTTCAATTCCATGCGCATATTCAGTTCGAATTACTACGATGTGGCTTTGGATTCGCGGCCTTCTGAAAACGTGACCACGCACTTCGATGTTGGTGCACGAACCTATCCCGGTGTTTCGTCGCAAATCGAAGGCGGCTTCGACGCCACGTTCAAAGTCAATCCCTCCTTTCAGATTCGAACTACCGCCGAACGCCACTGGGACGACGAATCTCTTGTCTCCACGCTCGGTGCCGAAACCGGCGGCGTTTTTGTTGGCGAGGTTCAGACGAACCTTGCCAGCATCGGCGGCAGCTATTCCAATTCGGCGCATCATTACGATATGTCGCTGACGTACACCGACGGCGCATACACCGGCGAGAACCTGGCATCGAATCGCCGCTGGAGCGTCGATGGCAATTTCGGCAAGTCGATTCGCGGAGATCATCCTTACATCCGCATCGCGTACGGCTTCACGTATTTGAGCTTCGATCACGACGCCGAATTTTATCCGGGCAGCGGCGAGCCTCCGCGCGTCACCGGCGGATATTACAGTCCGACGGAGTTCTTGCTGAACTACGCACAGATCACCTTCTCCGGAAATTTCGGTCGCCACGCCAAATGGGACTTCGGCGGCACTAGCGGCGCGCAGAACGCCCAAACGACATATACTTCCTTTTCCGACGTGCAATTCGCATCCACCGCTTCCGCTCACCTCACCTGGAATATGACCGGAAGCGACGACCTTCGCCTCGGCTACGATTACTTGAATACGTTTAACGCCTTTCACCGGCATCTGTTTTTCGTCACCTGGCGTCATTATTTATAACGTGTCTGATTCAGATCTCTTTCCGGATATTCAGGAGGGCGCGACTCAGCCCGCGCCTCTCGGCAGCTCGGTTCGTGTTTTCTTTCGCCGTTTTTCTCCTCTCTGGCATTCTCTTCTCCGCTTCCGATGGCTTGTTTTCGCGATCGTCGCCATCGGCTGGTACTTGCGCGCTCGCAATCCGCATTATTCAAGCGCCTACATGGACGAAACCATTTACATCCTTGATGGCCGCATGTTCTTGTCCGGCCACTTCGAGGCCCCCATCGATCATCCGCTGAATTTCAGTTTCGGCTGGTACTTGTGGCCCGTGCTCGCCGCGTGGGCTGATCGCATTGCCGGCATTGTGGGCGTCCGAGAATTGGGCGCTGCCATGGGCGCGCTTTCTGTTTGGTCGATTTATGGCTTCGCGAAGCGGATTTTCTCGCAGCCGGTTGGCTGGGCTTCCGCGCTGGTGTTCGCGTTCTTGGGTCCAGCCGTCTTCGTCTCGCGGGTGGCCACGCGCGACGTCGGCTCGCTTTGTTTTCTCGCTCTCGGATTGTGGCTATTTGCGGAAGCCTGGCAGGAGGATGACTGGTTCTCCTGGTTCGTCGCCGCGCTTGCGATGTTCGCCTCGTTTCTGTGCAAGTACCTGATCGCGATCTATTTCCCCTTTTTCGTCATTCTCACTCTCTGGAAGCGCCGCCGCGCAATCTACGCGTATTCGGCATTTCTCACGGCTCTGTGCCTTCTATACGCGATCTGTTTTCACGATTCTCTCGCCGTGCTCTGGCACTACGGCAGCTCTTATACTTCTTTGAAAGCTCCGGCTTCTGCCGCCTGGCAAGTTTATTTTTCGCATCGTCCTGATTTCTGGATTCTCTTCACTCTGGCTCTTCTTGCATGGCTTCCGGACGCGCAGGTTCCCCGCCGCATCGTTGCGCTGCTCTATGGCGGCACGGCGGTCATGGCTTTCTTCCAGCTCGTCTCACGCGCGGATTACGACTACTGGAAGCACATCAATTATTGCTTCCTATTTTTGGTTCCGCTGGCCATGCAAGGCTTGCTCTTGGGGTTGCGCCGCATCGCGCCCGCTGGCCGCGCCTTTACTGGAACGACGCTGGTCAGCGCATTGGCCGTCAGCCTCGGCTGGATGGGAAACGCTTGGCACATTGACCGCTTTGTTTTCTGGCCGAACACCGAGCCAATCGCCGCCTACTTCGAAGGCCACTTGACGGCCAAAGACTACGTGCTCATTGACGACACTGCGCTTCGATATTATTTTTCACCTCCGCTGCATCAGTGGCAAATCGTCGATCCGTTCTACTTCCGCTATGGTTCGGATACCGGTGCACCGGCGTATTCCGCCGCCACGCGCGATGGCGCTTTTGATTACATCGTCCTGGATGGCGGTATTGGCGACGACGCCAAAAATCTCCGCGCCGCCATCGAGCCCCAACTCCTTAATCGTTATGCGCTGGTCGAAGACATGCCGGACCCAACTCTCCAGCATCCCCTCGAAATTTATTCGCGAAAAAATCCCCCGCCTGCCGCGCCCGCTCCGTCTGCCGCTCAAATTGAAATCGAAAGTCCTGCTGCAAACGCAATCGTTCGCACCGAAAATACTTCTACGACTCTAACCGGCCTGGTGCGCGGCATTCATCCCGGCGACTACGTCCGCGTCGACGTTTTCACGAACAAGTGGTACACCCAGGGCGGAAAAATTCGTCCCGGCACCCCGGTCGGTGCCTTCGAGCAAAGCATCTATCTCGGCGGCGAGGGCCGCGAGCAGTGTTTCCACATCGTCCGCGCTCGTCTCTTCGACCCCGCGGGTCATCTCCTGGCCACAGCCGCAAACTTCAATGTGGCTCGTTTGAACCCTGACGGCACGCCTCCGTCCTGCCGCTAAATTCCCTGGCGTGCCCTTCGGCGCATAATAGGCACCACTCGGCCATACGGCTGCAAAATCCCTGAAATCAGCATGTTATTCTTTTGTTATGGACCAGCATCAAATGGCCGGGCTTGCCAGCATCGGCCCTGCGGGGACGTGATTTGAACTCGAAAGAAAGCCGCGCCGCGCAATTGCGCGAAATCCTGGATCGGCGCATCGCCATTCTCGATGGCGCGATGGGCACGATGATCCAGGCTCGCAATCTCACCGAAGCGGACTATCGCGGTCGGCAATTTGCCGGCCACCCCAAGGATCTGCGGCTCAATAACGACGTCTTAACCATCACCCAGCCGCACATCATCGAATCGATTCACCGCCAGTACCTAGAAGCCGGCGCCGACATCATCGAGACCGACACCTTCAACGCCAACGCCATTTCCATGGCCGAATACGGCTTGCAAGATCGCATCTACGACCTCAACAAGGCGGCCGCCCAGGTCGCTCGCCGCGCTATCGAACAATTTCAACGCGAGAATCCTGCGGCCGGCCCGCGATTTGTCGCCGGCTCCATCGGGCCCACTAGCCGCACCGCCTCGATGTCGCAGGACGTCAATAACCCCGCTTCTCGCGCGGCAACGTTCGATCAGTTGCGCGATGCGTATTCCGAGCAGGTGCGTGGGCTCGTCGACGGTGGCGTGGATGTTCTTCTCGTCGAAACCATCTTCGACACGCTCAACGCCAAGGCCGCGCTCTTTGCCATCGATGAATTCTTCGAAAAGACCGGCGTGCGCGTTCCCGTCATGGCGTCTGTGACCATCACGGACCTGAGCGGCCGCACGCTCTCCGGCCAGACCGTCGAGGCCTTTTGGATTTCCGTTTCGCACATGGATCTCTTGAGCGTGGGCATCAATTGCGCGCTTGGCCCGAAGCAGATGCGGCCTTATATCGAAGAGCTTTCGCGCGTCGCGCCGATTTACATCAGTTGCTACCCAAATGCGGGCTTGCCCAACGCGTTCGGCGGTTTCGACGAAACGCCGGAATCCATGGCACGCGAGCTGCGTGATTTCGCCGCCAGCGGCTGGCTCAATATAGTCGGTGGCTGTTGTGGCACCACGCCCGCACATATTCGTGCCTTTGCCGAAGCGGTAAAGGATCTGAAGCCGCATGTATTGTCGAAGCCTGAGCGTTATACCCGCTTCAGCGGCCTCGAGCCTCTGGTGATTCGTCCCGACACGAATTTCGTCAATATCGGCGAACGCACCAATGTCACCGGCTCGCCGAAATTCTCCAAACTTATCCTCGACGGAAATTTCGAGCAGGCCCTCGCCGTCGCGCGCCAGCAGGTCGAAGGCGGCGCGCAAATCATCGACGTCAACATGGACGAAGCCATGCTCGATTCCGAGCAGGTCATGACCACGTTC
>JASHRL010000111.1 GCA_030037355.1 Candidatus Acidiferrales bacterium | reverse complement strand
GAGCGCGGCGCGTATTCCACCGAGCTCAGCGTGCCGTTTTTGAAGCAACTGCATCCGGATCTCGTTGTGCGTTCGTTACTGCTCCATACGTATATTTGGCCGCTGGCTTTCGTCCCGTTTGTGGTTTTTCTCATCTTTGTGATTGTCGGCTCATCGAATGCGGTGAATCTGACCGACGGCCTTGACGGGCTGGCAATTGGCTGCGTGGTTGTCGCGGCGGGTGCGCTCACGGTTCTGACGTATTTGAGCAGCCATGCGCGCTTCGCCGAATATCTGGAAATTCAAAGAATTCCGCAGGTGGGCGAACTGACGATTTTCTGCGGCTCGGTCGTCGGCGCATCGCTCGGATTTCTTTGGTACAACGCGCATCCCGCGGAGATGTTCATGGGCGACGTGGGCTCGCTCGCGCTCGGCGGCGTGATTGGCGTGACGGCGGTCATCATCAAGCAGGAAATCTTGCTGCTCTTCATCGGCGGGATTTTCGTGGTTGAAGCGGTTTCCGTGATTATTCAAGTAGCTTCGTTCCGGCTGCGCGGCAAACGCGTTTTTCGCATGGCGCCGCTGCATCATCATTTCGAGCTGATGGGCTGGAGCGAATCAAAAATCATTGTGCGATTTTGGATTGCGGCGCTGGTGTTCGCGCTGTTTTCGCTGACGACGCTGAAGTTGAGGTGATGGAATGCGCCAGGGCGTAACTCTCGATGGCAAGCGCGTGCTGGTGGTTGGCCTCGCACGCACGGGACTCGTCGCGTCGATCTTCTGCGCCGCCTATGGAGCGCAAGTCACCGCAACCGACGAAAAGCCGGAGGCTGAGCTGAAAGAAACGGTTGAGAAGCTGCGCGCTGCGGGCGTCGCGCTCGAATTGGGCGGCCATCGGGCAGAGATTTTCCTGAATCAGGATTTGATCATCGTGAGCCCGGGCGTGTCGGCGAAATCGCCGTCCCTCGAGCTCGCGCGTAACCGCGGGATTCCTGTGTGGAGCGAGATCGAACTGGCGTGGCGGCTGCTGCGCGGAAAACTTGTGGCGATCACCGGGTCGAACGGCAAGACCACCACGACGGCGCTCGTCGCACACATTCTGCAGTCGGCGAAAATTCCTGTGCTCGTAGGCGGAAACATCGGCACACCGTTGCTGGCAAAAGTCGAAGCGTCGAGCGATTCGACGGTGACGGTCGCCGAGGTCAGCAGTTTTCAGCTCGAATTGATCGAAGCCTTCCGGCCAGACATCGGCGTGCTGCTGAATCTGACGCCCGACCACCTTGATCGCCATGGTTCGTTTGAAGAATACGCGCGCGCCAAGCAGCGGATTTTCGAAAACATGATTGATCGCGATATGGCCATATTGAATGCCGACGATCTCGAAGTCGCGCGGCGCGGGCCGGCGCATGGGCATGTCTTCTGGTTCAGCCGCCAGAAGCGCGTCGCGGCGGGCGCATTTCTGCGCGGCGAGGAAATTATTTTTCGGCGCGAAGGCTCGGAAGATGTAGTTATGCGCCGGAGCGATATTTCGCTTCGCGGAGAGCACAATCTGGAGAACGCGCTGGCAGCGGTCTCTGCCTCGATTCTCGCGGGCGCACCCATCGACAGCATCGCGCTAGCTGTCAGGACTTTTCCGGGCGTCGAGCATCGCCTGGAATTTGTGCAGGAGATTCGGGGCGTCGCTTTTTACAACGACTCGAAGGCCACGAATGTCGACGCGGCGCTCAAAGCGATCGAAGCCTTTCCCGGCCCGCTCATTGTTATTTTGGGCGGGAAGGACAAAGGCGCGCCGTACGCTCCTCTGTGCGAGCCGCTGAAGCAGAGAGCGAAACTGGCGCTGCTGATCGGCGCGGCAGCGGACAAAATTGCGGCAGAGCTCGAGGGCGCGGTGCCCGTCGAGCGCGCTGGAACTATCGAACGTGCGGTCACACTCGCGCTCGAAGCCGCCAAGCCCGGCGACACGGTGCTGCTCGCGCCCGCATGCGCCAGCTTCGACCAGTTCGAGAATTTCGAGCAGCGCGGCCGCGTGTTCAAGGAAATCGTCGCGCGCATGGCCGCGGAGATGAGCAGCGCGAGTTCGGTGAAGAAGGGATAACGCATGCCGCGAAGTTTGCAGCCCGACAAAAAGCTCTTCTGCGTCACGCTCGCGCTGTGCTTCATTGGCGTTGTGATGGTCTTCAGCGCTTCCGCTGTGACAGCGAAGCAGCTCTATGGCAATGGCTACGTATTCCTCATCCGCCAGCTTCTTTGGCTGGTTGTCGGCTTGTTCGGAATGATTCGCCTGATGAATTTTGATTATCGCAAGTTGCGCCAGCCGCGCGTGATTTATCCAAGCCTCGCGATAGTTTTGCTGATGCTGATCGGCGTCCTGTTCCTTGACCGCTCACATGCCACACATCGGTGGATGCACGCCGGACCGTTCAGCTTGCAGCCCTCCGAACTCGCAAAGCTCGTCGTGATTCTCTATCTCGCCTGGTTTTTGGAACTGCGCATGCAGCCGGGAAGCTTCGGTATCAACAATTTCAAGCATACGCTGCTGCCCACGCTCGGCCCCATCCTTTTCATGCTGGTCCTCATCCTGCGTGAGCCGGACATGGGCACGTCCTGCATGATTTTCTTGATCGCGCTCGTAATGCTCTGCGAAGCGGACGTTTCGATGAAATACGTGGGCGGCGTGGCGCTGGCGTCGATTCCCGCAGCCGTTTTTCTCATCGTTCACGCGCAATACCGCTATGAGCGCGTGCTGGCGTTCTTTTCGCCGGGTTCGGATCCGCAGGGACGCGGCTTCCAATTGATGCAGTCGCTGATCGCCGTCGGCTCGGGCGGATTGACGGGCGTTGGCTTGATGGAGAGCAAGCAGAAGCTGTTCTATTTGCCCGAAGCGCACACGGATTTCATTTACGCCGTTTTGTGCGAAGAGCTCGGCTACATCGGCGCGATCGCCGTGCTCGCGCTCTTTGGCTTCTACGCCTGGCGCGGTTTTCGCGCCGCGTATCGCGCGCCGGATGCGTTTGGCCGCTTACTGGCGCTGGGGATTACAACGCTCGTTGTCGGCCAGGCGCTTGTGAATCTGAGCGTGGTGCTCGGGCTGATGCCGACGAAAGGGATTCCTCTGCCGTTCATCAGTTACGGCGGTTCGAGCTTGTTGGTGATGCTGCTGGCAACCGGCGTGCTCTTGAATATCAGCCAGCACGCTGAAGCGCCGTGAGCGAGAACGAGGCGCCCTCGGCGAAGCTGCTGATTGCGGGCGGCGGTACTGGCGGGCATGTCTTTCCGGCGATCGCCGTTGCGCGGGAATGGCTTCGGCGAGGCGAAGAGAAGCTGGCGGGCGATGCGCACGCCGCAAAGAGGGAAGTCGTGATTGTGGGTACGCAAAACGGACTTGAAGCCCGGCTCGTTCCGGAGGCTGGCCTTCCCTTGGAAACGATTCGCGTCGCCGGTTTGAAAGGTATCGGAGGAATGAAGCTCGTGCGCAACGCCGCCATGCTCGGCGCGGGTTTTTCGGATTCGGCTGCGATTCTGCGGCGTCACCGCTTCGCCGCCGCGCTTGGCGTGGGCGGTTACGCCTCCGGCCCGATGATGCTCCTTGCGGCGCTTCGCGGCGTTCCGACGGTGCTTTTCGAGCCGAACCTTGAGCCGGGCTTCACCAATCGCGTTCTGGCGCGTTTCTCGAAGCGCATCGCCACAGGTTTCGAGGAAACGGCGCGGCGATTCGGCGGCAAGGCGAAAGTCACCGGCAATCCTGTTCGTGCGGAGTTCTTCAACGCTCCGCCTCGCGAGCATCGCGCTCCATTCACGCTCCTGATTACTGGCGGCAGCCGCGGCGCGCAGCCCATCAATCGCGCCGTCATGGCCGCCCTGGATACGCTGGCTGCGAAAAAAAATCAGCTTTTCATCGTGCATCAGACCGGCGAACGCGACTATAATGCCGTGCGGGAAGCGTATGCTCAGCGCCAATTCACTGCGGAGGTCAGTCCCTTCATCGGGAACATGGCGGAAAGGTTTGCCCAAGCGGACGTGATCGTTTGCCGGTCCGGCGCCATCACCGTTGCGGAAATTGCCGCCGCCGGTCGCGCCGCCATCTTCATCCCCTTCGGCGCCGCCACTGATAGCCACCAGCTCCGCAATGCGCAGGCCCTGGAACAAGCCGGGGCCGCGCGCGTGATTCCGCAGGATGAACTGACGCCCCAGCGGCTGAGCAGCGAAATTTTTTCTCTCCTCGACCAGCCCCGGAGAATCCAGGAAATGGAGCAGCGCGCTCGAGCGCTGGCCCGTCCGCGTGCCGTCGCCGACATCGTGGACATGATCGAGGAGGTTGCACGTCCATGAAGATCCCATTCGGAAATTTCCAGCGCATTCATCTCGTCGGCATCGGCGGCAGCGGCATGAGCGGCATTGCCGAAGTCTTGCTCGCTTTGGGTTACGCAGTTTCCGGCTCGGACGTCAAATCTTCGCCGGTCACAGAGCGTTTGCGAAGCCTCGGTGCGAAAATATTCGAGGACCACGAGGCCGCGCAGGTTCATGGCGCACAAGTGATCGTCGTTTCTTCCGCGATTCGCGCCGATAATCCGGAAATCGTCGAAGCGCGCAAATTGAAAATCCCCGTCATCCCGCGCGCGGAAATGCTCGCCGAGCTGATGCGCTTGAAATATGGCATCGCTGTCGCCGGAGCGCACGGAAAGACGACCACAACTTCGCTTGTCGCCTCGGTGCTTGCCGCTGCTGGGCTTGATCCCACGTTTGTCGTCGGCGGTCGCGTGAATGCTGCGGGCACGAACGCCCGCGCCGGACAGGGCGATTACATGGTCGTGGAAGCGGATGAAAGCGACCGCTCGTTTCTCCTGCTCGCGCCGGTCGTCGCCGTCGTCACCACGATTGACCGCGAACATCTCGATCAATACGCCTCGCTCGAAGAGATTCAATCCGCGTTCCTCGAATTCGTGAACGGCGTGCCGTTTTATGGCGCGGCGATTTTGTGCCTCGACGAGCCGAATGTGCAGGCCATTCTTCCCAGCGTCCGCCGGCCTATCGTCACGTATGGAGTTTCCAAGCAGGCCGATCTCGTCATCAGCGACATTCAACTCGCCGGCCTCGAAAGCCGTTTTCGCCTGACCTATCATGGCGAAGACCTCGGAATGTTCCGCTTGCCTTCGCCGCCGGGGATTCACAACGTTCGCAACGCTGCCGCTGCTGCGGCGGTCGCTTTGCATCTGAACATTCCCGCGGATCTGATTCGCAGCGGCCTCGGCAAATTCAGCGGCGTTGGCCGGCGATTCGAAATCAAGGGAACCTTCGCCGGCGTCACGCTCATCGACGATTACGGCCATCATCCTGCCGAGATTCGCGCCACGCTCGAAGCGGCGCGCGGCTGCGGCTACAAACGCCTGCTGGTTCTTTTTCAGCCGCACCGCTACACGCGCACCAAGCATCTTTGGGATGATTTCTGCCGTGCGTTCAATCTCGCCGACGTTCTTTTTGTTTCTGAAATCTATGCCGCCGGCGAAGCGCCCATCGAAGGCGTGACCGGCCAAAAACTCGCCGAAGCGATTTCCGCGGCCGGCCACAAGAATGCTGTGTTCACGGGCACGTTGCAAAAAGGCATCGAAGCGCTCTTGCGCGAGGCGCAGCCCGGCGATGCGGTGCTGGCCATCGGCGCGGGCAGCGTCAATCGCGCGCTCGACGAACTTTCGTTGCTCCTGGGCACCGAAGAACCGCGTGCGCGCGTGCATCCATGATGTTCGTCCGCACCGCATTTTGAAGGTGAGGAGATAGGAAGCATTTGGAACGGCTGAAAAAAAACGACGCCGACGCGTATCCGCAGGAAGCCATGGCGGACGAAGAGCCGCGGTATCTGCGCCGTCAGAAGCCTGTCGAGATCAAGCGGCGAAAATTCGGCAAGAAGGCGTGGAAGACGTATTTTCGCGTCGCGCTGGTGGCCCTTGCTGTCGCCTTGGGCGCAGGCGCGCTTTTCGCTGCTGGCGATTTTCTGCTGACTTCGCCGGAGATGGCGCTGGCGAGCCCGAGCCAGGTTGACCTTACGGGGAATCATTATGTGCAGCGGGCCAGCGTGCTCGAGATTTTCTCCGTCGATCGCGGCCGCAGCGTCCTGCGCATTCCGCTGGCCGAGCGCCGCGCCGAACTCGAAGCTCTGCCGTGGGTCGAACGCGCCACGGTGCGCCGCGCGCTGCCGAATCGTATTGAAGTGGACATCACGGAGCGCACGCCGGTGGCGTTTTTGCGCGAAGGGACGAATCTTTCGCTGATTGACGCCCATGGCGTCCTTCTCGACCGTCCGCTGGAAGCCGATTTTCATTTTCCGGTCGTCACCGGCCTCAACGGCCAAATGCCGCGAGAAGATCGCGCGCGCCGCATGGAGATGATGGTGGATTTCATGAATCAGGTGCAGCAAGTCCGTCCCGATGCCGCTGACTCGATCAGCGAAATCGATCTCTCTGACGCGGATGATCTTCAGGCGACAGTTGCGGGCCTGCCGGGAATGACCGGCGCGGCGAATTCTTCCGCCGCAACGGATGCTGTGCTCGTTCGCTTCGGCAATTCTGATTTTCACGACAAATTTCAGGTGCTCTTGAACAACATGGCGCAATGGGAAGCGGCCGCCGGCAAAGTCGCGTCGGTGGATTTGCGGTTCGAAAAAGAAGTCGTTGTCAATCCCGTGAATCCAGCGCCGCCGGCGAATCCCATAGCGAAGCCCGCGCCGGTTGCGCATGCTGTCGCGCCCGTTCATCACACGCAGCCGGGGCGAAAGGCAAAAACAGTCAAGGCGAAACACAATGCGAAGACTACTTCGCATCGGAAATCGCGCGAGGCGCGCTGATTTATTTTTGACTTTGAGACGAAAGAGTTTGAGGGAGCGGCGGTTTGGGGAAGAAAGATCGCTATCTGGTTGGATTGGACATCGGCAGCGCGAAGACTTGTGCGCTCGTGGGCGAAATTGAAGACGAAGGCGGCGTGAAGTTTGCAGCGCTTGGCGCGGCGGAATCGAAAGGCTGGCGTAAAGGCCAGATTGTGAATTTGGATTTGGCGGTCAGCTCCATCCGGCGCGCCGTGGAGGAAGCGGAGAACATCGTGGGCGTTCCTGTCGAATCGGCGCTGATTGGAATCGCCGGCGGCCACGTGCGCGGCGTGAATAGCCGCGGCGGAATCGTGCTGGGTCAGCGGCCGCGCGATATTGGTCGCGATGATGTTCGGCGCGCGGTCGAGGCCGCAAAAAACGTCAGCCTGCCGGAGGATCGCGAAGTGCTGCACGTGCTTCCGCAGGAGTTTTTCGTCGACGCGCAGGACAACATTCGCGACCCTATCGGCATGGTCGGACAAAAACTCGAAGCCAATGTGCACATCGTCACGTCGTCCGCAGCGGCGACGCAGAACGTCGTCACCGCCGTCAACAAGGCTGGCGTGATCGTGAGCGACACCGTGCTCGAACCGCTTGCCTCTGCGGAATCGTGCCTGACGCAGGACGAACGCGAATTGGGCTGCTGCTTGCTCGATATCGGCGCGGGAACGACGGAATTGATCGTTTATTCCGGCGGGGTCGTGCGCCACAGCGCGGCTGTGCCCATTGGTGGCGACCATTTCACGAACGATCTTGCCGTCGGCTTGCGCACGCCGATTCCGGAGGCCGAAAGCATCAAGCGAGAGCACGCCTGGGCGTGGCACGAAATGATGTTGCAGGACACGCCAATTGAAATTGCGAGCGTGGGCGACCGCCCGCCGCGCACTGTCTTTGCGCGCAATTTGTGCGAAATCTGCGAGGCGCGCGCGAATGAATTGCTGACCATGGTGCGCGACGATCTGCGCCGCGCCGGCTTTCATTCGCAGATTCCAGCCGGGTTGGTTTTCACCGGCGGCGGGGCGCGCTTGCGCGGGCTGGCCGAGTTCGCGGAAAAGTTGTTCAAGCTTCCGGTGCGCGTAGCGTCGCCGCGCGGCTTGACGGATATCACCGAAGGAGTTTCTCAGCCCGAGTATTCGGCGGCCGTCGGTCTGGTGCTCTATGGCGCGCGCGCGCGAAAACTTGCCGCGCAGCGTTCCAGCGGTTGGACGGAAAAATTGAAAAGCATTTTCGCGGGGAATTAGGAAGGAAAAATTCAGGCGGGGGAAGATAGGGGAGGCTGTATGACGCCAAGAGAAGCAGGGCTTCGCGTATCGTTTGCCGAGGATCCACAACAGGGCGCTAAAATCAAAGTCATCGGCGTCGGAGGCGGCGGCTGCAACGCCGTGAACCGCATGATTCGCGCCAAGGTGGAAGGCGTCGAATTCATCGCGGCCAACACGGATTTGCAGGCGCTCAAGCTTTCGCAGGCGCCGCTGAAACTTCAGCTCGGGTCGAAGCTCACCAAAGGGCTCGGCGCGGGCGCGAATCCGGAAATGGGGCGCAAAGCCGCGCTCGAAGACACGGACAAAATTCTCGAAGCGCTCGACGGCGCGGACATGGTGTTTGTCACCTCGGGGCTCGGCGGCGGCACGGGCAGCGGAGCTGCGCCTGTCGTCGCGAATCTTGCGAGCGAACTCGGCGCGCTGACCGTGGCCGTCGTCACCAAGCCGTTCGCTTTCGAAGGCAAGCGCCGCATGCAGCAAGCGGAACAATCTCTCGGCGAACTCATCGGCAGCGTCGACACGGTCATCGTGATTCCCAACGAGCGGCTGATGGAGTGCGTCGAGCATGGCACAAGCTTTTTCGAAGCTTTCCGCATCGCCGACGATATTTTGCGGCAAGCTGTGCAGGGAATCAGCGACATCATCACGATTCCGGGCATCATCAACCGCGACTTCGCCGACGTGAAGACCATCATGTCCGGCCAGGGGTATGCGGTGATGGGCACGGCCGTCGCCAATGGTTCGAATCGCGCCATCGACGCAGCGAATCGCGCCATCAACAGCCCGCTGCTCGAAGACAATTGCATCCAGGGCGCGCA
>JASHRL010000110.1 GCA_030037355.1 Candidatus Acidiferrales bacterium | reverse complement strand
ATTTCATGGTGCTACTGAGACTAACCCTCTTTCTTCCCATGATTCTCCTTGTGAGAAACCAGCAGGTCGGTAAGAATTAAACTGGCTAGCTTGTAAAGCCGGCCAAAGACATTTCAAGAAGGTGTTCTCATGGCAGAAAAGACTTCAAAAAACGAAGCGGAATGGAAGCAGCAGCTCACGTCAGAGCAATATCACGTGACGCGCGAAGCAGGTACGGAGCCGCCCTTCACCGGCAAGTATTGGAAGACCAAAGACGCGGGAATGTATCATTGTGTTTGTTGCGGAGAACCGCTGTTTGATTCCTCGACAAAATTCGATTCAGGAACAGGCTGGCCGAGTTTCTATAAGCCCGCGGAAGAAAACAAGGTAGAGGAGAACAAAGACTCCTCCTATGGGATGGTTCGTACCGAGGCGCGTTGCGCAAAGTGCGGAGCCCATTTAGGGCACGTGTTTGAAGATGGCCCTGCTCCCACCGGGCTGCGGTATTGCATAAATTCTGCGGCGCTGGATTTGAGATCGAAGGAGAAGAAGTGAAATTCCGTCTGTGAATGCCCCTTCTTGCGAAGAGTCCAAACTCAGGGTTGCCCGATCAATGGGCTTCGAAACGGCCAGCAGTTACCATGTTCCAAGTCACGCCACAAGTATCAAAACAGAGCACAGATTTGTTTATCGACGCGCAGCGAAGAAATCCTGCATCAGGGCGGTCGCCTCTTCGGCGCGGACACCGGAAGTAACTTCCACTCTGTGATTGACTTTCGGATGGTCGAGGACTGCGAAGCAGGAGCGCACGGCGCCTCCTTTGGGGTCTTCGGCTCCGTAGACGAGTCGGGCGACGCGCGCTTGGAGCATAGCACCCGCGCACATGGCGCACGGTTCGATCGTAACGTAGAGGGTTGTACCCGGGAGGCGATAATTGCCGAACGCCGCTGCAGCTGCGCGGAGGGCCACCATTTCGGCGTGGGCTGTCGGATCGCAATCTCTGATTGTACGATTTGCCGCGCGAGCCAAGATGCGTTCTCCCAGCGCTATCACGCACCCGATGGGAACTTCGCCCGCTTGCTCCGCGGCACGCGCTTCGGCAAACGCAATCTCCATGCATTTCGCGTTCATCGCCGCCTGGGCAGCCGCATTTCGTTCAGGAATCATCGCCAATTAGATTATCACGCGACCGAGTTTCGCATGTCAGCTTGCTCGAATGCGCGCGGTAAGGTATAAAAATTCGGCTGCTTTATTCAGCAGATTGCCTCGCGGGTCTAGAACAAGGCGCGATGGAACTTAGAAAAGATCCAATCACAAGAAGCTGGGTTGTAATCGGGCATGCCGGACACATGGAATTGCCGCGAGATCCCTGTCCACTGTGTCCAGGCAATGAAGGCGATACGCCGACGATTCTGCAACTGCCGTCGCATGGGCCGTGGCGCGTGCGCGTGGTGCCGCATTTCCGGCCGCTTTATCGCATCGAAGGCGAGCCAGGACGCACGGCCGAGGGCATTTATGATCGGATGAGCGGCCTTGGGGCGCACGAAATCGTCGTGGACACGACAAATCATGGGAACGACCTGGCCGATGAGTCGGATGAGCAAATCGCGCTGGTTCTCGAAGCCTATGCTTCCCGGATTGCCGATTTGAAGTGCGACCCACGGTTCAAATACGTCACGGTTTTTAAGGACCGCGGTGCAAACTCTGGCCAAGAATGGCCGCATGCACATTCTCAGGTGACGGCAACGACGTTTGTTCCGCGGCGCGTCCTCTATGAATTGCGCGCTGCGCGGGATTGGTTCCGCGAGCGCGATCGTTGCGTTTTCTGCGACATTCTTCGCCAGGAAGAGAAGCAGGGGAAGCGTGTGGTGGATTCGCAAGGCGGCTACATCGCGTTTTGTCCATACGCTTCGCGCGTGCCTTTCGAGACCTGGATTTTCCCACGCCGGCACAGCCATGAATTCGAAAAACCGGGCGAAGATTTTCGTGCGCTCGGTGCGCTATTCGGAAGAACCATTCGCCGCTTACGCGCTCTTTCTCAGGGCTATCATTTGGTTTTACACACGGCGCCAAACGTCCTGCAGACGAAGGGCGAACTGAGCGAATACTGGCAGAACTTGCCGGGCGATTATCACTGGCACATCGAAATTATGCCGGTCGTGCCCACGAGCGAGAAGTCGTACATTCTCAAGGAAGTCTACTTCAACAGCCTTTTGCCAGAACAAGCCGCCGAACTGCTTCGGCAGGTTGATCTGGGCTGATGGCGCGGGAATTCACCGGCGGAGACGCTTCGCGCGCAGAACGCGGTGGAGTGCTCGCCAAACTGCTCGTCCTCATCATTCTCGTGGTGTTTTGTTTCCTGATTTATCTTGTGCGCACGCCTTTGTTGCGGCTCGCGGGCGACTATTGGGTTGTTTCCGACCCACCGGCCAACTGCGATGCGATCGTGATACTCAGCGATGATGATTTCACGGCCGATCGCGCGGCTCGCGCTGCGGAGCTTTATCATGCGGGCTGGGCGCCGCGCGTCCTCGCCAGCGGACGCTGGTTGCGGCCTTACGCGAGCATCGCGGAATTGATGCAACATGACCTGGAAACACGAGGCGTACCAAAGGAGGCGATTTTGCCGTATGCCCACCAAGCGCCTGATACGCTTCAAGAGCTGAAGGACATTCGGCAATTCGTTGAACAACACGGTTGGAAGCGCGTCATGATTGTCACTTCGAATTATCACACGCGGCGAACCCGCTATCTCGCGAGGCATGTATTCCCAGCAACCGTTGGAGTTCTCGTCGGGTCCGCTCCAGACGTGAATTACGATCCTGAGTCGTGGTGGAGGACGCGCGGCGGGCTCAAGATTTTCTTTCACGAAACCGTCGGGATGATTGTTGCCATCTGGGAAGTGCGCTCCGGCGAGGCAAATTCGAAGCCGGCCATGCTATTGACTCTATTTCCTTTCTGCGAACATTTTCCCTCGTCATTCTGTTTACAGACTTGCGCCTCTGTACTATAGTTCCTGCACCGCAGACGATTGCCTGGCACCCGGGCCTGGGACGGTCGCGATAATTCATCCACAGTGGAGGTTTCCATGTGGCGGAAACAACCAGAAGCCAAGCCGTCTCCAGCAATTGCGCCCGGAACGCAAAATTCGTCCTCATACGCGCCGCGAGTGGAATCGCCCGTGCGTTCATCAGTGCCAGCGGCAACCCCAAGCACTCCAGCTTCGTCCTCGCCTTCGTCTTTTTCATCTGCTCCGTCGCTGTCGCCTGACGCCGCTGTTCTTACGAGCGGAATTCGCATCAAGGGCGAGCTTACGGGCAAGGCAGATCTGGTTATCGATGGCGAAGTAGAGGGCAGTATTCGCCTGGTTGAATCGCGGCTGACAATCGGGCAAAGCGGGCGCGTCAAGGCCAGCCTTGAAGCCCGTGAGGTGACAGTTCGCGGATCCGTGGATGGCAATCTTTGTGGGCGCGAACGCATCGTACTCGGTTCGTCTGGCCGCGTGAAAGGCGACCTCGAAGCTCCGCGTATCGCTATTGAAGATGGGGCGAAATTCAAGGGCCGTGTGGAAATGGGTCCCACGGCAGACGCGCGCGAACATCAGAGCAAGCGAAACGCGCCTGTGACGAACGCTTCGACACCGGCTGTCGCATCGCCAGCGCCCGTTGCTGCTCCGGCTTCTTCCGCTGCGCCCGCACAAACACCTTCGCCAGTGAGCACTTCCTCCGTGAACTCCACTGAGCCAGTCGAGGCGCATACAAAACCATGAACTGGATGAGCAAGCCGCGCCTGGGAAGCAGTGCCGCGGCGCCGTTGCGCGTGAAAAAGTATGATTCGCTTTCGGCGTCGACTCACACGAATGGCGATGAAAACCTTCGTCTCTCCAACGGACTCAAGGATTTCCTGTGGCTCATCAGCGACGTCGAAAATGGACGGCTTCTTGATCTTGGCGCGGTGTCCCAGGCCACGCTGAATTTCTTCATCGAACGCGGTTTTCGAGTGACCACTGACGATCTGCAGCGGTCCTGGGTGCAATTTCGCGCTGTTGAAGAAGAAAAGCAGCGTAATCTCCCGCCGAGCGATTTCAATGAGCCGCTCACTGCGGAAGAGATCGCGCAGCAGTTCCTGCAAAATTCGCTGCAGTATGATGATGAGGAATTCAATGCTGTGCTCGTCTGGGATCTTTTCGACCATCTCGACGCCGACTTGCTTCCGCGCATCGCCAATAGGCTTTACGAAATCGTTCGCCCCGGCGGCGCGGTTCTCGGTATTTTTCACAGCAAACCTGCCGAGCGAATATATCGCTACCGCATCGTGGATAACCAAACGATCGAAGTGATTCCCATTGGACCGGCCAAGGCGACGGAGCGTGCATTTCAGAATCGCGAGATTCTGAATTTGTTTGGCCGCTTCCGTTCCGCCAAGACTTTCGTGGGTCGCGACCAGATCCGCGAAGGCCTGTTCATCAAGTGAATTGCTGAAGCGGTTCAAGACCCTCCGTCTGTGGATTTTCCCTTGTCTTCGCTCTTGCATTGCCGCGCGCATCGGCGTATCACGGATTTGAAGTGAGACGTACTTGGAGCACGGATGGACGAAAGTGTGACTCCGCCGGGCCAAGATTCCTGACACATTCACACCGCTCTTGCGGTGCGAGCCCTCCAGGCGCCCAAGCGACGCCGACTGGGCTTCAGGAAAAGTCGAATCGGGGAATCGCGAGATTCCCCGATTTGCATTTTTCGGAGTTTTTTTGCGCGCTATCCCGCCCGCTTTTGAGCGCGCACTTTCAGCGCAGAAATAATTGCGGGCAGCAACGAGAGGAAAATCACCGCAGCGATAACCCAGTGGATTTGCCTGTCGATGTGAGGAATAGTGGCCCCCAGCGTGTAGCCCAGCAGCACCATGCTGCAAACCCACAGAAGGCCGCCGAAGATATCGTACGTGAGATATCGTGCATAGCTCATCCTCGCCGCGCCGGTCACGGGAGGGCAAAACGTGCGGATGATGGGCACGAAGCGCGCGAGGATGACGGTCATGCCGCCATGCTTTTCATAAAATGCGTGTGCTTCCTCAAGATGCTTTTTCTTGAAGAACCGTGAATCCGGCCTCTTGTATAGGCTCGCGCCCGCCTGGCGGCCGATGAAGTAGCCGAGCTGGTCGCCCGCAATCGCACAAAGGGAGACTGGGAGCAGCAGCCAGACAAGACGCAATTGGCCCGCTGCGGCAAATACGCCGGCGGTCACCAAGAGGGAGTCGCCCGGCAGGAAAAAACCGAAAAACAAGCCTGTTTCCACGAAAATCACACCGCACACCAAGAGCGTGCCCCCCCACTCGATCAGGCCCTTGACGTCGTATAGACGGTGAATCAGTCCCTGCCAGGGAATCAACATTTGAACCGCATTAGCCTCCGACAGAATACATAGATCGCTCAGACCTCATAACGGATGTTCCGTAACTAATAGATTCTAAAGTATATAAATACAGTTCTGGTCTCCGTGTATGTCCAGGAGCCCACCTCTGAACGCTACTAGTACTTTGCTCCCAGCTAAAGTGGCCCAGCGTACCATATCGCGCGTCGCGCCCAAACTTCAGAATACGTGTGTCGGACACAAAACGCAGTCCAGGAGGGCGAGCATGGAAGGCGGATATACAGTCTGGATGGGGCAGCCAGTGGTTCTGAGAGTCGTGGCAGGTAACCTCCGCGTGCCGCTTCGTGGCCGCTTGGTGAGCGAGACGAATGATTCGCTTCGTCTGCGGATTGCCGACAACTGGGATGTCGATATTTTCAAGTCCATGGTAGTGGCAGTCGAACAGGATATGCCGACTGTTTTGGTTCACTAAGCCGAGCGTTTCAATATGAGCGAGCTTCGCGATATTTCGACAGGTACGCAATCGGCGAATCAAGGCGCTGACGATTTTCGATCTGCGACACTCTTTGCGTGGCTGATGAGCGCTTACGGACTGGCTGCTACGCTGGCCTATCGCGAAATCTTGAGGTTTTTAATCATGGCGCGGGTTCTGGGCTGCTAGTTCAGACTCGCGCCAGAAAATTCAATCTTCCGGCCCACCCTCAATGCCCCCGCCCGGGCTCGCCACCCCACGAGTCCGGGCTTCTTTTTTCTGCGCAGATCGGCGCGCGCCTTCCGCACCTATCGGCGTCGGAATCGAAAATCGGTGATGTGGCGCCAGAAGTTTCGGCGCCCCAGCTGCCTGCAGCGAACTAGCCGCCATTCTTTTCTGCCTTGCCCGACACCCAGGCGAATGCCTCTTCGCGGTCGCGAAACACACGTATGCCGCGCTCGCCGCGCATGTCACGGTGGATTTCAAATATGCGAGCCAGTCCGTATACGGCTGTTGTCTTGGCAATGATTGCGCGGCGAGAAGTCGGCGAGAAAATGTGTTCGGTGGCTAGATCCCGGATGTCGGAAGGCTCCATGTCCACATCCGTCACGCCAGAAAAATCCATGATCTGCGAGTAACTCGGGTCGAAATCGGGATCGCTCATCAGTTTTCGACGGTGTGCAACAATGTCGGTTTTCGTCACAACACCAGAGCCAAAGCTCATTACGAGCCGGCGAGCTTTATCGATTGTGTATCCGGCAGGCATCGGTTGCTCCATGCCGAGTTCTACTTGTACCTGGTCACCGAAATTCCACGTGAAAATTGCAACTTGCCGAATAGCCCGTGCCGTTTCCCCCTAAAGATTGTCTTCGGGTTTTTGTGGTTCAGCGCGCGCCTCACTTGACGTCAGTCAGCGGAACAATCACGCTGCCGACTTTGCTGGTTGCCGGGTCTTCAACGAGGATGCGCATCGTTGTGGCGCTGGCCTGAGTCTGCACGAACTCGTGAAAAAGAATACCCGATTGCAGAAGTGCGGCGTACTGTTGTTCCGGAAATTGGAGCGAAAATGTCTTTCCGGACTGGAGGATCACCTTTCCCGTCTCGTCCTGTTCAATGATGTAAACCTGCAGGGCTCCTTTTCGTCCACCGCCACTCTGCGCCAATTGAAGATCGCGAGCGTCGATAGAGCACACCACTTTGAGCGAATGAGGCGGCTGATCGACGCGATCCACGGTGGCCGTGAGCGGAATGGACGAGGATTCGATTGGACTTTGCGCCGCAGTGACGAGCCGCGCTCGATTCTCATCTTTTGTGGCCGGCAAATCCGGATAGGCGAAATAGCCTTTGGGGTAGCGCACGGTCAAACCGTGACCTTTCACCTCCACTTTGACGTCGTGGAATTTGCCATCGAGCTCACCCGGAGCGATATAGAAGCCGAGCGTGTAAGTGACGGCTGAATCTTCGACAGCTTTGCGAATTGCGCCAGTAAGATCGTTTGTATTTACAAACGCCTGGCCGCCGGTGTCCTCGGCGACTTTCTCCATCGTAGCGATGCCGATGGGCCGCGAAGACTGCGCAGGCATATTGTCGAAGTGACCTGCGGCACCGGAAACTTCATCCGCGTCTGCATTTCCACCGATCTCGGCTTGCTCAGAAAAACCTGCAGCGAGCAGGCCGCGAGCGTCCACGGGGTAGACAGCAATATTCGCCGGACTGAGGACATGAGCCATCTCCGCGCCGGAAAAAGGAAGATTGGCCGTGAGCCAAACCAGATTCTTGCGCCCGGGTATGTTGGCTACATGAGCGGCAATCTGTTGCAGCGCGGCCATCGTTTCCGCGCCGCGGTCTTCGTTTGCCGCCCCTGCCAGCCGCCCCGAAGCGCCGTTTTCGAATCCGTTGCCTTGTCGAAAAATACCGGCGCTAATACTGTCATGACCCGAGAGGTATATCTGCGTGCGGCCAGGCTCGGCAACTTCACGATTCGTAATCGATCTGGCATCGTAGTTTTTCAGAATATTGAGTAGCTGATCGCGGTCGCTGGTGAAATCGCAGACCACATACAGCGAATGGCGAAGGCCATAAATCGCAACGCGATCTTGCGGCGCCAACTGCTCGATGAATTCGATCAAATGCGATTTGGCGTTCTGAAGCGCATGGTCTTCAAGCCAAAACGGCGTGCTCTCGTACTGACTTTCCGGCGAGGAACCGTATAGCGTGTTCAGATTGTCGAGCAGAACGATGGTGATGCTGCGTGGCGCAGTAATGCCGTAGTGCGGCACATCGGAAAAAGTATTTTGTGGCAACGCCTGCTGGGGAGGTTGCTGCGCGGCTGCGGCGGCATCGGCGGAGAAAATGCTGATCGGTTGCGGCTTGCCGCGGTCGAAAATGGTGAAATCGCCTTTTGTGAGGTTAGCGACAGGGCCGTTTTTGTCCCTGACGATAATGCCAATCTGAACGAGGTGCGTGGAAACGCGAATCTTCGGAAGTTGCGAGGGATTCTGCCGCGCCGCCGAAATTGGCAAGAGCAGGAGCACAAGTGCGACGGCAACAGTACCAGTAATGCGTCGGGTTGTCAGGAATTCTTCTTTCCTCATTTTCGCCTCCGGTCCGAAGCTATTCGTACCTCAACGCGACCATGGGATCGACGCGCATGGCGCGGCGCGCCGGCAAATAGCACGCTGCCAGCGCCACGAGAGTCAACAGTCCGGCTGCGCCACAGAAACTCTGAGCATCGAAGACACCAATGCCGAAAAGCAAGCTCTCCATGCTCCGTGCCAGCAATACAGAGAGGCTGAGTCCGAGCATAAGCCCTGCGGCGACGGATGCCATCCCGGTTTCCAGCATGAGCCGTACCACGTCACCATGTTGCGCGCCGAGGGCCATGCGGATGCCGATTTCTTGCGTCCGCTGGCTGACGGAGTAGGACATCACGCCATACGTTCCAATCGCGGCCAACGCCAGCGCAAGCAATCCGAACGCACCCAGCAACTGCGCGCCAATGCGCGGCACGGTGAGCGAATTCAACAGGGCTTGCTCCATCGTCTGCACCCCAAGGAGCGGCGCCGACGGGATCATCGGCTGAACCGCGCTGCGCACACTCGCGATTGCCTTGTTCGGATCACCTTTTGTCCGCACCAGTAGCACCACGGCCGGCGAATAGTGCTGCGTCAGCGGCATGTAAACGAGTGGTTGCGACGGCTCCCCCACCGACTCAAACTTCACGGTATTCACTACGCCAACGACGGCAACGTTCCATGGCATTCCGAGGAAGTGCAAGTGCTTTCCGAGCGGGTCCTGTCCCGGCCAAAAACTGTCCGCCATTGCTTGGTTTACCACAGCGACCATTGCTCCCCGTGCGTTGTCGCTGTCCGTGAAGTCGCGGCCCCGAAACAGCGTCATTCCCGCCGTCGAAAAATATCCCGGCTCGACCGAGACCATTGGAATCAGCCTGCCGTTGCTCGGAACCGAAGCGTCCACTCCATCCGGAAATGTCGTTCCCGCCACGCCATCGCCCAATGGATAGATTGGCACCATGTCCGCAATGCTGGCGCTTGCGACGGTCGGCAACGAATCCAGTCTCGTCAGTACGTCTCTATAAAACTGCTCCGCCTGCGGCTGAGCGTAATGCTCCGCGCCCAAACGCACGAACATGACTATTTCGTGCCGAACTTCGAATCCCGGATCAATCCGATCAGCGTTCTTCAAGCTGTGAATAAACAGGCCCGCGCCCACAAGCGCGATCAGGGACAACGCGACTTGAACCATCACCAACACACCGCGCAAGCCGTACCATCGCGCGCTTCCCGTCGGCGTTCCTGTGCGGTCCTTCAATGCCGCAATATTGTCCGCCCGCGTAGCTTGGAGCGCTGGCACCAGTCCAAATAGCGCAGTCGCAACGAGTGCAAGACCAAACGTATAAAGCAAGACGCGCCCATCGAGGCTGATGTCAAGATGGCGCACCAAGTCAACGGGCAAAAGTGAAATTAGGAACGATTTCCCCCAGTACGCGCAGAAAATGCCCAGCGTCCCCGCTAACAATCCCATCAGCAGACTCTCTGTGAGCAGTTGGCGAATCAACCGTCCACGCGACGCGCCGAGTGCCAGGCGCACGGCGATTTCTCGCTGCCTCTGCGTGGCCCGCGACAACAGCAGGTTCGCCACGTTTGCGCAGGCGATCAGCAGCACGAGACCAACAATCCCCGTCATCAACGCTCCGGCTCGCGCATACGTAGAATGCAATCCCGGTGGAATTACCGTTTCGTTGATCGGTACCACCATCTCATTCCGCCCGCCATTCTCTTTTGGGTATTCCTTCTCCAGTTCGAGTCCCAGAGCATGCACTGCAGCCGACGCCTGTCCGAGAGTCACGCCTGGTTTGAGCCGTGCGAACATCTCCGTCAGACGGTAGGTCCGTCTGCTGAAGAAGTTCTTGTCGAATCCTGTCAAGGCCTGATCGTGCATCGCTATCGGAATCCACACATCTGCGCTACCCACAGTACCGACATCTTGCAAATTACTCGGTGCCACGCCAACCACTGTGTAGTCCTGTTCATTCAGTTGAATCGTCCGCCCCAGGACGTTCCGATCCCCGCCAAATTGGCGGTTCCACAGCCCGTAACTCAGCACCACGGCGGGACGCGGCGACGTATCCTCTTCCGGCAAGAATCCGCGTCCCAGAACCGGCGTCACTCCCAGTACGTCAAAGAAATTTGCGTTCACCAGCTCACCTACGAGCTGCTCTTGGTTGCCCGAGACGTTCAGATCCACCTCTGCCGGCACCACGATGCATACACCTGAAAACACATTCGTCTTCTCGCGATAATCTATGGCATTGGGATATGGCGTTCCCAAGTACTGCTGCAGCGGTCCGCTAGTGGTCTGCGCCGTCGAATAGAGTGCAACCACGCGCGATGCATCCTTCACGGGGACGGACTGCAGAAAAATCGCCTTCGCCAGCGTGAAAATCGTCGTATTCGCGCCAATTCCCAACGTCAGCGACAGCACCGCAATAGCTGTAAATCTCGGCGATTTGGCCAGAATGCGCATTCCAAAGCGAAAATCCTGGAAGAAGCCCGACACGGGGTTTTTCCCGCGTCCCCCTCCAAACATGAGAAGTTCTTGAGTTATACCCTTCTCCACTCGTCGCAAGCGCGCCGCCAGTAAGTACTCGTCGTGGAGATCCTCCATTGTCAACCGACGAGCCTCGTCGCTTGCTGCTCCGCCGGCCAACAACTCCTGGTACCGATCCTCTAGGTGTTGCGCCACCTCCTCAGCGATGTCCGCTTCGCGGACTGGCGCCAGTTTCAACGGCGCAAGTCTACGGAGAATCTCGTGTTTCCATTCAGGCATTTTCAGTCTCTGTGATGCGATTGATGGCCTCGACAAAGATTTGCCAACCGCGACGCTGCGAAGCTAATACTCTTCGCCCCCGCGGGGTCAGGCGATAATAACGGCGGCGGCGCTGCCCAGTCTTCTCAACCCAGCGACCCTGCAGCCATCCACGCTTTTCCAGGCGATAAAGAAGTGGATAGAGCGAAGCCACATGAAAACGCACCGTGCCGCCGGATCGTTGTTCGATAAGCTTGCTGATTTCGTAGCCGTGCCGTGGCCGTGCTTCCACCAGGGAGAGAATCAGCATTTCAGAGCTGCCTTTTTTCCATTCGAGGTCAGACGATCGATAATCTATATATGGCATAGCCACATATTGGATTATCAATTCGCGCGGAGTCAAGCTGAATTTTATTCAGAAGAGATGGCGGAGGAATCGTGACAGCGCTGACAACCGCGCTATCCTGCGGCTCAGCTTCGTTCTAGTTGCCGTGCGAAATTTGTGCGAGTCTCTGAATTCCTACTCCGCCGAGAATAGACTCTGGGCGAATGGCCATTCCGTATCGACCCATTGCGCCGCACAACGGAAGCCGGCGCGCTCGCCCATTCTTGCGGCCTCGTCGCAGCGATATTTGTGCGAGCTTTCGGTCCAGATGGTTTCGCCTTCCGCAAAATTTACATGCAGTCCCGCGGCCGCAATATGCGCTGTTTGACGCCGCGCTGAGCGCAGATGCATTTCGACTCGGCGATTTTCTTCGTCGTAGCGCACTTCGTGTCTGAAAAATCGCAGATCGAAATCCGCGTCGAGTTCGCGATTGATGCGCGCCAGCAAATTCTGATTGAACGCGGCCGTCACGCCGGCGGGATCGTCGTATGCCAGCAGCAACTGGCTGACGGATTTTTCGAGGTCTGTCGCGAGCAGGAGCGCATCGCCCGGATGGAGGACGTTTCGCACTTCGCGCAAAAAAGCCTCGCCGGCGGGACGATCGAAATTGCCGATTGTGCTGCCCAGAAACAGAACGAGGAATCGCTCTCCCGAATTCCGCCGTGAAGCTACATCGAGCAGGCCGTCCAAATAGGCGCGCTCGAATCCCACGATGCTGACCGAATCGATGCGTCCGAGTTCTTGCCAGCAGCGCGAAAGCGCCGTTCGCGAAATATCAATGGGGTAGTAATTCACCGGCTGTCGCCGCGAGAGCGCCTCCAAGATCCATCGCGTTTTCGTGCCGCTTCCACTGCCCAATTCCGCGACGGCTACGGGAGCAGGCAGCCGGTCGATGACATCTTCGGCGTGGCGCTTCAGCAGGCGAGCGCCCGCGCGCGAGAGGCCATATTCCGGCAGCAAGCAGATCGCCTCGAACAGCGCGGACCCAACCTCATCGTAAAGATATTTCGATGGTAGTTCTTTTTGTCCCGGCTTGCTCAACCCAGCGCGCACATCGGCGGCAAAATCTTCGAGCTGCTTTCCTGTGACGCCATGCGTGGCGATTCTCGCGGCAGTTGCCATGGATTATTCCTCCACCGTGCGGAATTTTGCGTAGACATAGGGATAGTGTGGCTGAAACCAATTGCGGAATGAGCGCCGCAACATGCACGCGGCTGTGCGTTGCGATCCGCCCTTCATCACGAAGTGCTTGCCATCAAAAAAGTTCGCAGAGTAGCCGGGATAAAATGGAAACGGTTCAAATCCGGCGAATGGCGCGAACGGAGTCGAAGTCCACTCCCATCCATTTCCCAGCAAATCGTAAATCCCAAACGCACTTTGCCCCGCCGGATGCGCGTTTACGGGCGTCGGATCCCAGTGCTGAAAATTGAAATTTCCGCGAGTGGCGCTCGGCTCCACATCACCCCACGGATACATGCATTCGATTTCCGCAGGCGTGCCATAGGCGGCGCGGTGCCACTGCGCTTCCGTCGGGAGCAATTGACCCCTCCATCGCGCATAGGCTGACGCTTCTGCGTGGCTCACGTATACCGGGCAATCGAGCGGCAGCGCCATTTGGGCAAACATTCCGCGATATTTCCAATCCTGACCGTCGCGCTGCCAGAAAAGCGGATGCGAAATTCGCGCTGCGGATTTCCATTCCCACGCTTCCTGGCTCCATAGCCGCGTATCGTCGTATCCGCCGGCGTTGAAGAATGCCAGAAACTCTCGATTCGTTACCGGATACACGCCGATGCGAAACGCGTTCACGTCGATAGTGTGTTCTTCGAATTCGTTGTCCCATCCGAACGCGCCACTGGCGCGCCGCAGTCCGAGCGTGGCCTTACCCGCAGGAACGCCAGCCATGTGCGGATCGACTGTTCGCGTGACCGCCGGTGTGCCGTTCGTTCCTGGCGCGAGCTTCCGGTCGTACGATAACTGATGCAGCAGATACGCCAGCGTCTCGGCATGCATCAGCCGGTGCTCGATTGCAACGTTCAGCAGCGTTCCGTCGGCGATAAACTTCGGCAACTGGTTCGCTGGAGCATCCAATGCAGAGTCGATTCGGCTGCGCACTTCGCGATTGTATGCAGCTACCTCTTCAAGCGTTGGCCAGTCGCCGGGAACGTCGTGCGGGAGCTGACCATCGACGGGATCGATTCCAAACGCGAAGAGTTTGTCGTACTCGGGATGGAAGCTCGGATGATCGAAAGCGCCGCGCGCGATCAGGTTCCAGTCGAAGGCTTCCAGGTGGCCCAAATAAAAAACGAGCCTGTGGCGTTCGGGAATTGGCCGGTCATAAAGAGCCTCGGGACGCAGAATCTCGAAAAGCGAGTCAGTCTGCCGACGCGCATTTTCCAGACATCCTCGCAAGGGATGGATAGATTCCTGCTGTAACTGCGGAGTAGCCATGAGAGGGAACCTCCGGCCTGGATGCTCATTCTCCTACTTTGCCGCGCTTTGGACAACAAAACTTAGATTCACGAACGGAGCTGGCGGATACATACAGAGATTTCCGGGTTTGGAGCTTACAAGGATTTTGTGCGGCTAGCCTATATGCGAGCGGCCCGGGGAGGTGACATATTCCATCAGTTTGCGAAACGCTTTGCCGCGATGGCTTATTTCATTTTTTTCTGCTTCATTCAATTCTGCGAAGGTCTTGGCGCGCTCAGGGAAATAAAAGACGGGGTCATATCCGAATCCGTTGCGCCCGCGCGGCTCTTCCGCAATCGTGCCTTCAGCCAAGTCGGAAAAAATGGCAATCGTTCGGCCCCCTGCCGCCGCGATCACGCAGACAAAGTGCGCCTTTCGCGCGTCACCGGTTTTTCCGCGCAATTCGGTGAGTAGTTTTGCCATGCGCTCTGAATCCGTCGCGTTCGGACCTGCGTATCGCGCCGAATGCACGCCCGGCGCGCCGCCCAAGGACGGAACAACCAGACCCGAGTCATCCGCGAAGACAATTCCATCACTGTCCCGCCGAAAATGCTTGCTGTAATGCAGCGCTTTTCCCGCTGCGTTTTCGGCGAATGTCGGTGCGTCCTCCGGGAAACCGGGCATGTCCTGAAATTGCGGGAGCAAGTCCACGCTGATGTCGCGTCCACTGGCGAGAGCGCGATATTCGCGTAGTTTTCCAGCGTTCGTTGATGCGAGGAGTAATTTAACGGGCGTGGGCACGGAAATCCATGTGCAACAGGTCGCGCTGCATTTTTGTCAGATCGTGTATTCCCGCCGTTGCGAGGTGTAATAACGACTGCATCTCACTCTCTGTAAAGGGCCTGCCTTCCGCTGTCGCCTGCACCTCGACGAGCCGTCCCGTGCCCGTCATCACCACGTTCATGTCTACCTGAGCGCGGGAATCCTCTTCATACGCGAGATCGAGCAACAACTCATCTTTCACGATTCCCACGCTGATCGCCGCCACGGAATCCATCAGTGGAATGATTTGTAAAATCCCTGCCGCCTTCATGCGTTGGAACGCCAAGGCGAGCGCCACAAACGCGCCAGAAATGGACGCAGTTCGCGTCCCGCCGTCGGCTTCAATCACATCGCAGTCGACCCACACGGTGCGCTCACCGAGCGCTTCGAGATCCGTCACAGCGCGCAGCGCCCGGCCGATCAATCGCTGGATTTCCTGCGTTCGGCCGGATTGTTTTCCCCGCGCCGCCTCGCGAGGAGTACGCTTATCTGTCGCGCGCGGGAGCATCCCGTATTCACTGGTCACCCAGCCCTTTTCCTGCCCGCGCAAAAACTGTGGGACGCCATCTTCAATTGTTGCCGTGGCCACGACGCGCGTGCGTCCCGCCTCGATCAGCACGCTTCCTTCCGCCGTCGAGACAAAGTCCGGCGTTAGTTTAATTGGCCGCAATTCGTTTGGCGCGCGTCCGTCGGGTCGCAAAAATTCCTCCTGGCATGAATTCAGGTCAGCTTACTGCATCGCGACGCTACAGTTTGAAACTCAACTTGCACAGTGTCAACCGCGCTGCGCGGCTTCACGGCAAACTTTTCGGCTTCTGTGGCGAGGGGACCGTTCCTCCAGACTTCGCTAGAGGATTCGTGGATGGAGCCGGCGTCTGAGGAGTCGAAGGTGCAGCAGGAGTTGCACCGGCCGGACGCACTTTGAAAAAACCCGACAGGTCGATGTGTCCGGCGAGCGTCTCCGCCTCTTGCCCGCGGATCAGAATTTTCAGTCGCATAATCGACGGCACATTCGCGCCGAGCGTTTGCGCCAGCGAACTGACGGCCATCCATTCGCTCAGAATTCCCGACGGCATCTCCGACGCCAACTCGTCGGAAAAATCCGCCACAGCCGTGCCATCCGGCAAAATGTAAAAATCGAGCAGCGTCGCTCCGGTCGGCAAAGTTCGTTGCGCAGGCGACGGCGGATTTGCGATGAGATCCTCGATCAACTGCTTGGCGCGTTCCACGGGATCGGCCGATAGCGGCAATTGAATCGTCACGGGAGCAAGCTCATCCGGCTGTGTCGCAGAAACCCAAAACAATTGCGCGCTTGATTTGACATCGGTCGGTGTCGAAATCGGCGGCGCAATCACCTCGCGCCGCTCCTCTTCTTCCGTTACCTGCGTGTGCTGCAAGCGCGCTGCGCGCTGATGCAACGTGCGAAAGTAAACCAAACCGATCAGCACGGCCACGGCGAGCGCGATTAAGATCAGCGTAATGCGCCGCACACTCATTTTCCACCCGGCGGGTAAATCGTTTTATACGCCATAACTGCGCGCGTAATTCCGTTGACGAGATCGGGAATCAGCCCTTCCAGTTTTGCGCGATCCATCGCGATGTTCGAAATTTCGACTGCGACGGCAGGTTCCGCGATCGAGCGCAATTGATACACGGGCGCGCTGCGCGAAACATTCGGCGATTCCTTGAATTTGTCGGCGAGTTCGACTTGGATCAGATCGCCAAGTTTCCCGCTCTGCACCAGGTAAGGCTTTTGAGCTTCGCGCCACAATAAAAATCCGGGGGGAGCACTCGGAGCTGTTGCGGATTGGGCGGCGATTGCTCCTCCAGCGGCTGCCTCCACATCCGGCGGCGGAAACAAATACGTGTACGTTCGCACGCTTCCCTGTGGGCCGGAGGAACCGACGTGCAAGCTGATGAAGATGGCGTCCGTCTGCGCATTCGCTGTCTGCGCGCGATCGTCAAACGCCGGATTTGTGTCGCCTTCGCGCGTCATCACGACTTGAAATCCCTGCGCGCGAAGCGAGCTGGCTATCGCCTGCGCGAACTCGAGGACGATGTCTTTCTCGGCCAAGCCGGTGGGACCGCGTGCGCCGGAGTCCGTGCCGCCGTGCGCTGCGTCGAGCACAACGGTGCGCAAGGATTCATTCGCTTGTGGAGGCGCAACGGCCTGCTGAGTTGGATTTTGTTGTGGTTGATTTTGCTGCGCGCGTGCGCTGGAAATGTGAGCCATCACGCACACTACAGCAAAGCAACAGACTGCTCCGAAGATTCGGGTGCGCCTCACGCCGCAGAGGATAGCAGAAATGCCCGCGAAGTATTTACCCAAGCGCGGGCCTCTTGCGTTGCTGTGTACTCTTTGCAGACGAAAACTCTGATGCGGTTGACGCGAAGCCGCCGCTATCCTAAAAAGGAATTATGAAGCCCTTCGCGATTTTCGCATTCTTGCTGCTGTCGGCAATTCCCGCGCTGGCTGGCCCGCGCGTCTATCAATCCGGCAAGGTCCTTTCGTTCGATACGGGGCAAGTGCAGAAAGGATCGAAGCACGCGGCGAAAGATGAAGTCGTCTATCAGGTGCAAGTCGGTTCCGTCGTTTACAAAGTAACGAACCACACGAAGAAGCACGAATTCTCAGCCGACCAAAT
>JASHRL010000109.1 GCA_030037355.1 Candidatus Acidiferrales bacterium | reverse complement strand
CGAGCAGCAATCCCGCAGCGCCGAGAAGTTCGTCGCCGATAAACCAGCTCACAAAATAATAGGCCACACCGGCGGAGACGAGCGCGGCGACGCCGCAAAGGAAAACGATCGGCTTGCGCGCGCGTGATGCGGAGAATCCTGCAAGGAGCGCGATGACGGCGAAGACGATCCAGTCCGACGCCACCATGAGGAAGATGCTGCGCAGGGCCGCGGACAAAGGAGGAGCGAGATTCGAGGCAGCGAGTCTGGGCACGAGGTGCGGGTAAGCTCCGAAATAATGGATCGCCGCGCAGGCGAAAAGAACCAAACAACCAAGGATCAAAAGAGCGTGAGCGATTTTGCTTTTCATGGAAGCCTCTTCCCTCTTGCGCCGCGAGTTCAACCAAAGACCCGGGAAACGGTGGGACATTGTAACCGATTTGGGAGGCGAGAATAAGGGCGAGGGGCTTTCCCACCCGCGCGGCTCAGGCGCTGAAGATGGCGGTCATGTCGCGCGGATTCACAGCGTCCTTTGCAAAGGTGAAAGTCCCCTGCTCGCGCATTTCGCGCGCGGCGCGAAAGAAAGCGCCGAGAGCAGTACGCATGAGCGCACTGCCGACGCTGATGCGGCGAACACCGAGCGCGGAGAGTTCCGCGAGGCTAAGTTGAACGCCGCGCAGACCCATGACGACATTGACAGGGCGATCGACGGATTTGACGACGGCAGAGATATCTTCCTTGGTGGTGAGCCCAGGAGCGTAGAGTACATCGGCGCCAGCTTCCTGATATGCCTGAAGGCGAGCGATTGTATCTTTCAGGTCAGGACGGCCGTGCAGATAATTTTCCGCGCGGCCGGTGAGAGTGAAAGTAAACGGCAGAGAGCGGGCAGCTTCCACGGCAGCACGGACGCGCTCGGCGGCGAATTCCTTTTCGTAGATCGGATTCGCGGGATTGTTGGTCGTATCTTCGATGGAGCCGCCGACAACGCCGGCATCGGCAGCGAGCTTGATGGTTGCGGCTGCGATTTCGGGAGCGTCTCCATAACCGTTTTCGAGGTCGGCATTCACAGGGAGATTTGTGGCGGCGACGAGCATGGAAATGTGCTCGAGCATGCGGTCGCGTCCGATGGTGGTGTCGGGCTGGCCGCTGGAAAATGCGTATCCCATGCTTGTGGTGGCCAAGGCTTCGAAACCAAGATGCGCAAGCAAACGCGCGGTACCGGCATCCCACGGATTGGGGATGATGAAAGTTTGATTGCGTTCGTGAAGGGAGCGGAAGATGCGGCCTTTTTCGGCTTGCGTCGGCATGAAGCGTCTCCTGAGTTGAATATAGATTTTAGCGAATGTGGCAGCGTAGGAGTATGAATTCGTGAGGGCGAAAAAAGTTGTACTGTTGCGAGTATGGGACAGCCGATGTTGGGAGGCGCACGGCGTGAGCTAGCCGTGTTCGACGCGGGATTTTATGTAGGAGTAGGCGGCGTCGATGAGCTTGGATAACGCTGCGGCATTTGTCGGCGTTCGCGGCGTCAGCTTCACGTGGCGCATGGACTTGCCGGTGCCTTGCAGCAAGCGGGCGGGATCCGGCAATGCTGCGCCGTGGAAGAAGCCCACATTGACGTGCGAAGCGAAGGCGTTGACGTAAGCAAAAGGCGCATCTCCCAAACAAGCGACCGGACAACCGTCATGCAAAAGCTCGCGGACTTCGTCGCCGCACTGGCGCATGACGCCGAACCAACGACGCGCGATAGCTCGCAATTCAGCTGAATGCTTTTTCATCCAAGCATCGATGGCGGGATCGCGCTGGACAGCGCCGTCGAATCGCAGGAGTTCCTCTTTCATTGTTGTTTCACTCGCTGCTTTGAGATTGGCGGTTGGCATTTTCCACGTTTGTATCTTACCTTCACGAACGGGCGACGCAAAGGGAAGGCCGCAGGCTTCGCAAACGGCGCGAAGCCCTGCGCTACAAAGCGAACAGCAGATTCCTGCCTTCGGCAGGCACGGCGACAGAGTGATGAGCGAGTGCTGTGGCTCTGCTCTATGGGGATTTGCGGCTGGACTTGTACGCGGGGTGATGTTTTCATAAGGCCACAGGGAGGGTCCGTTGCGACTACGTTTATTTTGCTTGGCGTTGTTGTTGAGTCTTGCCGTGTCTGCACAGGATGCAAAAAGTCGCCCGCAATCTGCGAGCGACAATGATGCGCGGGAGCTTCAGCGACTCGAAACGGTGTGGAACGAGGCTCAGGTACACGGAGATGCGGCGACTCTGGACGCATTGTGGGCAGATGATCTGGAAGTTGCCGTGCCGCGAATGCCCGTGATGACGAAGACGACTGCGCTGGACTTTGCGCGCTCCGGAAGCATGAAGTTTCTGCGTTACGAAACGTCGGACATCCATGTTCGGGTTTACGGCGATGCCGCGGTTGTCACTGGCCGCCTCCAACGAAGCCGGACGATGAACGGTAAAGAGTTTGATGACGACTGGCGATTTACGAAGGTTTATGTGCGTCAGGCGCACAAATGGCGCGTCGTCGCATTCCATGCGTCGGAGGCGGCGCAGGCTCAAAAGTGATTACTGCCGAAGCGGGCAAGCTCGAAATGGCAAATTACAAGATGTGAACTGCAGATTCCTGCCTGCGGCAGGCCTCACCGCTATCCGCAAAAGGCGCGGCTAGGTTCGGGATGACAACCGCGCGGTGCACGGCATTGACATTCAGGGCTCGGGATACCACATGAGGTGGGGCGCCCAAATCTTCCCCAAGTTCTCCGCTCGACGCGCAAGGTCGTCATCTCCATTAAGAATGAAGAATATGCGAGGAGCCCAAGGTCTCGCGCGAAGGGCACCGGAGACTTTCAAATGAGCGTTTCTTAATCGAGTGGCCAAGCTGTGAATTTCAGCGATGTGACCTCCCTTGAAAAATGTTTGATGGTGATACACGACGATCGTGTGATTCTTCTCGCTAAGACACACCAATTCATCAATTGTGACGCTCTTTCCGGCGTGGCGGCGGGTCACCTTTAGTTTGTCCGAGGCGATGCCATTGTCGGGATCAAGGAACAGAAGGTTGCAATTCGCGACGGTTTCTTTAGCGCGGTGCAGCCACTGATTTCGTTTCAGTGGCCGCTCCGAGAAAGGCAAACAGTCACAAGGAACCCGCTCGGATGCGAACACCGCGTGTGGAAGAATTCCAGAATTTTCGATAGCGCTAAGGCTGTATTCTTGTCGTTTGTTAATTGTGGCCAGAACATCGAAGAGCTCTCGGTCGAAAGGCCCCCACTCCTTCGACCTCTGCAAGTACTCTCGGTGGCTGCCATCTTTGTTGTGATTCTCGTCCGGAAAGAGCCACCAAACGACACCGAGCCGCCGACCGGGGCTTAATGCCCGAAGAATCGCGAATTTCACATAATCACCGATATCCGCGACATAACGATTTTGCATTGTGATAGATCCTACGGGACGAATTTGTTGGCGAGGGGGAAGCGGCGGCCGACGGAGAAGGCTTTCGATGTGATTTTCAGGCCTGGAGGAGCTTGCTTGCGCTTGTACTCGCTGCGGTCGACCATGCGCGCAACGCTGCGAACGAGTTCGATCGGAAAACCGTAGAGACTGGAGATTTCGTCGGGGCTTCGCATGTCTTCGACGTAGGCTTTCAGGATGCGGTCAAGAACTTCGTAGGGCGGAAGAGAGTCGAGATCGGTCTGATTTGGGCGAAGCTCGGCAGAGGGCGGCTTGGTGAGAGTCGCCTGAGGGATGACTTCCCTGCTGCGATTCACGAGACGCGCGAGCTCGTAGACCATGACTTTGGGCACGTCGGAGATGACGGCGAGGCCTCCGGCCATGTCGCCATAAAGCGTGGAGTAGCCAACGGCGTATTCGGATTTGTTGCCGGTGCTCAAGACAAGCGAACCGAATTTATTCGAGAGCGCCATGAGGAAATTGCCGCGAATGCGAGCCTGAATGTTTTCCTCGGTGGCGTCTTCTTTGCGGCCAGCAAAAACTTCGGCGAAATCGCGGCGATAACTTTCGAAAGTCTTGGTGATTGGCAGCGTGAGGCATTCGATGCCGAGATTTTCGGCGAGCTGCTTTGCATCGCGTTTACTGCCCTCGGAAGAATATGGGCCGGGCATGCTGACGCCGAGAACGTTTTCGGCGCCGAGCGCATCGACGGCAATCGCAGCGACGAGAGCCGAATCCACGCCGCCGCTGAGACCGATGACAGCTTTTGAGAACCCGCATTTGCGGACGTAGTCGCGCGTGCCGCAGACGAGCGCTTGATAAGCCGCGGCGAGTTCGTCATCGGGCTGCGGACGAATGTCTCCCGTGCCTGAAGAGACGTCGAAGAAAACCAAATCTTCCTGAAATGAATGCGCGAGCGCGGCGAGCTTGCCATCGGCGGTGACGGCGAGGCTCGAACCATCGAAGACGAGGCTATCGTTGCCGCCGACTTGATTGACGTAGACGACGGGAACTTTGTGATGGCGGGCGATGGCTTGCACCATGTCGATGCGCAGACTGCGCTTATCGAGATTGTAGGGAGAAGAAGAGATATTGAGGAGAACCGTAGTTCCCTTCCCGACGAGTTCGGCGACGGGATCACGGTCATAGAGGCGCTGAATCCAGAATTGCTTGTCGTTCCAGCAATCCTCGCAGATGGTGATGCCGAGCTGCTCGCCTTCAAACAAGAAATTGGACTGCGAACGGGCGGGCTGAAAATAACGGGATTCGTCGAAGACATCGTAGGTGGGGAGCAACATTTTGCGCTGCTTGAATTGAATTTCGCCATTGGCGAGGAGCGCGGCGCAGTTTGCGGCGGGCTTACCGGTATTGTCCTGCGCTTTGCCGACGTAGCCGACGACGGCGGGCATGGGCATTTTTTCAGCGAGGCAGGCGAGTTCCTTTTGATTGCGCTCGAGGAATTCGGGGCGTTCGACGAGATCCTGCGGAGGATAGCCGCAGAGGCAGAGTTCGGAGAAAACGACGAGATCGGCGGCGTGGCGTTTGGCGTCGGCGGCCATTTTGAGCATGCGCGCGGAATTGCCGGCGAAGTCGCCGACGGTGGGATTGAATTGGGCCAGGGCTATTTTCATCGAGAAGAATCAGCATACATAAAAGCAGTGGCCCTTCGCAACGAAGCTCCGGGCAAGCGAACGACTAGGGAGGTGCGCAGTGGGTCAGTTTGAATTTTGACTCCTTGTGTCACGATCAAGAAAATTCAAACTGATCCGGCGGAAGCGATGGCAAGTCGTTGGGAAAAGCAGTGGCGTGTGACCCTTCCCAGCGCCCGCCATCCGCCACGGCGGACAGGCGGCGGGCAAGCTCAGGGCAAGCGAGTGACTAGAGAAGGCAAAACGAAAAGTTGAAACTCGAAGAACAGAAGGCGAAGACATCGCGCCTGCCTGCGCAGGCAGGCACAATGCAGCGCGAATAGGAGATAGGAAAAGCAAAATCAATTGATGAACGGCTTTTCCGGTTTATCGAGCTGCTTGAGAACGCGCTCGGCCCTATCCAGGGTTTCTCGAGCTGAGGCCATGGTGCGCGGGACGACTTTGGATAGGTACCGTTTGGCGGCTTGCTGCAAAAGGAGATCGGTCTGAAGAGCTGACTCCGAGTCATGCCCAAATCCTTTGCGTCTGCCGCCAACCTTGTCATGCTCTAGACGGTCTCGAAAGCTCGCAGAATGGTCCGTTCCCTAGCGGAACCTGGACCAAGCTCCGACTCGACTCCGTTTAGGAACCACCCCATGTCATGTTTCCATTCCGTACCGCTCTTCTTAGGCATGCGGATAACCTGTCACAAGCGAATGCCGCAGAGGTTCGCGTAAGGCCCGAACCTCTGCGCTACAAAGGCGAAAAGCAGATCCCTGCCTGCGGCAGGCAGGCCTCACACCGTCCCGATTCAATGCATCGGGACGGGTTCGGGATGACAGGCTATTCGCCGCAAGTCGGGAAACGGCTCACTTCACGCGCGTTTTCCCCTTGCGTTCTAGCTGTTTAATAAGTCTGTCGACCCTTTTCTCTAGCGCGGCACTTGTTTTGCGATGCCGATTGATTTCCTTCGAGAGATATCGTTTTGCCGCGGCCCGCAAATGGATATTGCTGTTAAGCAACGCGTTCAAGTCCCGCTGGAACCGTTTGCGCCGGCGTGGGGTGGAATCCGGATCGAGACGCTTCCTGAATGCCTCCAGGCTGACCAGCAACTTAACTGACGCAGTTGGGCCCAACTCCTCGTCGACTCCGTTCAGGAGTTTTTTCATGGCGCTCTTCCAAATGTTTTGTGGACGAGCGCGCTGAAGTAGAAGATGAACAGCACGTACTCGCGCCTTCGAGATCCCTGACAAGCGGTTAGACGCTGAAGGAGGAGCCGCAGCCGCAGGTGGACTTCACGTTGGGATTATTGAATTTGAAGCCGGAGCCCTCGATGGATTCGATGTAGTCGATGGAGACGCCGTCGAGATACATCTCGCTCATCTGGTCGACCATGACCTTGAGGCCGTCGAATTCGTAAACGTTGTCGTTCGTTTCGTTGGGCTGATTTTCAAAGGCCATGTGATAGCTGAAGCCGGAGCAGCCTCCGCCGACGACAGCGACACGCAGACCGGCGGGCACAGGATTTTGCTGTGCGATGATCTCCTTGACTTTGGTGACCGCAACCGGCGTAAGAGCAATCATTTCTGAAGTCCTCCCCACAAGGGACAAAATCGAATTGTCAATTTCCAACCACAGCCATTATATCAGATTCCGCAAGGACGATGGTGGATGCAAGATGGGTGGAGCGCAGATTGCACTAACGCAAGGGCTTTGTATGGGTTGCGACGACGGTGAAGTTTGTCTCCCAGGAGGTGCGCACCCAGCCTTCGCGACTCCTTCACGGTGGGCTGCTCGCCGCGGCCCAAGTGCAAAAGATGGGCCACCCGCGGGATGGTAAACACAAAGATGTCGAGGCGAGATCCTTCGTCACGAACCACGCTCCTCAGGATGACACCTGAAACAAACAGCAGATTCCTCACACGGCCAGAATGCGGCCGGTTCGGAATGACACCGTGGAGAGCGGAACATTCGCGCAAGCCTCAAGATGACAAATGCCTTTCGCCGGCGCGCGCGTTCGGTCAGTTGCGCGGGTCGGAGGCGGCAGGCGAAGGGGCGCCCTTCGTTCCCACCAGAAACGGGCAAGCCTCAGGGTGAACGGGAGCGGATGGCTTGCATGGTGAGGCGAGCCTGCTCGGCGACTTGCGGAGAGGCGTCAGCGCCACGAGCGTAGGGCGAGATGGCGTCGAGGTCGGCGGGCGTGCCGATCAGATAGAGAGCGCGGAGGGCTTCCCAGACCACGTCGTCGCTGGGGAAAACGGCGGCGATGGGCTGACCGGCGGAGACGGTGGCGCCGTCCGCGACGACCCAGCGGCCCAATGTCCCGGGAATTTCTGAGCGGACTTCCCTTTTGTCGTCGGCAACGGAGATGCGGGCGATGAGCGTTCCGGGATTGAGCGTCTGGTTGGGCTTCAAGCGCGTTTCGAGGACGCCTGAATAGGGCGAAGCGACCGCAGTGCCTCTGAGCATGGCGACAATGACGTCGTGGCCGCTGGAATCCTGGAAACGCACCAGAGCGAGCGCGGCATTGCGGTCAACCATGAGGTTCGGGTCATGGAGGAGGCGCAGGAGCACGGCATGAAAATCGGGAGATGTGTTGTCCTGGCCCATGACCCAGGCGTCCATGGTGCGAATTCCTTCGGCGGGATATGAGGAAAGAGCGATGACCTGAGGATAGAACTGCTTCACGCCGGCGGCGCCGCGAATGATGCGATCAGCGATCTGGGAGAGCGCGTGCTGAATGTCGTGAGGGTTCGATTTGGGATTGAGATAGTCGGCGAGCTGGGCGTCGGAGAGCGGACGGCCAAACCACGTGGCGCGCCAGAAAAGAAACGGCATGAGAACAAAGGCCAGAGTGAGGACGACGATGGCGAGAGTCCAGCGCTTGCTGAGAGGCTGGCGGGACGGCGCGGCTGGATTCGGATTGCCGGCGGCATTGGCCGCGCTGTCTATTTTCGCGTGCGAGTCCATAGTTCGATGCTAAGACGGCAGAGCGGGCGCGTACAACACAAATAAGAGCCAGTAGACGAGGACGCCGGTGAGGGAGACGTAGAGCCAGAGAGGGAGAGTCCAGCGGGCGATTTTTTTGTGGCGCCGGAACTGCGCGCGAAGAGCGAAGGTGAGAGTGATCAGTACCAGAGGAACGATGACGATGGCGAGAATCGTGTGGGTGGTCAGGATCGTGAAATACACGGGACGAATCGCGCCCTGGCCCGTGAAACGCACGATGCCGGCGTGAAAATGAAAGTAGAGGTAGGAGACGAGAAACGCGGCGGAGCAAGCCACGGCGGACAACATGCAGGTTTTATGGGCGAGGATTTTGCCGCGGCGGACGCAGATGTAACCGGCGGTCAGAAGAATGGCGGACGTTCCATTGAGGCAGGCATTCAGAGCCGGGAGAAAAGAGAGAGAGACGGAAGACATGCGGGCGGAGACCAGTTACTTTCCGCTTCCTCCGGCGGAATCCTTGCGATGGCGCCAGAGCGTATAGAGAATCTGGAGCGAGAAAATTCCGCCCATCATCAGGCAGACGAGCGCGAGAAGAATGCCATCGACGCCGGAGGCGATGAGGCCGCTGGCGACGTCCCAAATCAATCCGAGCAACGAGAGAAGCACGAGGACTACGGCGAATGCGAGGACTTCAATCATAAGGCGCCCCAAGGACCTTTCTTTTCGGATCTAACAGCGTGCTGCAAAACTCGAAAACCATACTTCAGCGGCTGAAGCCGCTCTTACAACACGAGCCCGTTGTCGCGGCTAAAGCCGCGACCCACAAAGCGCGTTTTCAATCCAAGCTCAATCGCTAAAATCGTCCTTCAACAGCTACCCTTCGCGAAACCCTCTCGCCGTGAAAAGCCGATGTGCTGGCCTCAAGCCTGCCTGCGGCAGACGGGCTTCGAGCAGAGCGGACACACAAAACGAAATGCCGATTCACCAACACGCGAAAACCAGATCCTTCGCTCCGCCCGCCATCCGCCACGGCGGACAGGCGGCGAGCAAGCTCAGGATCACAGCTCATCACAAACAATTCCCAAGGACAAACGGTCCGAGAAAATGAGTTGTCACTTCACAATTTTATCGAACATCAGCAGGCCGAGCAGCAACGGAATGTGGACGACCGTTGCGTGCATGAGCCATTTGGCGCGAACGTTGGTGCGATTGCGCGCGGCCCAGAGGCAAGCCTTCACGAGCAACATGCCGATGACCAGAGCGCCAAAAAAGTAGCGAATTCCCGCAAGACCGATGACCGAAGGCAGCAGGCTCACCGGAACCAAGACTGCGGCGGTGAAAATAATCTGGCCGAAGGTGGCCGAGCCGGTGGGGTCTACGACCGGAAGCATTTGAATTCCGGCGCGTGAATAGTCTTCGCGATACATCCAGGCGATGGAATAGAAATGCGGGAACTGCCAGAGAAACAGAATGGCGAAGAGCAGCCAGGCGCCTTCGTTCAACGAGCCGCGCGCGGCAGCCCAGCCGACGAGCGGCGGAATGGCGCCAGGGAACGCGCCGATGGCAGTGGCCCAGGTGGTGCGCTTCTTCAACGGCGTATAGGCGCCGAGATAAAGGAGCGTGGTGAGCAGAGCGAGAGAGCAGGCCAGCCAATTCGTGAGCAGCGCGAGATAGAGGCCGCCGGCGAAAATCAAGCTCGCGCCAAAGATAAAGGCTTCGACGGGACGCAAGGCTCCGATAGGCAACGGACGCGCGCAGGTGCGGCGCATCTTGGCGTCGCTCGCACGCTCGATCCAATGATTGAGCGCGGCAGTGCCGGCGGCGACAAGGGATGTGCCGAAGACGACATTGAACATGCCGATGGTGCTCAGCGAGCCAGAGTAACCGAGATAGTAGCCAGCCATGGTGGTGAGGACGACGAGAAAGGTGACGTCGGGCTTGGTCAAAATCAGATAGGCATAGGAGCGCGCCATGGCAGGCGCGGCGGCGACGCGGGCATTGGTTGCGGGGCCGGCGGGAGTCATCGCGCGAACCTCATGAAAGCGCCCTCTCGGTGGAAGTTTCCGTGTGCGCTTCGTGCGAAGGCTTCAGAATGCGATAGCAACGGAGCGTGAGGAAAACGCTCGAAGCGAACGTCAATGCGCCCACGGCGACGTGCGCGACGGTGATGGTGACGTACAGCGGAGTGGGCTGGACGGCGTCGCGCGCGGCAAGCACGGCCCAATACGCTGCGCCGCCGAGCAAAATTTGCAAGCCAAGAAGGATTTCGAGATAACGCGCCGCGACGCGCAGGTCGCGCACCTTGCGGAAGCGCGTGGCGACGGCGAGGACGGTCCAGAAGACCATAGCGACGACGACGGCGGCGCCGATGAGATGCGGGATGATGCCGAAGGCATTGTGGCGAAACGCAGCGCCGAGGACGATCTGCACAAGAATGACGCAGGAGGTGGCGAGAGCGAGCGTGAACAGCCGGGGAGACTCTTCGTCGTGCAGCTGCGGGACGTCACCGGTCCACCATTTGCCGGTGAACACGGCGAGGCTGACGGTGACGATGAAGAACAGCTCAGCAAGCGTGGCGTGAGAGGCGGAAACGGGCGGGTCAAGAAAAGTCTTCACGGTGAAGCGGCCAAGGAGCGCCTGAGCAACAACGAGCAGGAATGCGATGACGCCCAATATCCTGACCCACTGACGCGATTCGCGAACCCAGATGTAGACGGCGAGAATGGCGGTGAGTATGGCGACGGCGCCTGCGGCGAGGCGATGGCTCCATTCCCAGCGAATTCCTCCGACCATGGGCGGAAACACGGAGCCATAGGCAAAAGGCCAAGTGGGGATGGACAAGCCGGCCTGATTGCTGGTGACCAGCGCACCGGCGATGATCAGGAGAAACGTGCAGCAAGCCGTCAGAACGGCGAAGCGATGGAGCGCGGGATTCCCTGCTTCTCTCAAAACTCGATCGTCCCTACACTATGAAGCAAAAAGTCAAAACAAATACTTCCGCGAGCCGCGAGGCGTGCACAAGGAAAATCAGCGGCACTGCACAGGCTTTTGAGCAACCCACCCTTCGCGCTGTTTTTCAATTTGCGCTGCAGGAGCAGCGCAATCGCGAAGGATGGGCCACCCACAAAACCTGGTTAAAGCGCACAGGCTAAGAGCCTGTGCCACTCAAATACTATTACTGGGCCTTGAACGTGAAGTCCGACGTGGCGGCCTGACTGGCGGCAACCGTGACGGTCTGGTCGAGAACGCCGTACTTTTCCTGCCAAGCTTCGACCGTGTACGTGCCCGGAGGAACGCCCTTGATTTCGAACTTGCCATCCTTGGCGGTGACGGAGAACAGTGGATTGGCCAACACGGCAAAATAGCCCTTCATCCACGGGTGAACATTGCACTTGACCGGAATGGCGACTTCGGGCCGCGCAAAGCTATCGGTAATCGCCGGAGCATTGGGCGGCTGAGACTTGTTCCATTCGCGATTGTCCGCGGGTGTCGGGTGAATGTTGTGCGTGGTGTTGTCGCTATTGAGAACCTGAAGCTCCTGGCCGACCATCAGGGCGACCACGTGCGGCGTGTACATGCAGCCCTTCTGGTCAAAGGTCACGGGCGTGGATGGCGTGGGGAACGAATAGCCCTCGGCGCCGGATTTGACATAGACGACGACATTGGCGAGCGTGCCGCCATCACCGGTGACGACTTCATCCGGAAATACCGGATTGGGATTAGCCTTCACGCAATAGGGATCCGCGCTCATGTTGATGGGCTTATATTTCGGCGGCGCGCCATCGAGCTTCACGACTCCGCTGATGGAACCAGCGGTGGCCATGTCGACGGTTTTCGTAGCGGCGGGAGCAGCGGACTGCCCTTCGCTAGAGGATTGATTGGAGCTCTTGCTGCATCCGACAATGGCGGCGGACAGGACAAAGGCAGCCGCCCAGCACACAAATTTCCGATTCATAATGCGATTATTCCTCCTCGTTTAAACTTGGCCCGGTTATGGAATTGAGAATGACCCAACGAAAATCTCGCTCCTAAATAGGATATTACTTTTTGGCCGAGGATGAACCTGAATTCGGCGCAGACGGGGTGCGCCCGGTCAGCATCGATTGCTCCTGCGGCGTCATTTCAAAGAGATAGCGCGTGAGCAAGTCCGCCTCGTCGCCGGTGTATTGCTTGGCGGCGGCAGGAAGCGGGCCATTGAAAACCCAGCGATCTCCCTGGCGAACAAACAAGCCGGAAGGCATGGCCGTGCCGGGGATGATGGTGGCGGGCTCAGTGATCCAGCGCTCGGTCCATGGAGCGCGCAGGCGCTGGCCAGCCAGCAGGAAATTGGGCGCGGTAGCATTTTTGTCGTGCGCCAGATTGCCCGTGGCGTGACATTTCAAACAGGGCGCAGCCGGGCTCGTGAAAATGCTGCGAGCGACAGAGCGCTCCTGATCCGTGAGCGGCGCAAGCTTCTCGGGAATGAACGGCTCCTGCTGCGACGACAAAGCTTCGAAGAACAGCACGAGTTTGCGGATTTCGTCGTCGGAGAGGAAGAACGTGGGCATGCGGACTTTCAGATACTGGCGCACGCCGTCGCGATCGGTGTCCGTGGCGCTGAGCGCGGGATTCGCGAGGAAGCTCTTGAGCCACTCGGGATTGACGCGCGCACCTTCACTGGTGAGCACCGGCGGCAAACCGATGGAGTTATCGCCCTGATACATCGGCAGGCCCATCAGGACGCTCTTCTGGCCGATATCGATCTGATGGCAGCCGATGCAGTTGTACTTGGTGACGATCCACCAGCCTTCTTGAATGTACTTGCGCTGATCGGTCGGCAGGTACTGATAGCTTGGCGGAAGCGTGGATTCCGTGCTGCCGAGCAAGAAGGAAACGAGAGCGTCGCGCTGCTCGGGATCAATATTCGGCTTGGGCATGTGAAGCCGATCCATCGGATCGGGCTTGTACTTGCCTTCGTCGAAGATTTCGGGATCGGCAAGCTTCTCATCGAAGAAACCCTTCAGATCGTACCAAGCGCTTGACTGGCCATCGCGAACGAGGTGCTTGCCGTCGGGCAGAATGCCGTCCTGAGCTTTCGTGTAAAGCAGCGCGAAATCGAAACGCTCGATGGGCTTGCTGCCTTCCTGAGTGAGATCCGTGCCGATGCGCGCAGCGTCTTCGAGGCCGGAAATTTCGTGACAGTTGGCGCAGCCATAGTGTTCGACGAGCGTCCGGCCCTTGTCGAAGAGACTCGGATCGTTGATGTAGCTGGCCTGATCGTAGTGCGCGCCGGGATCTTTCTGGGTCATGAGGTAGCTGGCGATGTCGCGCGCTTCCTCCCAACTGAGGCGGAAATCCGGCATGATGGTTTGCTGCTGGACGACCAATTCGTGGCCATCCACAGGGCTCGTGGAGTGCTGAAGATCAAAAACGAATGGGAGGCCCTTTTTCGCGTAATCCGCAGGCGTGAGGTCCCGGTGGAGATAGGGATCGTAAGGCGCGGTGCGGACACGCGGGTCATGAATCCAGCGAACCAGGTAATCGTAGTTCGCCTTTTCGCCGACGCGGCTGAGATTGGCAGCGACGTCGCCGCCGGTTTGCTGCGAACCACGGCCAATGGAATGGCAGGCGAGGCAGCCGAGCGAATTGAAAAGATCCTTGCCCTTGGACGCGTCGCCAGCGGGCTGCTTATCCAGCGCAGGACCCTTCAATCCCTGCTGCCAGACGAATGCAGAGATGGCCTGGACTTCATCGGGCTGCAACTGGAACTGCGGCATCTTGGTCGTCGGATCGAAATTCCACGTGTGACTGAGCCAATACGGAATCCAAGTGGGATTGAGCTTCATGCGGACTTCTTTGAGATCCGGGCCGACGCGCTTCACTTCCTGCTGCAAACTGTGGCTCAATTCGTCGAGCTGCTCGACGCGCGCATCGATCTTGCTGACGCTGACGGTGAGATTGGTGGCCTGCGCGTAAAGCTTTTGCGCGGTGGCGTTGTCCGGCGCCTGGTCACCCTGCTTATTCAGTTGCGGAATTTCCTGATTGTCCGTGTCTTTCTCTTTTTCGAGGCTGGCGATTTCGCGAATGGTGTCCTGCAACTGATCGGCCTGACTATCGAAGCCGGAATAATTGTGGCAGCCGATGCAACCCTTTTCGCGGAAGAGCATTTTGGCTTCGTTAAGGGCAGGGGCGTGCTCGGTCCAGGCATCGGCGGAATGACACTGCTGGCAGCCAGCCTCATAGTTCTCCGGATAGTAGAGAGGCCAGAGCCAGTGTTCGTAGCGGCCGTGAGCGGTTTCCACGGTGCTGAGGGCGCGTCCATTGCCGCCGTGGCACGGCGAGCAGCCGAACGTGTCGAGCGGATGCCATTTGAAAAGATCCGGGTCGGGATGGCTCGAGAACGGAGCATCGTTGCTCTTCTGCATGCCGAGATCGGCTTTGGTGAGTACGAAGCCGGGCGGCACATATTTCGGGTTCGTGCCGACATGGCAGGATTGGCAACGATCCGTGAGGCCGACGCCGCCAACGTCATTGATTTCGTGGCCCGGAGGATTGACGTTGATCTGGACGAGTGTGACGTCCATGGACTGAACGGTGTTGAGCAAACCCTTTAGCTGAGTAGAATTCAGGCCCGGAAGCTTAGCCGCCAAATAAGCATCGAGCGCATCCTGGGCGTCTTTGACCGGCTTATTGGCGTCGCCTTCGCTGGCAGTGAGCTGAGCTTTCTTATCGAGCAACTGATTGAAGCCGTCGTTGAGCTGCTTATAATTCATGTCGCGCGAAGTGGTTTTTCCGCTCTCGTCGGGCCAATCCACGGAATAGGTCTTCGCTTCGGCGTCGAGAACATCTTTCAGGCGGCTTTGCTTTTCGCTTTTGTAATCAGCCGTATTGGGAACGATTTCATAGTCGTAAATCAGCGAGCCGACAAGACTGCGGTCTGTCTGAAACGCGTGAAGGATGGCAGCGCGCTGCAGATCGACAACGGCAATCTGCTTCTCGATAGCGGTGTCCTTGGGCGTCGCCGCATCCTGGGCTTGGTTGAGATTGGCGACGAGCTTCTGGTAGTCGGCAGAAGAAGAGACAGTCTTTTCGGCAGCGTCGCGCGCGCGAAGCTCTTTCTGCAAATAGGCGGAATAGGCAGAAGCGAATTCGTTCTGATAGCCGCGCCACGGACGCAGGCCGACGAACTCCTGATACATCGCCCAGCTCACGCAGAGGAGCAAGACAAAGAACGCGATCAAAATGGGGTTAGCGAACGACCGGCTCTTAATCGGATCGTCGGGCGGAAGTTCAGGCAAACCGAATCTCCTCTAAGCGGACGCCGGCAGCAGTTAGATGCTGAACCATGGCGTCTCCCAGATGTACTTGATGCGGAACACGAGCCGGAGAAAAATCGTCACCGGCAAAAAAAGCATGGTGATCAAGAAAACGTACAGAGTCACGGTCTGCAGCAGACTCATCTTGCGATAAATCTTGCGGCTGTACTCGGTGCGCATGCAAATCCAGTGAATGAAAAGAGCGGCCAGGACGCCATAGACGACCATGGGAATAATCCCGAAGAGGCCCTTGGCGATCAGAGGCGCGCTCGACTGCCAGCTCGACGGCAAAAGATGGGCGAGCCATGTACCATCAACGTGAAAGACCTGATCGAGGTTCTGGTTCACGTTGAACTCAATACGATCCGGGTCCCAGGTTTGCGTAGGCCAATACCACATGAAGCCGGGGCCGCGGATGAACGTGCCGATGGAAACGAGGACGAGCCAGATGGCTTCAAAGCCGATCAGGTAGGTCCAAACGGCGTGGCGGCGCTGCTTATAGGTGTAATAGCCATTGCCGAGCGGATTGGCGTCGATGAACGGAATGGCCATGAGACCGACGATGATCAGCGTGGGAATGATGACGCCGGCGATCCAAGGATCGAAATACTCGAGCATTTCCTGCAAGCCAAGGAAATACCACGGCGCTTTTGCGGGGTTCATCGTGACGCTGGCGTTAGCGGGTTCTTCGAGGGGCGCGTTCAAGGTGAGCGCCCAAATCATCAGGATGATGGTGACGATGACCGCGGCGAGCAATTCCTTGCGCATCAGGAAGGGATTGGTGTGCAGCTCGCGCTCCCAGCGGGAATTATAGGGATACGTGGTGCGGTGGTGGGTGCGGGCTAATTGCGGATCGGCCTCAAGCTGTGCGATCAGGCGATCATTGGCGAGCGCATTGTGGAACGCGTACCAAGTGAAAAACGGCACGAGAACCAGCATGGCCACGATCGGAATGTTATCCGGCGCGGATATGATCACCCAGAGCTGGTGCCAATCACCCCACATCTTCTGCGGTCAGTTCCCTTCTCTAAATTTTCTTTGGCAGCCGAGCCACTTCCGAGCGCGCTATGCGCAAGAAAGCCGCTCAGCCGTCATTAAACCTTTGCTTCCGACTCCAACATCACCGGAGACGGCCCGGAGATGCCGCCGTCCTTGCGGACGCGCCAGAAATGCACACCCATGAAAACCGAAGCAATCAACGGAATCGCGATGCAATGCCAAATATAGGCACGAAGCAGCGCATTGGCATCCACGATGGAGCCACCCAATAAGCCAAAACGGACGTCGTTATAGGACGTCATGCCTAATTGCGGGCCGAAGGGGCCCTGCGAACCGAGAAGCGGAGTGGCGCGCGCCATGTTCGTTCCGACAGTGACGGCCCAGAAGCCGAGCTGATCGTCGGGGAGCAAATAACCAGTGAACGAAAGGAGCAAAGTCAAAACCATCAGAAGGACGCCGATGCACCAATTGAATTCGCGCGGGCGTTTATAGGAGCCGGACATATAGACGCGGAACATGTGCAGCCAGACGGCCATGACCATCAGGTGCGCAGCCCAGCGATGCATGTTGCGAAGGAGGCGACCGAACGGAACGTCGTTTTCGAGATACAGAATGTCGCGGAAGGCTTGAACCTTCGTCGGATGGTAATAGAACATCAGCAGGACGCCGGTGAACACGAGCACGATGAAAAGGTAGAAGGTGATGCCGCCCATACCCCAGGTGTAGCTGTAGCGCGTGGCGTCGCGATTCACTTTGGCCGGATGGATGTGGAAGAAAAGATTATTGAGAGTGGAAAGAGCGCGATTACGCGGCTCGTCATTGTGCTTGATGCGGAAAATCGCGCGATAGAGCTGAGTTTCCTGCGGCTTCTTCAGCTCTTCGGCTTGCTCGCGAGCTTTCACTTTTACGGTCTCGCCAAGCTCTTGCGATTTTTCCTTCAGGGTATCGAGAAGGCCGGTTTTTCGACCGTTCTCTCCGCTCTCATCGGCCATTTATGCCTTCGTATCCTTCCTAGCCATTGCTCTACTTCGATAAATTTTGAAGCGATGTTTCCTGCGACTCAAACGGGAATAAACGCGCCCGAGTCATTGAACTGGTTTGTACCCGCCGCCGGATCATTGATGTAACGCCGGCTGGTGTCGACAACGATTTGGCCGGACGGATCTACCTGAACATAGCAGCGATCCATCGGGCGCGGCGCGGGGCCGGCGAAATTGACGCCTTCGCTGTCGTACTCACTGCCATGGCAGGGGCAATGGAAAATATTCTGAGCCGCTTCCCAGTCGGGAGTGCAGCCGAGATGCGTGCACTGGGCGAAAATCACGAAAAGGCGGCCGGGTTCGCGCACGACCCAGCAACGTTCGGACTGCAAAAAGCGCTGGTCAATCCCGAGGCTGAAGTCGGCCGGATATCCCGCGCTGTAAATTGTGGGAGGCTCGAAAAGGGCGCGCGGGAAAAAGTAGCGGAGAAACATCAGAAAGTTGACGCCGAGATAACCCCAGAGGCAGGTCCAGATGAGACGACGGCGCTGCCGATTGACCACTTCGGGTGAATCGGAAGAATTGGGTTTTGCAGAAGCGGCTGGCGACGAGGAAGCGCCAGGTTTTTCAGCACTCTTCGGCTGTGGGTTTTCCGGCATCGGGTAATCTAACTAATTACTCGCGCGCGTTTATCAATATGAATTCTATGAGCGCGTAGCAAAGGTACTTTTATATTCTGCCCGGCAAGCCGTGTCAAGGGCTTATGCAATGCAAATTTCAATTGCATCGCGGCACGAGAGACTGCGAGAGCTCACTGCTGGATGGCTTTGAGCGTGAGGTCGGCGAGGGCGCGAATGAAGGTTGGGGAATCGTTGAGCGAGGGCATCATGAGGAATTCGACGACGCCAAGCTTCTCGGCTTCCTCGCGGGCTTCGATATTGATTTCGTGCAATGTTTCGATGTGCTCGGTGACAAAAGATATGGGAACGACGAGCATGCGCTTGACGCCGCTTTTCGCCAAAGATTCGATTGTGTTGGTGAGCGAAGGTTCGAGCCACTTCTGGCGGCCGACGCGACTCTGAAAGCAACGCGTATGCGGATTTTTCCAGCCTCCGGCAGACATCACGAGGCGGACGGTTTCTTCGATTTGCTTTGGATACGGATCGCCGCGCTCGATCAAGCTGAGCGGCAGACCGTGGGCGCTGAAGACAATGTGCAACGAAGACGGAGCCGCGGCTTTGGCGAATGCTTCGTTCATTTTTTCGATCAGGGCTGCGATATATAGAGGATGCGCGTGGAAATCGCTGACGGTGCGGACCGGCAGGCCATTATTGCGATAGCGGCGCTGCCATTCCTTCAAGCTGCTGCCTGTGGTGGCGAAGCTATAGTGCGGATAAAGAGGCAGGAGGACGAGCTGATCGAGCTTTGTGTTCTGCAATTCGGCGATGGCTTCTTCGGTGAGCGGATGCCAGTAACGCATGGCGACGACGACTCTGGCGTCGAGATGAGGTGCGAGAGCCGCGGCGAGCGCAGAGGCCTGGCGATTCGTGAGATCAACGATCGGAGAGCCGCCGCCGATGGCGGCATAATGCTCTTTGACGACCTCCGAGCGGCGCGAAGCGATCCATTTCGCGAGCGGCCGGCGCGCGAGGCCCGCGCCCATGAAATTGATGATGTCGGGATCACAAAAGAGATTGTAAAGAAAGGGCTCGACGGCCTCGAGCGTATCGGGGCCGCCAAGCTGAAACAGAACGACGGCGATTTTTTTGCGGCTTTCCATCTGCGGCTCGCGGATGCGTTCTCCGGCGCGACCTCGCCTACTTGTGAGGAATCTGGCTCTTTATTTCTGCAAGATCTTTTTCGACACGCGCGATGCGGCGAGCGACCGTGAAATCGTAGATGAAAAAAATCGCCCAGACAGCGATGTATGCGGCGAACAAACTGCCAAAATTCTGGATGTGCATTCTACCTCCTATAAATTGCGAGACATGCCCGCCGATTCGGATGCCTCTTCCACGGCGAGCCTGAGTTCCTCGGCATCATGGCGCAAGCGCTCCAAGCGATAGCGCTTCACGACGAGGAGAATCATCAACAGCGTCATCACGCCGCTGCAATAAAAAAATACTTTGGCCATGGTGGGATCGAGGCCGGAATTTTGTCCGCCGAAAATCACGGGCTGGGGATGCTGCGTGCGCCAGATGCGGATGGAAAGATAGTCAAGCGGAACGCCGAGAAAAACGAAAATACCGAAAACGGCGGAAAAAACGGCGCGACGCTCGGGATCGGCGATGAGCGTGCGGAGAACCATGTAGCAGAGATAGAGAATCCAGATGACCAGAGTGAGCGTCAAGCGCCAATCCCACGTCCACCAGACGCCCCAGACGGGATGGGCCCAGATCGGGCCGGTGACGAGCATAACGGTCCAAAACGCGACGCTGACTTCGACGGCCGAGATGGCGAGCCAATCCCATTTCAGGTCGCGCTTCGCGAGATAGGCGACATTCGCGAAAAAGACAATCATCGAGGCTTCCATGGCGGCCCAGCCGGAAGAGGCGTGAAAATAAAAAATGCGCTGAATGGCGTGCATGGTGGCTTCGTCGGGGGCGATGAAGAGCGCGGCATAGCCGGCGAAGAACATCAGCACCGTGAGAATCAGCGCGAAGATGCCATAGCGTTTCATAGCCGGTCATTCCTCCAGCAAATAATCGCACAGCAGCCACGACGCGGTGAAAAAAACAACGTCGAAGGCAATCAGCATGGACAACCAGGTCCGATCGAGCGCCGGCGAATCGGCAAAAAGCCCGGCCGTCGCTTCGACCGCCGGAGTCAGAAGCGGAATCATCACTGGCAAGAGCAGAAGAGGCAAAAGCAGCTCGCGAAGACGCGCCTGCGCCGACAACGCTGAGAAGACCGTGCCGACAACGACCAAGCCGAACGTCCCGAGGAAAAGAATCAGCACGAGACGCCCGAGCACAGGAAGCACCGGAACGTTATATAGCACGGAGAAAACAGGGACGAGAACTATTTCGATGATGGAAAGAAACAGCAGATTGGCGAGCGTCTTGCCGAGGACGATGGCGAAGGACGTGGCGGGCGCCATGCGCAAGGCATAGATGGTGTCGTTATTCTGCTCTTTGGCAAAGGACGGATTCAGCATGAGCGAGGCGGCGAAAAGCAGCGTGATCCAGATCAGGCCCGGGCCGATGCGGCGCGCTTCGGCGACGTCGGGCTCGAAGGCGAAGTTGAAGAGCGTGACGACGATGATGACGAAAACGATGGAGGTTTGCAAAAGCTCGCGCGTGCGCATTTCGGCGCGGACTTCCCTGCCGAAGACAATCGCGGCGGCGCGAGCGGTGGTCATTCAGGCGCTCGCTTGCATCTGCGCGAAAAGCGGACGGGGGTCGCCACCCGTGCCAGTGTCACGTTCGACGCGGCCATTAGCGATGAGGATCGCGCGCGTGAAGATGTCGAGAGCTTCATTCCGCGCATGAGTGCTCATAAGGATGGTGCGGCCTTCAAAGCGAAGGCGGCGAAGAGTTTCGGCAAACCAGACGGAGCCTTGATGATCGAGGCCGGCAGCAGGCTCATCCAAAAGCAAGAGCGATGGAGAAGATAGGAGCGCGCGAGCGATGGCCAAACGCTGGCGCATGCCGCGGGAAAACGTGCGGACGAGGCTCATGGCGCGAGTTGCGAGGCCGACGGCGTCAAGTGCTTCGGCGGCGGATTTTCTGGGCGAATCGAGATCGTAGAGACGCGCGAAGAACTCCAAGTTCTCTTTCGCGCTCAATTCGTCATAGGCGAGGATGCTGTGACCGACCAAACCGATGTGGCGTTGGACGGCGATGCGATCCTGCGACTTCGCGCCGGGAAACGAGACGCGGCCGGAAGAAGGGCGGACGAGAAGCGCGGCGGTTTTCAGAAGGGTCGTTTTACCGGAACCATTGTGGCCGAGCAAAGCGACACATTCGCCGGGAGAAATTTCGAGAGAGACCTGACGGAGAGCGAAGAAAGCGCCGTAGCGTTTTTCGACTCGGTCGAACGAAACGCCGATGGAGTTGTTCAGTTGCGAAGTCGGCAAGGAGGTACGCTCAGCCCTTCACCAAATCGCGCAGGATCGCTTCGGTTCGCTGGCGCTCGCGGGCGTAATCTTCTTCACTGATGGTTCCGGCCTGGTGGCGCAGCTCGAGGCGAAACAGATTTTCTTTCAGCTCATCGAGGCTGTGCGTGACTTCGCGCTGGACCTGAGCGACGGAGGCGGCCGCGGGCTTTTCCTGCGCTGCCCGATGCACTTCGGGCTTGGCGGCAGGCACGGCTGGCGCCGCTATGGTAGCTGCGGACGTGGCCTGTACGGCGGCGGGCCTGCGCCAGAGCAGCAGGACGCCGAGAACAAAAAGACCGGAAAATCCGGCAACGAGAATGTACTTCAAGTTGTTATCGAGGCGCGGCGGAAGCGTGGTGACGGAAGCAGCGGCGTCACTGGAATCGGCGCGCGAATTTACAGAGGGATCTTGCGAGTCGCCGGACGCGGCAGACGCGGGCTCGGGGGCCGTGCCGGAGACGGAAATACTGATTGGCGTGTTTGCGGCGACGGAATCGCGGGTATAGACGTCGTAGCCCTGCTCGGTGCCCGCAGGAGTAAACCCTTCGCTCGAAACCTGAAGTCCCGGCGGCGCGACGAGAAGCACGCGCTGGACATTGTAGCGGGAGGAAGTCTGAACGGTCGCCTGATTCGAGGCATAGGGAAGCTGGTAGGTGATGCGCACGCCGTTGTCGCCGGGACGGAACGGCCAGTCGACAGCCTCGAGGCCCTTGCCCAAATCGATCGTGCCCTGAATGACGGGCATGCCCGTCGCGCCCCAAGCGGAGACTTGATTGAGCTGGCCGCCCGAGGGAATTTGAAACTTGAATGTGCCGTCTTTTAGGAAATAGGCGACGGGAGGATTCGATTGATTCTCGATGGTGTATTCCTCCCCGACGAGCAGGTCGGAACCCTTCGGTTGCAGGATGATGGCATGGGCGGTGACTGTAAATGAGTGCGGGTCACTGGTGGGCTCATAGATTTCGACGTCGGCAGTGGTTGCGCCGGGCGGAATCGGCTGATGATAGAGGACACCTTTGTAGGGAACACGAAGGAGCATCGGCGAACCGCCGAGCGCATCGTTGGTGATCGAGAAATGGCCCGTAGAATCGGTTTTCGCGGTCGCGACAGGCTCCATGCCACCTTGCAGTTGCATCAGGATGACTTCCGCACCCGCGACCGGTTTGTTGGTTGTTCCGTTGCGCACAGTACCTGTGACCGTGCCGGCAGAGGCGAGCGTCGCGCTACAAAATACAAGAATCACAGCGGCCGAGACGGACCCTATCATTCGCCACCAAGCATGAAATTGATTGCGCGCCACCGTTTCTCCTGTCTTGCGTTCCAATTCTAATCTCATAACGCTAGCGATATTACTTTGGATTTTCCAGCAGATTCATCGGCGCGGCCTCTCGGCCATCGCTTGCCGGATGGCGGGAGTAGGAGCCCCGCCCGTGAGCTCGTCCATCTCGCCGATGACTTTGGCTGCTTCGATTTCCAGCGCGCGCTTCATCTCGTCGTAATCTTCCTCCGAAAATTTGCCCGCGCGATGTTCGAAACGGAGATCGCGCAGATTTTCGTAGATCGTATCGCGGCGCTCGAGCAACTGATCGAGCTTCGAACGATGCGGCACGGCATCGGAAGCGTCGAGCCGGACGCCGAACACAAACCATAGAGTTCCAATCCCCAGCGCGATGCAGCAGATCGCAACGAGAATCCATTCCGCGGTCATGAGTTCCTCATCGTTTCGCTGTTAGTCGTCATATGTCAGTCATCGAGGCGGCGATTCATTTCGCTCTGCGCGCGAGCCAAAAGCTCGGGCGAAATTTTCGGGCCGCCGGCAAGGGCAACGCGTCTCCGCCAGCGCATCACGACGAACAGCACGAGCGCGATGCCGAGCAAAGGCATTACGACAGGCATCACCCAAGCCCAAAGATCGAAACCGCTGGCGGCTGGAGTGATGAGCACAGTTGGGCCATATTCCTGAACGAACGACTGCAAAATCAAATCATCCGACTGGCCGCTGGCGATGCGGTCGGCGACTTCCTTCATTTCCTTTTGCGCGACCTCACATGGGCCGGCGAAAGCGCCGCCCATGTGATTGCACTTTCCTGCTGCTTCGTCGCAGCCGCCGCACATGCACATGATGCGGTTGTCGAGCGCCTTAGCGCGTTCCTCCGGCGTGCGCTGAGCGACAACCGGAAGGGCCATGGTGATGGCGAGCGCGAGGCCGACCGCGAAGACCGGGAATTTGCGAACGAGGCTCAAGTCTTTAATCGTCTCCTGGATGCGCGACGGCGATCGGCGCGCGGCGCGGCTCAACCGGCGACATCTCTGGCGCCGCTTGCAAGACGATCTGCGGCTGGCGGCTCGGAATTAAGGCAAGTACCGTTCCCAAAACCAAGACGAGACCGCCGAGCCAAATCCATTTGACGAGCGGATTCAAATAGACATGGAGAACCGGCGTGTCGTCCTGCGGGCTTGTGCCCGCGTAAACGACATAGAGATCGCGGGCAAGCGTTGAGTGTAAAGCGACGACAGTTTGCGTGATGCCGCTTGCGGTGTAGAGGCGACGCTCGGGGTAAAGCATCATTACAGATTTGCCGTTTTCGAGAACCTCGACTGTGGCGCGGTCGGCGGTGTAATTCGCGTTGGAAGTTTCATCAAAATTCTGAGCGACAAGCTGATAGGGGCCGATCGACAGGCGCGAGCCGACTCGCATCTCCTGCTGAACGTCGCGATTGAAGGCCTGGCCGGAAATGCCGATGAAAATCATGACGATGGCGAGATGCACGATGTAGCCGCCGTAGCGGCGCGTGTTGCGCATGGTCAACTGGCCGACGGAGGCGAACAGATTCTCGCCGCTGCGCGCCGAGAGTACGCGGGCGCCACGGAAAAACTCGGAAAAAATTGTGAGCGTTACGAACACGGCCAGAATGAGGCAGACGACGGCGTAGAAATTGTTATCGCCGAACGCAAAGGCAATGATGCCGGCGACAAGACCTCCGGCGAGCGGCCAGGCGAAATTGCGCTTGAGGCTGGAAAGAGAGGTTCTGCGCCAGGCGAGGAGCGGGCCCACGCCGGTGAGGAACAAGAGGAACAGAGCGATGGGAATGTTCACTTTATTGAAGAAAGGCGGGCCGACGGTGATTTTGCTGCCCTCAATCCATTCTGAAAGCACCGGGAAAAGCGTGCCCCAGAGAACGGCAAAGCAGGCGGCGAGGAGGATGAGATTGTTAAACAGAAAACTCGACTCGCGCGAAACGACGGAATCCAACTGATTGTCGGTGCGCAGGTAGTCGCGATTTTTCCAGTAGGCGACGAGGCAGACGATGAAAATCAATGCGAGAAAGCTGAAAAACCACGAGCCAATCGAAGATTGCGCAAAGGCATGGACGGAGCTGACAATGCCGGAGCGCGTGAGGGAAGTTCCGAGAATGCTCAGCATGAAAGTGATGAAGACGAGCCAGACGTTCCAGACGCGCATCATGCCGCGCTTCTCTTGCATCATCACGGAATGCAAAAATGCCGTTTCCGTGATCCACGGCAGCAGCGATGCGTTTTCGACCGGATCCCACGCCCAGTAACCGCCCCAACCGAGCACTTGATAGGCCCAGTGGCCGCCGAGCAGGATGCCGACGCTCAAAAATACCCAGCCGACCATGGTCCAGCGGCGCGTGATGTGAATCCATTTTTCGCCGGGATAGCGTCCGAGGAGCGCGGCAAGAGCAAAGGCAAAGGGAACGGTGCATCCTGTATAACCGAGATAGAGCATCGGCGGATGAATGACCATTTCGGAGTATTGAAGCAGTGGAGTTAATCCGTGGCCGTCAGCGAGAGTGACGACGTGCGTGACGCCAGCAGCGCTCACCGTGCCGACAAGGCTGAAGGGGCTGGCAACAAAATTATTCAGAATTAGGAAAAACAATTGAATGCCGCCGAGAATCACGCCGACAAAGGGCATCAGTTCCGGGTGCTTTTTGCGGTTGGAGAAAATGGCGACGAATGCATAGATGGAGAGCAGCCAGCTCCAAAACAGCATCGAGCCTTCTTGCCCGGCCCACAACGCAGCGAATTTATAAAAGAGCGGCAGAGCGCGATTGCTGTGCTCGGCTACATAAGCGCTTGAAAAGTCATTGCGGAAAAACAGAGCGAGCAGACACGCGACGCCGATGGTTACGAGCGGGAATGTAGCCATGCCCGCGTTGAGGGCGCTCTTTGTGACCAACGCGCGGCGAGTCCGTATGCCGACCACTCCGGCGACAAATGCGTATGCCGTCGCGAGAAGAGCAAGGACTAACGCAAAGGAACCGATGATATCCACTGGATCGCTGCGCTCCCGTTAACTGCGCGGGCCTGCCACGCTTGCTGGCTGAACTTGAGTGGTTGATTTCGCTGGCGAAGGTTCCGCAGGCTCACCGCCAGGCGTCGCTTGATATTTCGAGGCGCACTTGGCCTGGATTTGCTCGGCG
>JASHRL010000108.1 GCA_030037355.1 Candidatus Acidiferrales bacterium | reverse complement strand
CCCGGACGTAATCATTCTGGATGAGCCGACGGTAGGACTCGATCCGAAGCAAATCATAGAAGTTCGCAATCTGATCAAGGGGCTCGCAAGAAGCCACACCATCATTCTCTCCACGCACATTTTGCCAGAGGTGAGCATGACGTGCGACCGGGTGGTCATCATCAACAATGGAAAAATTGTTGCGGTCGATACGCCTGGTAACCTTACGCACCAACTGAAAGGCGGCGGACGCATTCGGGTGGAAGCACAGGCTCCGGAGAAGGCGCTTCGCGATGCGCTGGCGCAGATTTCCGGCGCGCGCAGGGTACAAGTCGAGTCTGCCGGATCTTCCGGCAGGATGGTGGCGACGGTGGAAGCAGAGCAAGGGAAGGATTTGCGCAGCGAAATTGCCGCGAAGGTCGTCGGCCAAGGCTGGCCGCTTTATGAATTGCACGGCGTGAGCTTGAGTCTCGAGGAAATTTTCCTGCAACTCACGACTGAAGATCCGGCGCGCAAGACGCCGACTAAATCGGAGGAGAAAAACTGACATGCGCGGGTTCTATGCCATTTATCGCAAGGAAATGAGCCATTATTTCGTGTCACCGGTTGCCTACATCATCGTTTTCGTATTTCTCGTTCTGACGGGAATCTTTTTCACCAATGCATTGTCAGAGGTCAATAACTACGCAAATACGATGGCGATGCAGAGCATGGAGATGGGCCAGGCGGCGAGCGTGGATGTACCAAGCCTCGTGCTGCGATTTTTCCTCGGGACGATTGGGATCGTGGTGCTGTTCCTGACGCCGATGCTGACGATGGGAATTTATTCCGAAGAACGGAAACGCGGCACGATGGAACTGCTGATGACTTCGCCGATCACGGATGCGCAGATCGTGCTGGGAAAATATTTCGCGTCGCTGAGCCTTCTTGTCATCATGCTTTTGCCCGCGATTTTTTACATGCTCTATATATTCGGCCATAGCGATCCGGCGGCGCCGTGGCGAATGATTCCGGGGGCATTCCTTGGACTGTTTCTCCTCGGCGGAGCGCTGCTAGCGCTGGGCGGCTTCATGTCGTCGCTTACGGAGAATCAGATCGTCGCCGCCGTCTCGATTTTTGGAATTTCTCTCATTCTCTGGTTGTTGGACATTTTCGCGCAGGGCAATGGGGCTATCGCGCAGGCATTGCAATACGCGGCCATTCTGAAACACTTTGATCCGTTCGTCCAAGGCGTAATCGACACAACTGGTCTGGTGTTTTTCGGCAGCTGGATTTTTCTGGGGATTTTTCTCACGATGCGCACCGTCGAGTCTATGCGCTGGAGGAGAGCCTAGATGAAACTCAAACGCAAAGAACTGGCTCAAATCGGCGGCGTGCTTGGATTGGTGCTCCTGTTCAGCGGGTATATTCGATATACGTCGCGAGAAATGCTCGATGTTCCCTGCGATGTGCTGCTGATTGCCGGCGGCGTATTGTTGCTGGCATGGCTCGTTCTCGATTTTCAGGGCTTGATGGGATTTTTTTCGAAGCGCTCTTCGAGGCTCGGCGCGAATACGGGAGTCCTTATCGTCGCCGTAGTAGCAATCTTGATTTTTCTAAATTATCTCGGCTTTCGGCATCACAAGACCTTCGATTTGACGACGGCGAAGCTTTTCACGCTCTCGGATCAAACGAAAAAAATCGTGGAACCGATCAAGTCGGATGTGAACATTTATTTGTTCGATAAGGCGGGGAACCCAGAAGTGCAACAGGTGCGGGATCAGATGTCGGACTACGAGGATTTGAATCGCCGGATTCACTTCGAAGTTGTCGATCCGACCGAACAGCCCGGAATGGCGAAAGAATACGGAATCACGGAGATGGGGCAATTGGTCGTCGTCAACGGCCCGCGCACGGAGCACGCACAAGGAACGACGGAGGAAGATGTTACTTCCGCGATCCTGAAGGCGATTTCGAGCAAGGTGAATTCCGTTTGTTTTCTCGAAGGACACGGAGAGAAATCGATCACGGATGAGAGCGCTAAGGGCTTCAGTGGCGTCGCTGACGAACTGAAAAAAGAAAACTATTTGGTGAGCTCGGTCAATCTGGTGACCTCGGACAGTGTTCCTGCCAGTTGCAGCGCGATTGTTGACGCCGGGCCAACGAAACCTTTGTTTCCGCAAGAAACACAGATGATTACGAAATATCTCGATGGCGGAGGAAAGGCGCTGTTTCTGCTCGACCCCGGAATGGATCCGGGACTCGATTCGCTGATGAATACGTGGAATGTGAAAGTTGGGGACAACTATGTGATCGACGTCAGCGGCGTGGGACGATTGATCGGCACAGGGCCAGGGATTCCTCTGGTCGTCAATTATGGGCCGAGCCCGATTGTAAAAGGCTTCGAGAACATGATGACGTTCTTCCCGCTGGCACGGACAATATCAGTTCTCGACCAATCAAAAGCGGATCCGCAGACGGTTGAGCTTCTCAAGACTTCGCCAGCAAGCTTTACCGTGCCCAACCTCGGCAATGGAACCGTGAAATTCGATGCTGCCAAGGATGCGCGTGGCCCGCTTTCTTTGGGCGTGTCCGCAGAAAACACGTCCGGCAAGGCCGATGCGAGATTGGTAGTCATCGGGAATTCCACGTTTGCGACGAACCAATGGTTTGGCCAACAGCGGAACGGAGACCTTTTCTTCAATGCCATCAACTGGCTGACGGAGGAGGAGAACTTAATCTCTATCCGTCCCAAAGAGCAGACGAATCGGCGCGTGACGCTGACACAGGCTCAGTCGACGGAGCTGACCTGGTTCAGCATGGTGATTCTGCCGCTGCTCGTGATTCTTGGTGGAATTTATATCTGGATCAGGCGGCGGTAACGGGCCATGAAAAAGAGCACATTGGTTGTCCTGGCTTTGGCCATCGCGCTTGGTGCGTTCGTTTATTTCTACGACAGCAAACACAACACCGCGACACCCTCCGAGGAAGCCTCGTGGAAGGCGGCGTTTACCGTTAAAGCGGATGAAATCACGGGACTAACGCTGAAAAGCGCAAGCGGCGATATCGCTCTCGCCAAACAGGGAAATTCGTGGATCATCACGCAGCCGGTGGAGACGCGCGCCGATCAATCAACCATCAGCGGCATTGTGAATGATTTGAGCGGGCTCAAAATCCGGCGTTCGTTCGCGGCGAGCGACAGCCTTTCGAAATACGGGCTCGATCAGCCTGCCGTCACGATCGAGTTTCAGCCCAAAAGTGGCGCGGAACACACGATTCTATTGGGCAGCAAAGATTTTTCCGGCAGCGTCGTCTATGCACAAATTGATGGAGGCAAAGACATCGACACGCTTCCTGTTTCGTTGCTTGATGAAACTGCGCAGCCGCTTTCGAAACTGCGCGACTCGTCGATCCTCGATCTAAACGGAGCCGAAATTACCGGCATCACATTGGATGATCCGAATGGCAAAATCAGTCTAGCGAAGCAAACGCCGGGTTGGCAAATTACGAACCCCAAGCAGCTCGTCGCGGACTCCAGCGCCGTGGATTCCTTTAGCAGTTCGATTTCCAGCGCCAAGTTCACGGACGTCGCGAGCGAAACGGCGAACGACCTGGCGAAATATGGCCTAGTTCACCCGGCGGTCACGCTCGACCTCAGCACGGCCAAAGGACAGAAATTTCAATTGCTCGTGGGAAAGAAGAATGCTGACAACAACTACTACGCGCACGATCCTTCGCGACCGATGATATTTGTGGTGCCGTCGAGCCTCTACGACTCGATCAACAAGACGCTATTCGACTTCCGCGACAAAACGATTCTGCATTTCGATCCGACAACGCTTACGAGCGTACAGATCCAGAACAGCAACGGAACGATCGAATGCTCGCAAGGCAAAGACAGCCAATGGACGATGGTCCGGCCCGCGGCGAGCAAGGGGAAATCCATCCAAGACTGGAAAATTCTGGACCCGATCGAGGATGCGCGGGCGACGAAGATTTACGATTCGCCAACAGCGGCTATTTCGCAGCACCTGAAAAAGCCCGAAATCACGGTCACGCTCACGGAGAAGTCGGGCCGAACAACGACGGTCGAAATCTCGGCAGCGGCAGGCGATTCCGTCTACGCGCGCACGTCGGCGTCACCGGAAGTCTACGAACTGAAGACGCAGATACTGAAAGATCTGGGCTTCAAGGCTGCAGATTTAATTTTATAGGAATATTTTATACGACGAGGTTGTTACAGCCGAGTTACACCATCTGAACGGCGGCGTGGACCTCGTCGCCGGGAACGCCCTCCTTCGGCCACGCAGCCAGAAGGAGGATTTTCCCGGAGATGGGCGAAATGTGGATGTAATAGATTTCGGAGCCGCTTTCGACCTCATAAAAGTCGGGCCGCTTCGGGTCGGGTTCGACGCGCGCTCCGCCCGCCAGCAGTTGACGCAGGATTTCGACTCGTTCCTGCGAATGATGCCGGGGATCTTCAATGTGCATTGTCTGTTCGAATCTCATCACCATGGCCCTTACTCCCTTCCCCGTATTGCATTTCCCCTACCTTGAAATACGCTTTCGCCGCCACAAAAGTTCCACCAAGTATGGTAGTTTTTTTTCGCTCTTTCCTTTAGACGCAGCCGTACGAGAAAGGTCTCAAGGAAAAGGAGGAGATGTTCCATCCTGAGCCGATTCCCTGGCTGCGGGCGGTCGCGCTCACGGGTGGCTGGCGAGGCCGTTGATTAACTTGGGACTTGCGCGGGGACGCCGAAGTTGCGATACTCCCGCAACCTGGACAGGACACTAGTGAAAAAGAAGAAGAAAGCAAGTCCCAAAACGAAAAATAGGAAGGGCGCCTCGCGTTTCAGCCATGACCGACGCCGGAAACACCACCACTGGCAGGTGACGGTTTATTATCACGACGGCGAAAAGTTCGCGCGGGTCTATATTGACCGCGAGCGGGCTACGCGCTTTGCCGAGCGGCAAAAGCGATCTCCGGTTGTGAAGTCGACGCGCATCCTGGAAGTCAACTAGGAAGGCTCTTCCTCTTCCTGCGGGAGGGCCTCTCTCCACGCGCTCATTACACCGCCGCGCCGGGGTGTCTTCTTGGCCTTGTCGGCCCGTGAGCCGACATGTTATAAGAGAATTGGAGTGAGTTCCGCGTTTAGGCGGCCGTAGTATAGGGGTAGTACGACAGCTTGCCAAGCTGTAGGCGGGGGTTCGAGTCCCCTCGGCCGCTCCATTATCCAGTATACAGGCGAATTGATTTGTGCTGTTTCGGCGGGACGTTGTGGTGCCTTCGGAAAAAGCGCTGCTTGTCTTGGATATGGGTTTACCACGCGTTGCCTTGCGCATCCCAGCATGCTAAAGTTTGCTGCGCCTGGACCCTCATGCTTGCATATCTTTGTGGACCCATCGAATTTGCCAATGGCGGAGGCAAGCTCTGGCGCCAAAAATTGACCCCCTTCCTGCGAGACCACCTCGGCCATCGCGTCTATGACCCTGCGGAGGATGAAAAGAAAAACCTCACAGATGATGAAGTCGCGCACTTCCGCGAATGGAAATTGGCCGATATCGAACGCTTCCGGCGCGTGGTGCGCAAGATCATTCAATTCGATCTGGACCTGATCGAAAATAAAGCCGATTACGTGGTTTGCTTCTGGGGCGATCCGAACGCGCAGAGCGGAGGGACACCCGCCGAATTAACCACGGCGTATCGCAAAGGGATTCCGGTCTATATGGTGACTCCGCTGCCGCACGAACAGATCAGCGGCTGGATGCTCGCCTGTGCCGACCAAACGTTCTCTTCGATCGATGACCTGAAAAATTTCCTCAACGCTCGTTATGGACGCGAAAAACAATCACAACTCTGGAAAGAATAACGCGGGATTGTCATTTGTGCGCGGGTTCAAACATCGAACCTGAAGCTTCGATTGGCTGGCGCACCTGCGCGCTTTCACTGTAATATCCCGGCAATGGATAAGATTCTGGTCGCTGTAGGGAGTACACGCCGCCCAAAGCTCGATGCCGTGCGCGAAGCGCTACAGATTTTTGGCCCTTCGCTCGATCCCAGTGCGCCTTTCGAGGTCGTCGGGGTCGAAACAGAAAGCGGGGTGAGTCATACGCCATTGTCACGACTGGAACTGATGGCCGGAGCCCGCAAGCGCGCTGAGACTCTGGCCAAGCAAGCGCGTGATGGCAATTTGCCGTGGAAATATTTCGTGGGACTGGAGGGCGGTCTGGATGTGGTTGTGGACAAGATGAGCGGCAGCCGCTCGCGGTTAGTTTTTCTGGAAAGCTGGGCCTATGCGCTGGGCACGAGCGGGCACGGCTCCTTCGGACAATCTGGGGCGGTGGTAGTCCCGGATGAGCTGGTTCGGCAAGTTATCGATGAGGGCGTTGAGCTCGGCGTGGCGATTGATGCATTCGCCGGAGGAAACGGGATTCGTGATTCGCAAGGCTCGTGGGGAGTCCTGACTCGCAACTTTGTGACGCGGCAAGCCGCTTTTCGCATCGCAGTGATCAACGCTTTTGCGCCATTTTACAATACGGCGCTCTACAGTTCCTCACGCTGAAGTTCGGTTCTTTTGCTACCCGCGGCCGCCGGCAATTCGCGCAGCTTCCGGCGACCTCAAGAGCTTCAACATTGCCACGACCCCCATCGCCGGGCCAGGCGCCAAAAGTGCAAAGGCCCACGGCCAGCCGTGCGCTTCGCGAACGATGGGCACGAGCCAGATCGTCGCGCAGGTCAGAGTGAAACCTACGGCCAAGAGCAGTGTCAGCGCGGTGCCCACGTAGCGCTGGTCGGCAATTTCCGTCATCATGGTGGAAAATTGCGCCGAATCGCCGACCACGGAAAAACCCCAAATGATTCCAATCACGAGCGCCAGCGGGAAGGAATACGGCGCGATGAAGCCAATGAGAACAGCGCAAGAACCGCTCGTGGCCATGGACGCGGCCGCGGTGCGCGTCCGTCCCCAGCGATCCGCGATGCCACCTCCGGCCCAGCATCCGATGGCACCAATGCCAATCGTTGCGAATGCTGCGAGGGCAGCGTCCTGAAGCGGAGCGCGCGCTCCCCTAGCACTCAGAGCGTCCGCATAAAATGCGGCGCACCACGTCCACATGGCATAGAGCTCCCACATGTGGCCGAAATAGCCAAGCGTCACAAGCCGTACGCCACGATCCGATAACATTTCAAGGCCTTCTCGCGGATTGAAAACTGCGCCTGGAAATGCGTAGGGCCCGTCGTGGCCTCCCCATTCCGCTAGGAGTCCGCCGACAAGTGTCAGGGCCGAGGTTGCGAGGATGACCCAAGTCCAGTGGACGCCACCGAGGGCGTTAAGAAGGTGAGGCAGCGCTGCACCGAGCGTCAGACCGCCGACCATCACTCCGAGGGCCGCACCGCGCTCGCGGCGAAACCAGGTCGCCATGGCTTTCAGGCTAGGCGGATAAACAAGAGCAAGCGCCGCTCCGGTCGCGAATCGCAGAGGCAGAGCAGAGATGATGCCGTGACTTGCCAGGAGCGCCAGATTAAAAATCGCCGCCGCTCCCCCGCCGATGAGCATCAGGCGGCGAGGCTTCATCAGGTCAGCAAGATTGAGCGCAGCGGAAATCAGAGCTCCGAGAACGAAACCGAGTTGCACAGTGATTGTGAGCCACGCACCTGCTGCGGAACTGACACCCCAGACCACGCGCAACTGCGCAAGGACGGACGATGCCGAAAACCAGGGACTCATTTCCAAGAAAGTCGCTGTGGCGAGCAGCGCCAGCGCGCCCCACCGTTCCCTGGGTGCGTCATCAGAAACCATGGTGGAAACAGCAGTCATAGTTGTCGCCCTGCCAAAACTCCTCTCCAACGAAACTATCTCTGAAGAATGGGATTATCGTGGGCAAGGAGAATCCGAACCACGAGATTATGCTGCGACAAACAGCAATCCTTGCGTGGGTCACTCTATCATTTTTGAAGGACGACACGAGAATTGCGACGGCGTGAATCGGCGAGTGATGTGAGGCTACAGAGCTTGGGACAACCCGACCTTATCTGGAGGTCACGCTCTCGTCAGCCTGATTTCTTTCCGTTGGCTGTTCCGCGAGAATCGCCAGCCAACGGAAAACCACAGTCGCCACAAATGCACCGAGGAGTTCTGCACAAACAAAGCCCGGAATATCCACCGGCCGGATTCCCGCAAAAGTGTTACTAGCGGCACGAGCGATTGTCACTGCAGGGTTGGCGAATGAGGTGGAAGCAGTGAACCAATATGCAGCGGTGATGTATGCTCCTACCGCAAAACTCACCATCGCCGGGCGAAAACGGACACACGCCCAAATTACGATAAGTAAGCCGAATGTGGCGACGAATTCGCTACAGAGTTGCGCGGGACCGTTTCGAGCGCGGGCCGATGCGAAGAATATCGGCAAGCCGAACATCAAGTTTGCCGCGGCGACGCCGATAAACGCGCCAGAAAGTTGCGCCGTGATATACGGAGCGGCTTCGCGCCATCTCATTTGTTTTGTCATCGCCATTGATAACGTGACCGCAGGATTGAAGTGCGCTCCCGAGACAGGCTCGAATGCCAGAATGAGCACGACGAGCATAGCGCCCGTCGCAAGACTGTTGGCGAGGAGCGCTATGGCAACGTTTCCGCCAGCGAGACGTTCGCCCATAATTCCAGAACCAACGACAGCCTCCAGAAGAAACGCCGTTCCCAAAAATTCTGCCGTAATGCGGGCGCGAAGGTTCGGTTTCATTGGCGGCCAATTCTGTCGATTTCCCGCTTGATCGCAAGTTGGTCGAGGCTTGCAAGCGGCAGGCTGAGAAACAAGCTGATTCGGCGGTCGAGAATCGTGAATGCATCGCGATAAGCGCGCTCGATTTGCTCCGGCGAGCCGACTACCGCGGCAGGATCAGGAACTCCCCAGTGCGCCGTCATGGGCTGGCCTGGCCAAATCGGGCAAATTTCTTTTGCCGCGTTGTCACAAACGGTGATGACAAAATCCAAGTGAGGCGCATCCGGCCTTGAAAATTCTTCCCAACTCTTGCTGCGGAGACCAGGTGTTGGGAGACGAGCCATCTGGAGCTGGCGGATGGCTTCGGGACGGACGTTGCCTGAAGGATGGCTGCCCGCACTAAAGGCTGCGAACATCGGCCTGCCTTTATGATTAAGGATTGCTTCGGCCATGATCGAACGAGCAGAATTGCCGGTGCATAGGAAAAGCACGTTGTATCGAGTCGACATCGACAAGATTTCTCTCCTGCCAAATTCCCTGCTTTTATGTGGCGCGACGTATTGGCCGGCAGCGAAGCTTCTCGCCAATGCGCTACTTTGTGACAGGCTTCACGGCTCGAATGAATGCACTCATGAATCTTCCGTCGACTTCGGGAGCAACCGCGCCGGCGTCGATTCCCGCCGAAGAAAGAAATTCGCGCGCATCGTTGGCGTGATAAATGCGCGTGGGCTCAATGGAAATTGACTCGAAGCCGACTTGGGAGAGCTTGCTGAGATATGCGGCCTCATCGAGAGCGCCGGCAACGCAACCGATCCATAGGAGAACACTTTGGCGGATCTCGGGCTGAATTTCTCCGCGCGTTACGACGTCAGAAACGGCAAAACGCCCGCCGGGCCTGAGGACGCGAAAGGCTTCGTGCAAGACTCGATCTTTGTCCGCTGACAAATTGATGACGCAATTCGAAATGATCACGTCAATGGAATCATCGGGCAACGGAATATGCTCGATTTCGCCTTTGAGGAATTCGACATTGCGGATGCCAGCCTTTCGCTTATTCTCGTTCGCCAGCGCCAGCATTTCGTCCGTCATGTCCAAGCCGTAGGCTTTGCCAGAAGGGCCGACGCGTCTCGCCGAAAGCAAAACGTCGATTCCGCCTCCCGAACCCAGATCGAGCACGACTTCTCCCGGACTTAGTTTCGCCAGTGCTGTCGGATTGCCACAGCCCAGCGACGCAAGAAGGGCTTCTTCGGGGAGATCACTTGTTTGCAGAGCATCGTAGAGATTCGAAGTGATCGGATCGCCGCAACAAGCCTCGGCCGCCGGACCGCAGCAAGAGCTACCGCCACTACTGACGCGGCGCGCTGCCTCGCCATACTTCTCTTTGACCACTTCCTTGATGTTCGCTCCATTTGTCATTCGCGGTTCGCTCATCGGCACTTCTCCTGAAATTGCTTGCTCATTCGCAGATTTGAATCACTTCCTTGCCATCGAGAGCCTTGTTCCGTGTGCAACACTCGGCGTACAAAAAGCACAGGAGTTCCTGTAATGCTTCGGTGTTGGCGGTGTAACGCAGGAATGTTCCCTCCCGCCGGACATTGACGAGATTTTCGGATTTCAGCTTGTCCAGATGATGGGAAAGAGTGGAATTCGGGATATTCAACTCGTCCTGCACATCGCCAACAACCAACCCTTCGGGATGCGCGGTAAGCAGCAGTTGCATGATGCGCAGACGCGGCTCCGTGCCCATGGCGGAAAACATGTCTGCATAGCGCACGACGCGATTGGCGTCCGTTTTCGATTGGCTTTGACTCGCCACTGATCTGCTCTCCTTCATTAGATATATTTCGATATTTGCAGAAATATGGAAGATTGTCAAGTTCTGCAGTTCGGTGGCTCTTCAAATGGCGATAGAGGGCGCCGTGGATGAACGGCGGCGTCTGCGAGAGGAACTTGTAAGGGAAGAATTGCAGGTGCAGCGGGCGGACTAGATTCTCAAAATATAACCGGCGGATGTGGCTGAGGGACCCGCATCCGCCGGCTGTTTCTTACCCAACTCCGAAAGGGATGGGCAAGAACTTGTTACGCGAGGACTTCTCCGTCGCGCAGAAATTCGTAGCGTTCGATGGCCGCGGCCACCCCAATATCCTGTTCTCTTTCGGAATCGGTGCGCACGACGTGGCCGAGGCAGCGAACTTTCACCGGGCCCGCCATGGTGACTTCGTGTGGCAGCGTCATGACGATCTCAAGGGGCGCACCGCTCTTCAGGTCCTTGGGAAGGAAGAAATACAGTCCGCGCGAGCTGACTTCGCGCGTCTCGGAAGAGGCCTCGCCGACGGAGGCTTCGCTCGTCCAACGGACCTTCAAAGGCAAACGCATTAGAAAACGACGGCTTGTTCTACGCTCTTTTTGCGCCAAGGGCCACCTTCCGCATTCGCTACTACCTCCAGCTTAAGCGCCGAGGCAATGTGGCCTCAATAGACTGCAAGGTACATTTTATTTGGAATCAGCGTGGTACAAAAGTACTAGGATGGCCAAATCACGGGAAGTTCAAGAGTTACGATAGGCGCGCAAAATATCTTCCAGGGCGACAATGCCCTCCAGTTTGTCGATATTGGCGCGATTTACGACGGGCACGAGCGGCCAATCCCCTATCATCCGGAGGGCTTCGTCCAGGTGCTGGTCTGGATAGAGCTGCGGCAAAGGACCGCGTGAAGGAATCTCAGGCAGCGAGGAGCCGGCCTGAATCGCTTCGGCTCGGCGCTTCAGTTCCTCGCGGGATACGAGGCGCCAGTCGTTTCCCCGACGCCACAGAAAGAACGAGGCGGCCGGAGAGCTGGTTGAGCTTGCCTGCAACAACCTGTCGGCATCTTCATCGCGCCAAACGCTTCCGCCTCCGGGGCGCATGGCGTCCTCCACGCGCAAAGCATTCTGTTCGCGGAGCTCTTCAATGGATGGGAGAAAGAAGCCGTCCTGCCGAGCAAGAAAATCGAATAGCGGGACCTTCTGATAGCGATGAGAAATGAAGTAGGCAATCATGTTCGAAATGATCGCCGGAACGATGATCGAATAATTGCCGCTGACTTCGAGGATCATAAATACGGAAGTGATTGGCACACGCAGGAATCCGGCGAAAAATGTTCCCATTCCAACCAGAGCAAATGCAGCAACGGACTCGACAGGGCGGTGGACGACATAGTGTTCGAACCCGCCAACGGCGCCACCGAGCATCGCGCCTATGAAAAGCGTTGGGGCAAACATTCCGCCCGGCGTACCGCTGACAAAAGAGATGCCCGTTGCGAGGATCTTGAACAACCCGAGGAGCAGCAGCATCCGCCAGACAAATTGGTCGTGGAGAACCTGATCGATGATCGGATAGCCGCTGCCCATGACTTGCGGCAACCACAGGCCGATAATTCCGATGAGCAATCCGGCAACGGCAGGTTGGAGATAGTGAGTCCAGCGCGGGAGACGCATCAATCTTGGCCGCACATAGGCGATGAACTTCAGGAAAGCGAGCGCCGCGAAGCCGCTAATCACACCGAGTACGGCGTAGCCAATGAGTTCAACGGGACTGCGAAATTCGATGGAAGGAACGCGGAACATCGGCGCATTACCCATGAATTCGCGCATCACAACGACACTCGATATGGCCGCCAAAATGACCGCGCCGAGAACTCCGCCGCTCCACGTGCCAATAATTTCTTCGATCACGAAAATAACGGCTGAAATTGGCGCATTGAACGCAGCAGCAAGACCTGCCGCGGCTCCGATCGGCGCAATCAAACGCTGCTTTTCGCGCGATAGCTTGAGACTTCGCCCGAGCGCGGAAGCGATTCCTGCACCCATCTGCAGGGAGGGATCTTCCGGCCCCAAGGATTGCCCGCTCCCGATTGCAAGGGCGCAGGTGATGAATTTTCCGATGACAGTGCGAAAAGGCACGTAGCCATCGAAGATGAAGACGGCAGCCTTCGTCTGGTTCACGCCGCTGCCGCGCGAACGCTTGAAAATGTGCAAAACGAGGAGAGCAACGCCAAAACCTCCAAGAGTGGGCGCGAGAAGAACACGAAGGTGGGAAGGCTGCATCGACGAACCGAGGAGCCAGAAACGCGTCCACTCAATTGTGATTCGGAAACAGACGACAATCAGGCCTGAAAACAAGCCGATAATCACGGCGAGCAGGAGGAAGAGCTGGCCCTCCCGGAGCGTCAGAGCTTTCCGGCGCCAGATTGTCCAGAGCCGCTCCATGCGGCTCCTCTCGCGCGCGGCCTTTGGAGCGGGCAGCGACGGCGCCAAGATGTCGCCAGGTGTTGCGCTCATTGCTGCACGTTCCGCGGGGATTTTCCTATGAGAACCAACGCTTGATCGAGACCTTCCAAAGGCCCGCACTGCTGCGACGCAAGATCCTCGATGCCAAACACAAGGCTCATTGTCGCATCGACCAACCCTGGATTACGACGAAAGCCGAGTGGCGTCAAAAGTGGCCGCAAGGAGACTGCCTTGGTATAAAAGGGCGAAAAAATTGAAGTTGCAGACTTATTGCTCAGATCGATGCCCTTATCCTCGGCGCAGGATTGCAAGCGCGTGAAAGCCTGTTCGAAGTCGTGGCGTACCCGAATCTGGCGTTCATTAGCGCCGAGCCCGGCGATATAGGGATTCCAGGCGAGGATGAGCCTAGACATCTGGAGCGGCGCGGTAATGCTTGGGTCATACTTTCGAAGATGGGAAGCGCGCTCAAGATAGGATTCTGCCAGGGAATAGCGGCCGAGTTGAAACGCGGAGATACCAGCGCCGTGGAGAGAGCCTGCCGGCGGATTCGCCGAAGCGAGCGCGTCGCGAAATTCAGTCAAGGCGCGGTTCGCGTCACCGACCTGAAGAAATAGGTCACCAGTTTTCTCTTCGATGGAAGATTCGCCTTCGCGGGGAATGTCCGAAGCCAAGGCGATGAGCTCCGACTCTGCGTCGGAGGTATCCTGATGCGAAATCAGAAACTGGCAAAGCTCGAGGCGAGTCTTCACGCGGTTCGTCTCGGCTTCGTCGGGCCACACGCCGTAAATCGCGCCATGATAATAGCGGAGCGCATCCGCTTCGGAACCGCTTGCGACAGCAATTCGTGCGAGCGCCAGATTCACGGGCGCGTTGGCGGGAGCGTGAGCGAGGAGTCCGAGGAGATAGGAGCTCGCTTCACCGTTGTGGCCGGTCGCCGCCAAAGCCAGCGCGAGCCGCAACTGAATTTCGTCATCAGTGGGCGCGTAGACAAGAGCATTGCGGAAATCGGCAAGGGCTTGTGTGGCATTTTCCAACTTCAGTTGCTGCTCGCCCGAGACAAACCATTGCCGGCCGAGCGCGGCTAATTTCTGATGGAAGCCCTTCGCGACAAAACCAGTGACAAAGAAGAGAGCAACCAGAAGAACGACGCAAAGCAAAATGACTGTTTCGCGCGTGCGCAAGAGAGGAAACAGCCGCTCCCCGCAATGCGGGCACTTGGTGACTGAATCAGGTAACGGGTTCCCACAGCGGGGGCACGTTCGCTCGTTTTGATTTTCATCCACCGTTGACATCAGTTAATAGAATATCGCGGAGAACATGCGCTGAGCGAAAAATTTCTCCGTCGCGCGAAAAAAAATGAACACAAAATTTGCAGAAACAGCAGCGAATCTCAGGTCTGATCGATCAGACGATGATGGATTGCGTATAGGGCGAGTTCAAGCCGATCGGACACACCGAGTTTGTCGAAGATGTTGTGCAGGTGGTTTTTAACGGTTTGCTCGCTGATGAAAAGCTTCTCGCCGATTTCCCTGTTGCGGAAACCCTGAGCGACGAGCTGGACAATTTCTTTTTCGCGGTCGCTGAGGAGCGGCTTGTCGCGGCGTTGGCCGGTCTCGGCGGAACGCTTGAAGGCGTCGATTACTTCTGCGGTCATGCGATTGTCCAGCCAGATTTCACCCTCATGAACTTTCTTGATGCTCTTGAGGAGCAGGTCGCTTGCAGACTGCTTCAAGACAACACCGCGCGCGCCGAGACGCATTGCGCGAACCACGTCACGATCGTCTTCGGCAGCGGTGACGACAATTACGCGCGTAGGAATCGAATCAAAATTAATCTCTTCGAGGACGCCAAGGCCATCTTTCTCGGGCATGCGCAAGTCGAGGAGAAGAATATCCGGCTTGAGTTTCCCTAACATGCGGATGCACTCGTTGCCATTGGAGGCTTCGCCGATGATGGTTACTTCGTCGGAGCCTTCAAATAGCTTGCGCAGACCATCGCGGAAGATGGCGTGGTCGTCAGCGATCAGAACGCGGACAGGCGATTTGCCTTTTGTCATCTCAGTTCAATGGGATTTCAATTGTTAAACGCGCACCGTGCCCCGGGTTCGACTCCACCGTCAGGACACCCCCCATGCTTCGTGTCCGCTCTTTAATCGAGATCGGACCCAGGCGCAGGCGATCCAGCTCCTCACTGTTATATCTACCCGAAAAACTGAACCCCTGCCCGTTGTCGTCGACGACGAGGAAGATTTTCGTGTCGTCTTGCCATAGTTTTACCACGACGTGGCTGGCGCGTGCATGCTTTTTTATATTATTGAGTGACTCACGATATATCTGGAAAACTTCGCGGCAAACGCGGTCCGGAGCGCGCAAATCGTTCTCTTCCAAGAATAAATCAACGGCGAGGCCCGATTCCTCGTGGCAGCGCTCCGCGAAACCGAACATCATTTCGCGCAGGTCGGCGCTTTCCAAACGCAACGGCCGAAGGTCCTTGACCATCTGGCGAAGCTCTTCGCCTTCCTCGCGCACAGTCTTCTCCAAAGCTCCGAGGTCGTTACCTACCTGCTCGCCGGAATGTGGCAGCTTGCGGCGGAGGACACCGAGTTGGATGTTGAGGCTCAGGAGCGTCTGGAGAATGCCGTCGTGAAGATCGCGTGAGATTCGACTGCGCTCGCCTTCGACGGCTCGCGTGCGGAGATTGCGAAGAAGAAAGACATTTTCGAGCGGCACGTTAAGCTGGCGAACGATACG
>JASHRL010000107.1 GCA_030037355.1 Candidatus Acidiferrales bacterium | reverse complement strand
GGCTCAGGATACAAGCAGCGATAGCACGGCCCGCCGGGATAGCCGAAAATGCTGGCCTGTCCCTCGAACCGGAAAATCGAGCCATAGACATTCGGCTTGCCCAGCAGCACGCATGCGTCGTTCACGAGGTAGCGCGTCGGAAAATTGTCCGTGCCATCGACAACGATGTCGTAGTCGCGCAGAATTTCGAGCGCATTCTCGCTCGTGAGCATGGTCTCGAACGTGTCGATTTGAATCTCCGGATTCAAATCGTGCAGCCGCGCGCTGGCGGCTTCGAGTTTTCTCCGGCCCACGTCGCTCGTGCCGAATACAACCTGCCGCTGCAAATTCGTGAAGTCCACAGCGTCAAAATCCACGATGCCCAGCCGCCCGACTCCCGCCGCCGCGAGATAAAGTCCCAGCGGCGCGCCCAATCCACCAGAGCCGATCAGCAGCACTTTCGCCTTTTTCAGCTTGAGCTGCCCATCCATGCCCACTTCCGGCATGATTAAATGCCGGCTATACCGCAACACTTCCTGTTTACTCAGCCCCGCTTCGGTCGCGGGCGCCGTCGCCGAATCCGTCAAACGCGTCGCCATTTTTCTTCCTTTTCTCTCAACGTCCCGCGCCGCCGGCAATTGACGGCACGATGCTGATCGTGTCGCCTTGCGTCAGCGCCGTTTTTTCCTTCTGCAGGAAGCGAATGTCCTCGTCGTTCACATAGACGTTGACAAAACTCCGCAGCCGGCCGTCCTCGGAATACAAATGCTTGCGCAGGTCCGCATATCGCGATGTGAGCGAGTTTAGCGCTTCTCCCACCGTCTTCGCTTCCAAATCCACGCTTTCCTGCTTCGCCGTGAACTGCCGCAGCGGCGTCGGAATCACTACCTTGACAGCCATTCTCTCTCTCCTTCCGTTCGATTCACACTCGTTCGAATTTTTTACGCGCTCGCAATGTATTCGATGCCCTCTTCTGCGTATCGGGTGCGATCTTCATTGAGCCGCCACGAGCGCATCTCCCGCGCCTCGCCTTTTTCCACTTGAAATATCACGTAGCTGTACCACGGCCAGGCATGCTCGCGGTCGAATTCGCTCGGCCGCGCCGGAGCATCCGGATGCGAGTGATACCATCCGATCAAATTGCAGCCCTTCTTCTTCGCTTCGTCCTCCGCCATTTGCACATCCAGCGGCGCAATCGAAAATCGGTTCTTCGGCGAATCACCTCGCTGATTCGCAAACGGCATAAGGCCGGTCACGATGCGATCCGCGCCCTCTTCGCGCCCCAGCAACGCGCCGCAGCACTCATTCGGATAATCGCGTTCTCCGTGCGCGTGAATTTTTTCGATCAGCGAATGCCCCAGCTTCAACATTCCGCTTCGTCACCGTCTTCCGCTCGCCGCATTCTCTTGTCGCTCATCCCAGAAGCGCTCGCTCAAATAGCGGTCACCTGAGTCCGGGAAAATCGTCACGATCACGGCGCGCTCGTCGCGCCGCAAACTCTCCGCGATGCGCCAGCACGCGCACACCGCCGCTCCCGAACTCACGCCCACCAGCAAGCCATCCTCGCGCGCCAGCTTGCGCACCATCGCGAATGCATCTTCTGTGCGCACAAAAAGATTCTCATCGGCAATCGCCTCATCATAAATTCTTGGCACGATCGCCGTGGCCATGTGCTTCAGGCCTTCGATCCCGTGAAACGCTTCATCCGGCTGCACGCTGATGGCGCGAATCGCCGGATTCAATTCCTTGAGCCGCCGCGTCGCGCCGACAAAAGTCCCGCTCGTCCCCAACCCCGCGACGAAATGCGTAATCCTGCCTCGCGTCTGCTCCCAGATTTCCGGCGCCGTCGTATCGAAGTGCGCTTGCGGGTTCGCCGGATTTCCGTACTGGTCGATATAAAAGTATTTTGCCGGATTCGCCGCGAAGATTTCTCGCGCTCGACGAATCGCGCCGTCGGACCCTTCCTCTCCCGGCGTCAAAATCAGCTCCGCGCCCAGCGCGCGCAGCGTTCGCAATCGCTCGAGCGAGGCGCTCGCCGGAACGCACAGCGTCGCCGGATACCCCAGCGCCGCGCCGATCATCGCCAGCGCGATTCCTGTGTTTCCGCTGGTCGCGTCCAAAATCCGCCGGCCGCGCCGCAAGGCTCCGTGCCGCTCGGCGGCTCGAATCATCGCCAGCGCCGCTCGGTCCTTCACCGATCCGCCCGGATTCATCCACTCGGCCTTGGCGTAAAACTCGGCGTTAGGGAACTCTGCGCTCAGCGCTTCCAGCCGCAATAGCGGCGTGTGGCCAACCAGGTCCGCCAGCCGCGCTCCCAGAGGCAATACAGCGCTCTCCAACGCCGTCTGGGCCTCCGCGCCGCGCTCCAGTTGCTCGACGCACGCTTCGCCCGCCATGCCTTCGACTCGATGCCCCTGCATGCCGCATTGGATGCAGAAACACCTCGCCCGTATTCACCGTATTTGGTTTATAACTCAAACCTTAGCAAAAATACCCTAAGTTTAGTAGGGAATCGGCGATTTTCCGACCTGAGTGGTGTGAATTCGAGGCTAAATGGCGCGGCTTACTTCTCTTCTCCGCCAATCCGTTCCGCAATGGCCTTGAGCTGGTTCAGGTGGTTGATGTCGTGTCCGGCCATCGTCTCTACGACGTCACGGAAAGTCATCTCGCCTCGTTCCGGGTGCATCACTTTTTTCGACATGGCTGCCGACGGCAGCGACTCGATCAGCGCGATGTTCCATCGCCGCAGCGACGAAAATACGGCCAGCGCCGAGGGCGCGTCATACACGCCATAATTCGCCGCCCACTGGTCCTGATCGAAGGGCTGGATGACGTGATGTCCCTCCGCCAGCGTCTGCCGCAGCCGGTACGCGAAAACGATCTCGCAGTCCGCCAGATGGCAGATGATCTCCCGCCCGCTCCATTTGCCGGGCGCCAGCGACTGTTCCAATCCCTCCGGCCCCACGGTGCGAATAAACGACGCCAGCTCTCCCGCCGTCGCCGCGATGATTTCGAGAGGCTCGCGCCCCGCGACGTATTCCACGTATGGATTGATCATGCTCGGAACAGTATCATCCGCACTTGAGCTCATCAAGCAGGGTATATAGTTTCGCCTGTATAGTTTTGAATTCGTCATATACTCTGGGTCCTACCCGCAACGATTATTTATTGGAGATGGCATGATTGTTGGGAGAGATGTGACAGCCCCTGGAAGAGAGCTTCACGCGCGATTCCTGGCGCTCGGCGACATGACCGGAAAGACCGCGGACGAAATTATCGCCACCGTCGGGCCTCCCTCTTCCATAAGTTCTATGGCGGCTAATCGCACTTTGATGCAGTGGCAAGCGACCGGCTGTCACATGGCACTGCTTTTTGGCCCTGATGGACGATTTATGAGGATCACACATCAGTATGCTCACTATGCCCCACCCCCCACAGGGTGCTTGAGTGCTATGAGTCTCCTGCTCGCCGTTCTAATTACGGCGGCAACATTACTTATTTACGTGCTGCGCTAGGTCGT
>JASHRL010000106.1 GCA_030037355.1 Candidatus Acidiferrales bacterium | reverse complement strand
TTTGTTGGAGCGGTTAGAGCGATTTGCTGGCGCAGGGCTTTCATAGGGACACTGTCGCCTAAAATCTGGTAGCGCTGCTCGAGTTCGGCGCGGAGACGGCGATTCTCTTTTTCGAGGCGCAAGTAATCGAGCGCGTTCTTGATGGCGAGAACCGTTTTTTCGAGAGAGAGAGGCTTTTCGATGAAATCGAAGGCGCCGAGTTTGGTGGCGCGCACGGCGATTTCGATCTTCCCGTGGCCGGAGATCATCAGAACCATGGGCATGTTGCCGTTGCGTTCGTTGAGAAGTTCGAGAGTTTTCAAGCCATCGACACCGGGAAGCCAGACGTCGAGGAGGATGAGATCAAATGGGCGATGGTCAACGGCTTCGAGGCATTCCTCTCCGGAAGAGACGGCCTGGACTTCATAACCTTCGTCGCGAAGAAGCGAGGAAAGCGACTGGCGGATACCGGATTCGTCGTCCACGATGAGGATGGATGCGGGCATGCGGATTACTCACTCAAGATTGCGTGCTCGCGCTCGGTTGTGGAGCGGCGACTTCCGCAGCAGGCAGGCGAATGATGAAGCGCGTGCCGGAGGGACGATTGTCTTCGACGCGAAGAGTGCCGTGATGCTCGGCGATGATGCGGCTGGCGATGGCAAGGCCAAGACCGGTGCCGCGATCTTTCGTGGAAAAATGAGGCAAGAAGAGTTTGTCTTTGTCCTCGGGCGATATGCCGTGGCCGGTGTCGGAAACTTCGAGTTCGATAGCTTCTCCTTGCCCGGCGATGCGGGTTGCGACCGTAATCGTACGGAGCATTGCTCCTTCGAGAGCTTCGGCAGCGTTGTCAACGAGGTTGACGATTACACGGCGCAGGAGTTCCGAATCCGCTTTAACTACGGGCAAATCGGGCGAAAGCTCGCGTTGAATGGTGACGCCTTCGAGCCTTCCCTCGAAAACGTCGAGAGCGTTCAACAGAACACCATTAACGTCAAGCGGCGCGAGACGAGCGGCAGGAAACCGCGCAAATTGAGAGAATTCGTTCACTAGAGATTCCAGGGTGTGGACCTCGCGTTGAATGAGATGCGCGCATTCGGAGACCAAGGAAGGCCACTCGGAACGGTCTTCACGCCGTCGGGCCGGAGAGGAGCGGTCGAGGTGACGCAGCAAACGCTGGGCTGAGAGCTGAATCGGCGTTAATGGATTCTTGATCTCGTGCGCGATGCGCTGAGCGACTTCTTGCCACGCAGCCGCCTTTTGCGCGCGAAGAAGGTCAGTCACGTCATCGATGACGACAACAAAGCCGGGATTGGCCGGGCCGGAGCCGAGCGAACTCACTGTGACAGCAACATGGTGCAAACGGCCAGGGCTTGCGATTTCGATCTCCTCGGAAGCCACGCCCATGCGCAAAGAGCGGCGCATAAGGTGAAGAATGCGCCGAGCAACCTCTTCGCCACCCAGCTCGGAAAGTGATTTTGCCGCATCGGTTTCTTTACCGAATATCTTGGCGGCCGCAGAGTTGATGCGGTTGACCGTCCCGTTGGCGTCGAGCGAAATCACGCCGGTGGGGATGTTTTCCAGAATCGTCTCCATTAGTTTGCGGCGATGCTCAATCTCTTCGAGAGCCTGCTGCAAATTCCGCGTGAATTCATCGATTTGCCGGCGCGACTGTCCAAGCTGCGCGGCCATTTCATTGAAGGAATTGACAAGGACTCCCAGTTCATCGTGCGCGTGGATGGTGATGCGGTAATCCAAATTGCCGCGCGCGACTTGTCCTGTGGCTTTGGCAAGCGCCTGAATTGGAACCGTGACACGCTTGGAGAGAAAGAGCGCAACCCACATGGTCGCAAAAAGTAGAAGAAGAGTGATCAAGAGCAAGCCAAGAACGATTTCGTTTTTGAAGAGACGGAGATGCTGATATTGCGCCTGGTAGGTAAGGTCATCTCTTTCGATGTTGCTGAGGCGAACGGAAAAATCGTCCGGGAGGCTTCGTCCCACCATCACAGTTCCGCCGCGATACGGAGCACTGCCTGTGAGATAAAGCTTGCGGCCGATTTGCCAAACTTGCGCACCATTGGGAAGGGTCATGGCGCGCTCGAAATGAGCAGACGGTGAAGATGGAGGAACACTCTGAACCTGGGCGCCACTATCATTCAATATCCACGCGACGCCGAATTCAGAATCGGAGCGGATGACGTAATGCTTCAAATCCCGCTTGCGGTGAGGCGACGAAAGCCATGCGGCGACGTCCTGCGCTAGAGCGTCCAGCTTGTCGCGTTCTCTGGTGCTCGTTTCGTTGATGAGGGCGCGGCTTTGTTCATTGGCAGTTTCAAGCGGCTTGGGAAACCAAATGGCCATCGTGCGGTTCATGAGCGCGTAGCTGAAAAAGAAAAGAAAGACAACGGGAAGGAGCGAAACGCCCATTGCTCCTAAGACCATTTTGGTCTTGAAGCGAGAACCGAGAAGGCCAGCGCGATGTTCCGCCAAGTGCCGGACAATATTTCGCCCGAGGATTAGGCTGAATACAAGGAAGGCTTCGAAGGCAAAGGCCGAGAGCGAAAAGAGTACGATGAAATCGTGGACATTGTTTGGACGAACCGGCGCGTTGAGCGAGCCGAGCGTAAAGATTGCGGCGGCGAGCAGGGAAACGCATAATCCGCCCAGGGCGAGCCATACGCGACGAGTCCAGTTCGTTTTGCTCATTTCACCGACTCAAGAAACGGTTGCAACGGGCACTCGGAACAGCGCGGGCCGCGCGGACGGCACCAGTGCTTGCCAACCTGAACGAGAAGCGCATGAAACTCATTGTAGCGCGATACGTCGCGGGGAAGCGCGGATTCAATCAAGGCGCGGAGTTCCTCGTAGGGCACGTCCTCGGCGACGAAACCGTGACGGGAGAGAATGCGCCTGGTATAGGTGTCCACGACGAAGGTCTCTTTTTGGCCGGCGTAGAGAAGGATGGAGTCAGCGGTCTCCGGTCCGATGCCGTGCACGGCGAGAAGCTTTTCGCGCAACTCATGAGTGGGAGTTCGAAACATACGCGCGAGTGAACTGGAATATTCGGCGCGAAGGAAGCGAACGAAGGCCTTCAGTTTTTTAGCCTTTTGGCGGAAATAGCCGGAAGAGCGGATCAAAGAAGCGAGACGCGCAAAGGAGACGCGCTCGAGCGCGAGAGGAGTCAGAAGGCGCTCGCGGCGAAGGTTGGAAATGGCGCGTTCAACGTTGGTCCAGGATGTGTTTTGGGTGAGGATGGCGCCGATGATCACTTCGAAAGGCGTTCTTGCAGGCCACCAGGCTTGAGGACCAAGCTTCTCGTAGAGTCTGTCGTAGTATTGAACAAAGGATTTGGCTTGCGAAGGGGGAGTTTGGGGATGGCTCGGAGCTTCCCCCTTTGATACGAGCGCGTGGACGGTCGCTTCCTGCGACATCTTCTGACACGATAGCGAGCAAAAAATGGCAAGTCAAGAAAGTGCGCGAGCCGAGTCGCGCACCCTGTACCAGTGTACAGGTTCCTGTTACAGAACGACTCCGAACGGGAATCCAGATTCCCAGTTGGCTGCATGCTAACCTTTGGACTTCCGCGACAAGTTCGCGCACAGGAGAGCTGTGAATGTCGTCCCGTCTGGGCGAAATACTGGTTCGTGACAGCCTGATCTCGTCGGATCAGCTGAAGCAGGCGCTCGAATACCAGAAACGGGAAGGCGGACGGCTGGGAACCTGTCTCGTCAAATTGGGACTGGTCAGCGACGAAGACATTACGGCGGTTCTTTCGCGGCAATACGGCGTTCCTTCGATCAACCTGAAATTCTATGAAGTCGACCCGACGGTCATCAAATTAATCCCACAAGAAACTGCCGTGCGATACCAGATCGTGCCGCTCTCGCGCGTGGGTTCGACGCTGACGATTGCGATGACGGACCCCACAAACGTCTTCGCCATGGACGATATCAAGTTCATGACGGGATTCAATGTGGAGCCGGTGGTCGCGTCGGAAACGGCAATCACCGAGGCGATTGGAAAATTTTACGGAGCGGCGGAGAGCGTCGAAGAACTCGACAAGGTGATGAAAGACCTTGCCGGCGAAGAAGCGGCGCTGGAGCTTTCGCAAGAAGAGGCCGACATGGACCTGGCCTCGCTGGAGAAGGCCGCCGAAGAAGCTCCAATCATTAAACTGGTGAACCTAGTCTTGACCGATGCGCTCAAGCGTGGTGCGAGCGATATTCACGTTGAGCCGTATGAGAAGGAATATCGGATACGGTTTCGCATTGACGGCGTGCTGCAGAACGTGATGGCGCCGCCGATGAAGCTGAAGGATGCGATCACGAGCCGCATCAAGATCATGTCGAAGCTGGACATCAGCGAGAAGCGGCTCCCGCAAGACGGCCGCATCATGATCAAGTACGCCAAAGACGGAAAGAAAAAAGAGCTGGATTTCCGCGTTTCCACAGTTCCGACTCTCTTCGGCGAAAAGATCGTTCTCCGGCTCCTGGACAAAGAGAATCTGCGATTGGACATGACCAAGCTGGGATTCGAGCAAGAGTCGCTGGACAAGTTCACGAAAGCGATTCTGCGGCCTTACGGAATGGTGCTGGTGACAGGACCGACCGGTTCGGGCAAGACGAATACTTTGTATTCTTCGGTGGCACGACTGAACACAATCGATACGAACATCATGACTGCGGAAGATCCGGTCGAATTTCAACTGCCTGGAATCAACCAGGTGCAGATGAAAGACCAAATCGGATTGAACTTCGCATCCGCGCTGCGAGCTTTTTTGCGGCAAGACCCCAACATCATCCTTGTCGGCGAGATCCGCGACTTCGAGACGGCAGAAATCGCAGTGAAAGCCGCTTTGACCGGCCACTTGGTGCTCTCTACGTTGCACACCAACGACGCGCCTTCAACCATCAGCCGCTTGATGAATATGGGCATCGAGCCGTTTCTCGTGGCGACGTCAGTGAACCTGATTTGCGCGCAACGCCTTGTGAGGCGCGTCTGTTCGCAATGCAAAGAAGCGATGGCGATCACGCCTCAGGCGTTGGTGGATGCGGGGTACACGCCAGAAGAGTCGAAGGCGACAACGGTGTATCACGGGCGCGGCTGCGGGACGTGCAACAACACGGGCTACAAGGGGCGCGTCGGTTTGTATGAAGTCATGGAAATCAACGACGAGCTGAAGGAACTGATTTTGGTGGGCGCCTCGGCCTTGGAATTGAAGAAAAAGGCTCTGGAGATGGGAATGATTACGCTGCGACGGAGCGGATTGCTCAAGATTGCTGCGGGGATGACGACGTTAGAAGAGGTGGTACGCGAGACGGTGCTGTAGGCGGAGGGAATACAGATGGCGAGTATTTCGCTGAGCGAATTGCTGAAGACGATGATCGAAATGGGCGGAAGCGACCTGCACCTATCGACCAACAGCCCGCCACGAGTGCGCGTGAATGGGCACTTGCGTCCTCTGGACATGCCGCCTCTGACGGCCGCAGATACGAAGGCGCTAGCGTACAGCGTATTGACGGACGCGCAGAAGCATCGGCTGGAAGAAAATTTGGAACTGGACTTCTCGTTTGGATTGAAGAGTCTGGCGCGATTCCGCGGAAACATCTTTCATCAGCGCGGAGCCGTCGCGGCGGTCTTCCGTACCATTCCATGGGAAATCAAGAGCTTCGACGCATTGGGGCTGCCACCCGTTGTGCGCACCCTTTGTGAAAAGCCCCGCGGCCTGGTTCTAGTGACCGGCCCGACAGGTTCGGGGAAGTCGACGACGCTCGCCGCGATGCTGGACAAGATCAACAACGAGCGTGAAGAGCACATGATTACGATCGAAGACCCGATCGAGTTTCTTCACAACCACAAGAAATGTCTTGTCAATCAGCGCGAGGTGCATTCGGATACGCATTCGTTCGCGAATTCCTTGCGGGCAGCATTGCGCGAGGACCCCGACGTCGTTCTGATCGGCGAAATGCGCGACTTGGAAACGATCGAGTCGGCTCTGCGTATCGCGGAGACCGGCCACTTGACTTTCGCGACATTGCACACCAATTCGGCCGTATCGACAATCAACCGTATTGTGGACGTTTTTCCAGCGCACCAGCAGCCGCAGGTCCGCGCCCAATTGTCGATGGTGCTGGAAGGTATTCTCTGCCAATCGCTCCTACCTCGCACGGACGCGCGAGGACGCGCCATGGTCATGGAAATTCTGATTCCGACTGCGGCGATCCGAAACTTGGTCCGCGAAGACAAGATCCACCAGATTTACTCAGCGATGCAAACGGGAACCGGGCAGACAGGTATGCAGACGTTCAACCAATCACTTGCGAATGCATATTTTCAAAAGGCCATCAGTCTGGAAACGGCGTTGTTGCGTTCGTCGAATCCGGACGAGCTGCAGGATTTGATCAACCGTGGAGTGACGACGGCATCTCAGACGCCAGCGGGGAAGACATTCTCGCGCCGATAGAGGTCGCCGATAAGAGGGACAGGAGGCAAGGACATGCCGGTCTACACATATACAGGGGTTAACCGGGCCGGGACGAAGGTCACCGGCGAGCGCTCCGCGTCGAGCAAGACGGAGCTGCAGACGCTATTGCGACGTGAACAGATCAACGTCAGCAAAGTGTCGGAGAAGGGCAAGGAGTTTGCAATTCCGACTTTCGGCGGCGGCGTGAAGAGCAAGGATCTGGCAATATTCACGCGCCAGTTCTCGGTGATGATTGACGCCGGATTGCCGCTCGTCCAGTGCTTGGAGATCCTTGCGCAACAGCAAGAGAACAAGACATTCCAAAAAGTATTGACCGGTGTCCGTTCCTCCGTCGAAAGCGGACAGACGCTGTCGGCTTCGATGAAGCAGTATGAGAAGGTCTTCGATCCGCTCTACTACAACATGGTGGAAGCGGGCGAGACTGGCGGTATCCTGGACACCATTTTGCAGCGGCTTTCGACGTACATCGAGAAGAACGTCAAACTCAAGCGCGCAGTGAAGTCGGCGATGATTTATCCGTGCGCGGTCATCGGTATCGCGGCCGGCGTAATTGCGCTGTTGTTGTGGAAGGTCGTGCCGATTTTCGTGACGTTGTTCGCTGGCCTGGGCGCGAACCTGCCATTGCCAACGCGAATCGTAATCGGGCTGAGCAACTTCGTAGGCAGCGTCTACGGATTCTTCATTTTGCTAGCTGTCGTCGGCGGCGGAATCGGCTTAAAGATTTGGTATGGGACGCCGCAAGGAAAGTTTGCCATCGATGCGACGCTGTTGAAACTTCCCATTCTCGGCATGTTGCTGCGCAAGATCTGCGTGGCGCGATTCACGCGAACACTGGGAACGCTGATTTCGAGCGGCGTGCCAATCCTCGAAGGTTTGGACATTACGGCAAAGACCTCCGGCAACGCGATTGTGGAACGAGCCATCCAAAAGACTCGGAAGGCGGTCGAGGCCGGACGTTCTTTGGTGGACCCGCTGAAGGAAACAGAAGTTTTTCCGGGCATGGTGACGCAGATGATCGCCGTCGGCGAACAGACTGGCGCGATGGACACCATGCTGCAGAAGATCGCGGACTTTTACGAGGACGAAGTGGACGCGGCGGTAAAAGATTTGCTGACCTTGCTCGAGCCAATCATGATTTTGTTCTTGGGAATTGTGGTCGGCGGCATCGTCATCTCGATGTATTTGCCGCTGTTCTCGCTGATCGGCAAGCTGGCAGGCGGGAGCAGCTAAACGTTACTGCGAATGCGGGAAGGGCGTGGTGAACTTTCCGCTTGACAGATGGTGCGCGGCTTCCGACTGAGCAATATTGACCGCAGAAGAGCCGGGAGCCGCGCCGTTTCTTTAGCAGGATAAACCTCAAACGGAGTCCCGATTCCTTGGGGTGAGCGGTCGGGGGCGGATCGGGAATGCAACTTTCACAAAACACACTGGAATGGCTCGGATGGCTGGGACGAGTGCGGTTTCTCGTCATCACCTTTCTGCTGGCCATTGTTCTTGCGGTGCATCAACTGTCACCGCTGCCGCTGATCGCGCGTTATTTCGTGCCCGTGATTCTGCTGTGGTATTTCCTCGCAGTGTGCTTCGTGATCCTGCTCAAGTGGATTCCCGAAGCGCGCTGGCACGCGCCATTACAGATCATCAGCGATCTGGTTCTGGTCACCGGACTCGTGTATTCCACCGGAGGGCACGAGAGCTACTTTATTTCGCTCTATCTGCTAGTAATCTTGATGGCCAGCGTGCTCTTCGAGCGGCGCAATGTGTTTCTGGTTGCCGGTGGCGCGTTTGTGCTTCTCGGGGCGATGGTCGAGCTGACTCACTACGGCGCGATACCGCAAACGTCGATTTCCACGCCGAATGAAAGAACCCTGGAATTTTGGGTCTTCAGCAACCTGCTCGCGTTTTTCGCCGTTGCGTACCTTGGAAGCCTGCTGGCGCACATGCTGCGCAGCAAAGGCGTGGAGCTGGAGGAGAAGCGCGAAGAGCTGCGCGACCTGCAAGCGTTCAACGAAGATATCATTCGCTCCATGCGCGGCGGTCTGATCACGACGGACCTGGATGGGCGAATCTTACTCGTGAACCGCGCGGGAGGGGAAATCGCCGGCATTTCGCCCGCGACGCTCACCGGAAAGCAGATTCGTGAAGTGTTGCCCGGATTTTGGCTGACCGATGCCGACACCGAACTGGGTTTCTTGGCCTCGCGAAAAGAAACGGAATTTCACACGCCGGCCGGCGAGCGGCGGTACTTGGGTGTATCGGTAGCCCCATTGCGCTCGGGACAAAATCAGGTCAGCGGATATGTGTTCAGTTTTCAGGATTTGACCGAGCTGAAACGGCTGGAACACGAAGTGGAGACGAAAAACCGCATGGCTGCAGTGGGGCGACTTTCGGCGGCGATCGCACATGAGATCCGGCAGCCCCTGACAGCCATGGCCGGGGCGCTGAAAGAGCTCGCGCGCCTCGCACCGCTCGAAGATGACGACAAACGTCTGGTCCAAATTGTCAGCCGTGAATCGGAACGGCTCAATCAAATCGTCAGCGACTTTCTGGATTACTCGCGCGAAAAAAACTATTCATTCGCGGATACGGATGTGCTCACGCTGATTGACGAAACTCTGACACTCATCGAAAGGGAGCACAGCACAAAAGGGAAGTACCAAGTCGTCCGGCAGTTTCTTGCGAATCGCGCGAATGCACGAGTCGACCGTGACCGGATTCGCCAAGTTTTTTGGAATCTCTGCAACAATGCGTTGCGCGCTATGCCCGATGGCGGCACGCTGACCGTTCGGATGGAGGCTGACACGGCCTGGGTGCGCGTCGGAATTCGCGACACGGGCGTAGGTTTTGACGCGCGGCAAGCAGCAAAGCTTTTTGAGCCGTTCCAGTCAGGCTTCGCACAAGGAACTGGGCTTGGCCTGGCCATCGTGTATCAGAT
>JASHRL010000105.1 GCA_030037355.1 Candidatus Acidiferrales bacterium | reverse complement strand
GACGGGCCATTCATCGGGACAAACGGGCGGCCGGAGTATGTGAAGAGTGCGTGCGAAGCGAGCCTGAAGCGACTGAAGATTGCAGCGATCGATCTTTATTACCAGCATCGCGTGGACCCGGACACACCGATCGAAGAGACGGTGGGCGCAATGGCGCGGCTTGTGGAAGAAGGAAAGGTGCGCTACCTGGGGCTTTCCGAAGCGGCGCCGAAAACGATTCGGCGCGCGCAGGCGGTTCATCCGATTGCGGCGCTGCAGACAGAATACTCGCTGTGGTCGCGCGAGCCAGAGGATGAAATTCTCGGAACGTGCCGCGAGCTGGGAATTGGATTCGTCGCGTACAGCCCGCTGGGACGCGGATTTCTGACTGGGAAAATCCGGCGGTATGAGGATCTGGGGGCGGACGACAACCGGCGGAATTTTCCGCGCTTTCAGGGCGAGAATTTCGGGAAGAACATGAAGCTGGTGGAACGGATTCACGAGATCGCGAAGGAGAAGCATTGCCAGGCGTCGCAACTCGCGCTGGCATGGGTGCTGGCGCAAGGACGCGATATCGTGCCGATTCCGGGGACGAAGCGGCGCACGTATCTCGAAGAAAATCTCAAGGCGATGGAAATCGAACTTTCGGCAAACGATCTGGCGCGAATCGAGGAAGTTGCGCCGCGCGGAGCGGCGGTTGGCGCGCGATATATGCCGGAAGCGCTGGTGCGCGTGAATCTCTAAGGCGCAAATGCACAGAGGACGGAAAAAAGTCGAACACCCGGAAACGGCGAGGCGGATTTTGTGCGCAGCGGAACGGATTTTCGCGGCGGAAGGGCTGGCCGGCGCGCGGACGGAGGAGATCGCGCGCGCGGCACGCGTCAACAAAGCGATGCTCTACTACTATTTTGACAGCAAGGAGAAATTGTACCGCGCGGTCTTCGAAAATCTGTTCGGGCAGGCAGGACGCGCGATCCAGATGGCGACACCCGTGGACGCGTCGGCGCGACAGGCGATTCTGGCATTCGTGGAAGGATATTTTCAATTTCGCATCGAACATCCGAACTATGCGCGGCTGATGCAGCACATGGTGATGGAAGACTTGAAACAGTATCAGTGGGTGGCGCGGGAATATTTCGAGCCAGGATTCCGACAGCTCTGTGAATTGATCAAACGAGGCGTCGCCAGCGGCGAATTTCAATCGATTGACGCGGCGCACACGGTGATCAATATCATCGGGATGATCGTTTTTTATTTTTCCGGCGCGCCGCTGCACAGCGAGCTTCTGGGGCGCGACGCGCTGGACCCGCGGGCCATCGCGGAACACAAACGGGCGGTGATGAATCTGCTGGAACGCGGGCTCTTCCGGCATTCGGCGAGGATGCGCCCGGCGAAAAGGCGGCCCGTGGGAATTGATTCGGCAAGAACATCTCGTGCGAGGACTTCATGACCGGCAAGAAATTTTTCAGCATGCTCGGCATGCTTTTTGTGATTGCGCTAGTGATTTACGTGACGACGACGCCGCACGGGAGCGCCTATCCGCTGATTGGCGTGGTGGATGGGAACGACGTGGTGGTAAGCCCGCAGATCACCGACCGAATCATCCGGCTGTACGTGGACGAAGGGACGGAAGTGAAAAAGGGCGAGTTGATCGCGGATCTCGACCCGGCAGAACTGCAAGCGCAGGTGGCGGCGCAAGACGCGGCGATCAACAGCCTGCGCGCGCAGGTGGTGCAGGCGCAGGCGAATTTGAGCCTTACCGATAGCCAAACTGCGGCAGCGCTGAATGTCGCGCAGGCGAACTACACCGGAAGCCAAGCGCAATTGCAGCAAGCCCAGGCGACGAATGAATTGAACAACATCAATATGAAGCGCGAGGTCAGCCTGTACAGTTCCGGCGTGGTGGCGGCACAGGATCGCGACAGCGCCGTGGCGACGTTCAAGGCGTCCGACGCGAACGTGAAATCGCTGGCAGATCAAGTGAAATCGCAGCGTGCGGCGCTGGACGTGGCGATCGCCAACCGCAAGCAAGTGGCCGTGCTGCGCAGCCAGATTGCATCGATTCAAGCGCAACTGAAACAAGCCATCGCCGTGCGGGACCAAGATGAAACGCAACTGAGTTATACGAAAATTTATGCGCCGATCAATGGGATTGTGTCGGTGCGCGTGGCGAAGCAGGGCGAAATGGTAGACGAGGGAAGCCCGATCGTCGTGCTCGTCGATATGGATGATTTGTGGGTGCGAGCGGACGTGCCGGAGACGTATATCGACTCGGTGCAATTTGGGCAGACGATGTCCATTCTGCTGCCATCCGGGAGAACCGTGCGCGGAGATGTTTTCTTCAAGGGCGTGGAGGGAGATTTTGCGACGCAACGCGACGTCAGCCGGACGAAGCGGGACATTCAGACATTCGCGATCAAGGTACGGCTGCCGAATCCGGAACATCGATTCTTTACCGGAATGACTGCAACGGTGCTGCTCGAGCCGCCGACCAGCACAAAGCACTGGTGGGAACGGCTCTAGGCGAAAGAGCGAATCAGAATGCATGCGATTGAAGTCGAAAAACTGACGAAGCAATTTGGCGATCTTATCGCTGTCAACGCCATTTCGTTTTTCGTCGAAAACGGCGAGATTTTCGGGCTGCTGGGGCCGAACGGCGCAGGAAAGACGACGCTGATTCGCATGCTGACGACGCTCACGCCGCCGACTTCGGGGACGGCGATAGTGGGCGGGCACGATATCGTCAAAGACGCCGACGGGGTGCGGAATACGCTGGGCGTGATTCCGCAGGCGTTTACGTCCGACCCGGAATTGACGGCGCACGAAAACATGCTGATTCACGCGAAACTCTACGGCATTCCACCGAAAGAGCGCGGCCCGTTGATTGACCGGCTGCTCGAATCCGTGGATCTGCTGAAATTCAAGGACAAACTCGTGCGGACTTTTTCCGGCGGCATGCGGCGGCGGCTGGAAATCGCGCGAGGACTGGTTCATTCGCCAAAGATCATGTTCCTGGACGAGCCGACGACGGGGCTCGACCCGGTCTCGCGGACGAACGTCTGGGAGATGATTCGCAAGCTGCGGGACGATGGTCATCTGACGATTCTGCTCACGACGCACTACATGGACGAAGCCGACAAGCTTTGCGACCGGATCGCGATTGTAGACCACGGCAAACTCGCCGCGCTCGATTCGCCGACGAAATTGAAGGACAGCGTTCCGGGCACGGACGTGGTGGAAGCGGAATTTACAGGCGCACCCACAGGCTGGGAACAACAGCTTCAAAAACTTGCGCATGCGCAAAGCGTGCAGACGCGCGACGGCGCGGTGCATATCACATCCAACGACGGTCCAGCAACGGTGGCGGCGCTGATGGAGACGGCGAAGGCGCGTGGCGTGACGGTGAAACGCGTGAGCGTGCAGGGCACGACGCTCGACGATGTGTTCCTGCATTACACGGGCAGCGATCTGCGCGACACCGCGAATGAGGGCGCGAAATACAGTATCGGGCATTTGTACCGCTAACTGAGGTTTGCCAGAAGGAGCAGAGTTCTTGAATATCAAGTTCTATCGCATGTGGGCGCTGGTGGAACGCGATCTGCGGAAATTTTTCCGCAGCCCGGCGCTGATGATGAGCTCGATGATTTTCCCGATGATGCAGCTCATCGTCCTGGGATACGCCTTCGGCGGAAAAATCATGAACGTGACCGTGGGGATCGTGGACCAAGACCACACGGAAATGTCGTGGCAGGTGCAGGAAACGTTTGCGGGCGTGACGACGGGGCCGAAGATGTTTCACGTCATCAACTATCCCTCGATGCCGGAAGCGATGAAGGATCTGCGCACAGGCGGCATCGGCGCGATCGTGGATATTCCCCAGAAGTTTTCGCGGCGCGCATACGATGAAGATCAGCCACGGCTCGGACTCATCGTGGACAACTCCGACCAGATCACATCGAGCTCGCTGGAAAGTGAATTGCAGAGCGTCGTCGATCAACTGAACGTGAACATGGCGACGCAACTGAATATCGGGCCCAATCCAGAGATTACATCGGGGCCACTGGCATCGCGGCTGCCGGGCGCGATTGCGCTCGATACTGTCGAAGTGTATCCGTACGTCGAGTATGTCAAGTATTTGCTGCCGGGCTCGATTGCGATGGCGGTGTTCATCGTGGCGATGATCGGCGGCGGCATCACGTTTATTGACGACAAATCGCGCGGGTTGCACGAAGGCTATCTGGTGACGCCGATTCACAAGGCGGAGCTGGTGATGGGACTCGACCTGGCAGGCACGGCGAAGGGGCTGATGGCCGGGTTCGTAATCACGTTCATCGGCGGATTGATTGCGGGGATTCCGGATCTGTGGAATCCACTTCGGCTGTTTTATCTGATGATTGTGGTGGCCGTGGCGTCGCTGTGCATGATCAGCTTCATGTTCTTGATCATGGTGCGCATTGATGATCCGCTGGTGCCGCGGGCGATTTTCGGTGTGCTGAATACGCTGCTTTTTTTCCCGTCGGGGGCCATTTACCCGACATACGGATTCCCGTTCTGGCTGCGGTGGATTTCGGTGGTCGATCCCTTCACGTACACGGTTGATGCGCTGCGCAATCTTTTGCTGCGCGGCAGCGGTGTTGAAGGCATCTATCAAGACGTGATAATTTTGGTAGGGTTCTCGGCGGCAATGATCGCCGGAAGCATCGCGCTCTTCAAGCGCCAGATCTGAGGGAACGACTTTGACGCTCCTCGACGCTGCAAACTACAAACCACCTTCCAAGACTCCACGGTATATCTTCCTTGGCGCGCTCGCGGTTTTCGCCATCGCATTTCTGATCTGGCACGGAGTGCGTTATGACGCGGAAGAAAAAGTGGTGGAGACGTTCCTCAACGACGTGGTCGCGGGCGATCTTCAGCAGGCGTATCAGATCTGGAAGCCGATGCCGGGATACTCGTTCCATGATTTCCAGCAGGATTGGGGCCCGGGCGGATATTACGGCGTGACGAAAAGCTATCGCATGGACGGAGCGTACGGCCCGAAGAACAGCAGCAGCGTCAACGTGCGAATCTTGCTGAGCTCCGTGGCGCCGTTTCCAAAGAGCGATCCGGACGCGAAGTTCAAGACGCGCGAAGTGGAAATCTGGGTCAATGCTCAGACGCACGCACTGAGCTTTCCGCCGCCGGCTATGTAGCTGCTTCGCGCAGGATGGCTGCCAATTCCTCGCGCGTCAGCGTCGCCGTTCCCAATTTCGCAACGACAACTCCCGCAGCAGCATTACCGAGCACAGCCGCTTCGCGAAGCGACGCGCCCCCAGCGCTCGCGAGAGCCATGGTGGCGAGCACTGTGTCGCCCGCACCCGTGACGTCGAAGACCTGGCGGCCACTTTTCGCGCCGGGGCGCTTGCCGATGACGATTTGTATTTCCTGATTGATCGCCGGAACGTGAAATCCATTGGCGTCGCCGCGCTCAAATAATTGCAGGCCCTGCGCGCCGAGAGTGATCACGACAGCCGCGGAGCCAAAACGATCAAGGAGCTCGCGGCCGGTGTCGCGAACGGATTCTTCACTAGCGAGCGCGCGGGCGACGAGAGATCCGGCCTCTTCGCGGTTGCAGATGACAACGGTGGCGCCGCGATACGCGGGAAGTTGCGACCATTTCGGCGCGACGAACGTGGGAATTTTTCTTTCCGCACACCCGCTAAGAATTGCTTTTGTGAGCCTGTCGTTCATGACGCCTTTGTTGTAATCCGAAATCACGAGCGCATCGAGATTTTTCAAGCCTGCCAAGATGCGTTTTACGAGCTGGCCTTCGGACTGTTCCGGCAGATGCGCGCGGACTTCGCGATCCACACGCACAACTTGCTGCTGGTGCGCGATGATGCGCATCTTGAGCGTGGTGGGGCGGCCGGCGACCTCGACAATTCCCTTCTCCGGCAGATGCAAGTCGCGCAGGCAGCGGCGCAAATGGGAGCCAGCTTCGTCTTTGCCAATCGCGCCGAAAATTTCCACACGCGCACCGAGAGCCGCGAGATTCGCGGCGACGTTGCCCGCGCCACCGAGGCGGTCGTTTTGCTCAGTGAAATCGACGACAGGGACGGGAGCTTCGGGCGAGATGCGACTTGCGGCGCCCCAGATATAGCGGTCGAGCATGCAATCGCCGACGACGGCCAAGCGGCGGCCGCGCATGCGGTTTACGATCTGGAGCGCGCGCTTGCGTGAAATGCCGGTGGTCATTCGTTCTGCCTCAATTCTTGCGCCGATTCTTGCTTCAATTGTTACCGCGTTCTGCGATTTTCGGCTGCTGCAATTCCGCGGCGGTCAGCGCGTTCTAGTTTTCCGTCGCTGTCTCCGCCAAGAGCGCCGCGCAGGCATCTTTCACCTGCTGCGGCGTGAGGGACAAGATACAGCGCGGCTCGGAAAATGCATAGCAGCGATCGCCTTTGCAGGGATTGCACGAAAAATCGTTTTGCACGACGCGGCTCGGCGTGTGCCACGGGCGCCAATGCACGGAGTTGCTGGAACTGAAAATCGCGACGACGGGACGAGCGAGTGCGGCAGCGATGTGCGTGGGGCCGCTATCGTTGCCGATGAAAATGCGCGCGCTGGCGATGAGGGCGATGAGTTCACGCAAATCGAAAGCGTCGAGGAGAACGAATTTGTCGGCGCAAGCCCGGCGCGTTTCGGCGGCGATTTCCTCATCGCCGCGGCCGATATTGAACACAGGCTCGATGCGATGTTTTTCGCGGAGCCAAGCGGCGAGATCGGTGAAATGGTCCAGCGACCAGCGTTTGGTGAAGTATTTCGCGCCCGGACGGATGACGGCGTAGGGCGCGCCGGACGCGATTCCGCGCTGCGACAATTTGGCGGCCACGGCAGAGAGAGCGTCGGCCTGCGGATAAACGCGGGCGGGCGGAATCGGCGCGCGGGGCAAGCCCGTCGCGTAGAATTGACCCATGCGATGCTCGACGGTGTGGATATTCTGGCGCGGATCGTCGATGAGCACGTTATAGACGAACGAAAATTGCCTGCGTGTCCAGCAAACCCGATCCGGCGCGCCGATGGCGGCCGTGAGCAATGCGCTCGTCGGGCCCGCGTGCTGGTTATAGACAATGGGGAAATGACGGCGGCGCAATTCGCGCGCCGTCGAGAAAAAATTTCGCATCAGCAAGATTTCTGAAACAGCGGGATTGCCTTCGAGCAGCGGCGCCCAAACCGGTTCGACGAGAACGGAAAGGCGCAAGTCCGGACGCCAATCGTGAAGCGCGGCGAGCGCGGGCGTCAGCAGAACGATGTCGCCCAGCGAGCGCAGCCGGATAATGAGAACTTCGGCGCCCGCCGGCAAGCGGGGCAGGAGAGATGAAATCTCACGAGGGCTCAACGCGAGCTTCGTCCACAAGCATCACGGGAATGTCGTCGCGAACCGGATAGACGCGATGGCACTTCGAGCATTTCAGACCCTTTTGATCGGGCGTCAGCTTGACGTCAACTTTGCAAACCGGGCAAACCAGAATGTCCAGCAATTCCTTGGAAACCGCCATTCGTTCCTCCCACTGCGAGCAACTTTATCAGAGCGGCACGGCGAGGGGCAACCGCGCGTGTGAATTTGTCCTTATCGGGTCGGAGAGACAGTGAAGATAAGACGGCCGGTCCAAAGCGCGCCGGGCTGAAATTCAACAGGCCAGACGGCGAGCGCTTGCGTGCCCTGAAAAACGCGCTCGAATCCCTCTTCGGAATCGGAAATGGTTTCGATGGGCGCGAGCCAAAAGGCTGAGGCGCCCTCGGCGAGCAACTGGACTTCGACCTTTTGCCACAGATCCACGAACCAAAGCTCCTGCGCCGGCGCAACGCCCGACCACTGCAAAGGATGGCGTTGGTTTGCTACCGCGATGTAACGATCCGGTTTATCGGAGGCGAGAAGATTGAGAACTGTTTCGACTCCGACGTCCATCTTCACGGGCATTTTTCCGGCGTAGCGCAAGGCAAGGTCGCAGACGATGGAAAAGCCATCGGGGGTAGCGGAAAATGAAAACGATTTTTCGGCCTTCCACTCGCAGCCGCTTGTCGCAGATTCCAGAGTCAACTTCGCGGCGGTCGCATCTTTCACGGAATAGGCGCCACCGGCGAGCTCGGCGTTTTCGCCCAAACGCAGATTTTCGTAATCCTCCTGCGATCTTTGCGGCGGAAACAGCAGGGTGCGAAAGGCATGGCGGGGCCAGCGGTCGTACTTCAATTTTTTTTCTAGACCGGGCTCCTTGGCGCGCACCTGATCGTGAATCGACTCCACGCGACCGCTTGCGGCGCTGGCCTGCGCGAGACGGGTATGGTAGGCCTCCGGACGGCGTGTCATAGAATTTATCAGCGCGACGCCACGAGGCCGGAAGTCGATGGATTCGACCGTGCCACCATCGGCGGGGGAAATCACGACGGCGGCGCGATTTGTGGTGAGGTAAATCTCTTCGCGGCCATCGCAATCGAGATCAAAGCGCTCGAGTTCCGCGAAATCGGTATTGGGATGCGCGGCAGCATCGGCAAAGGCTTCGGTGCGTACAAGCGGCTGCCAGACGGCGGTGCGCAAATGCGGCGCGTAAAGACCACCGAAAACACCGTGCCAATAGGCGTCATTGGCCTGAGTGCGAAGCAGATCCGTTTTCGCGTCCTGAAACTGCTTCGATGATTTCGCGGCTGCTCCGAGCTTTGCCTCCGCTTGTTTCAGTTTATGCGATGCGAGGATGACCTTTTTTTGCATCAGATTGGCTTCCGCATATTTGGTCAGAAAGCCGCGCCAAAAGCCGCCGCGCAAGAAGGCGCTGACGTCGGGGCGCGAAGCGAATTCGCGCTCGACGGCTTGATAACGGAGACGCGCGGAAGTCGGCAGCGCCCATTCCATCATTTCCGAATAGGAGCACGTCGGCAAATCGGCGCGGCCGAGGGGTTCATGGCCGGAAAGGGCTTCGCCGGGCGGTACGGTGACGAGCCAATCGTGATTGGCTTCGAGAGCCTTGAAGAATCGCTCGAGCCAGCCATTCGTATAGCAAAGCTCGTATGTGCCGGGCCAGACGCCGAATTTCTCCATGTCGTCGCCCATGGCGGCGAAGCCGGAGGGACGTTCGTCGGCGGCCTGGCGGAAAAAACCGATGACTTCCTCGGGATCGCGATAGGGAATGAGATAGCGCAACGCTTTCAGACCGGGAATCAGACGCACCGAGTGGCCTTGATCTTCGGCGACATAGCTGCCGAACAACTGACCGGGATCGAAGCCGGCGCTCAAGAAATGATTATCGTCAACGAGCGTATATTCGACGCCCGCCGAAGCTAGCAATGACGGTAGCTGCGGCTCCCAGACGCGTTCGGCGAGCCACGCTCCGCGCGGGCGACTGCCGAAATGACGCGCGAGATATGTGGCGAGGCGGTTGATTTGTTCGCGCGCGTCTTCGGCGGGAATGGCGATGAGAATCGGTTCGTAAAAACCGCCGCCGATCATTTCGATCTGGCCGCGCTCGACGAGTTTGTTCAAACCGACGAAGTATTCCGGATGCTTCGCCTCGATCCACTCGAGCAGGCCGCCGGAATAGTGCAAACCGGCGCGAATCAGTGGATGCTTCGCCAGCAACTGGACGAAGGGAAGATAAGAGGATTGGTAGGCGCGCTCGATGACGTCATCGAAATTGCCCACGGGTTGATGCGCGTGGATGAGAAGAACGACACTGAAACGGGACACGGGGACGCTCCACAAAGAACTTTCAGGATACACAGCTTGCGCAGTTCTTTCCACCAACCGCGCGACGAACATTGAACACTAAGATTGTGACTGCCTCATCACACGCAAAGTTCAGCCTACGCGAGACGTGCGCGCCTCATTCGCGCCGGCGTAAAGACTCAGGCGCTGCGCCTGCTTCGCGATGGCCTCGGAAATGGCAGCGTCCGAGGCGGCGGCCGGCGCGTAGATTACCGTGAGCACCTCGCTCACTCCTTCGATGACGTGAGTGCGCGTTGAGTCGCTAATTGGACTGCCGAATGGGCCTGCCGCATCGGCGAGGACGGGGCGTCCGGCGAGATGCCAGACGCGGCGACCGATTCCTTCGTACGTTTCGCCATCGGCGCCGAGGCGCAAGCATACGGGCGGTCGGATGGCGCCGCGATTATAGACGCCATAGGGCCAGCCAGTTTCGATCGAGCTGAGATTGCTCAGGTCCACGATATTGGAAACGTTGTAGAGCCCCTTGCCCTGCACGACGCGGCGCAGCAAGGCCTCCGAAGACGGGCGATATTTGGATGCATCGATACCCCAGCGGCGAAACATGGCGCGAACGGCGACGACGGCATCCGATTGTGCGAGCGAATCGATGGTGAATTTGCGGCGGAGGCCCTCGCAGACGGCATCGATTTCGCGAACGAGGCCTGCATCGGCTGGAGCGACCGTGACACCATCGGCTTCGACGACGCCGAGCTTTACGCCGGGAATTTGAATTTCGACATTCATCATTTTTCGCCGAAACTCGCTCCGAAAGAAATCGATTTGCTACTATAAGCGCTTCGCTCTTTCACGCGGGGAGCCTTACAAATTTCACGCGCCGACAAACTCAAGAAATTCAAACGAGGACTTGAGCTCTTCAACTCCGCTGAGTTTTTCGCTGCCCACGAAGCCTGGGAAGAAATCTGGCTGAGCGCCACGGAACCGCAAAAAACATTCCTTCAGGGACTCATCCAGCTCGCTGCTGCGTTTCATCACCGGAAGCGCGGCAATCTCGCGGGAATGAGATCGCTGCTCGAAGCCGGGCTCGCGAAACTCGAAAAATTCCCGAGCGACTACCGGGGAATTCGCCTCGCTGAATTGCGGCGCGGCGCGGAAGGCTGGCTCGCCGACGGAGGAAAAAGCGAAGGAAAGCTGCAGCACGAATACCCTCATATCCAGATTACACGTGAAACACGTCATAGCAGGCATCACGGCAGCCGAGCAGCAGCTACGAAGCGACGCGGAGGTTAATCGTCGACGACCAGTTCGCCTTTCATTCCCATGTGCCCGAGGCCGCAAAAGACGCAACATTTAAAGGAATAGTTGCCGGCAGTGTGGGCGACAAACTCGATGGTCGTCACCTCGCCTTTCGGCAATCGGTAGCAATCCTCCGGGTCGGTGAATTCCAGCCCGGGCGCGCCCTTCGCGTCGGCGCCATCAGGATAGACGTTGATCTTGAATCCGTGAATATGGTCGAGCGCCTTGATTCGCAATTGGACCTTCATTCCCCTCTTCACGTGGATGACGGACGGCGTGTATTTGTACTTCTTCGCCGTCATGTCGATGACCTGAACGTTCGGCGCTTGCGCGGGAGCAGGCTGCTGCTCGTTGGAAATGGCGCCTGTGGCGAAGATACCTACTGCGGCCGCGCACAGAAATACGCGAGAGAGTTTGTTCAATGCCCGCCCCCTATCCTCACACGTGAAAGCATCCCATACGATGCCGCATCCGCCGGTAGCGTGCAAGAGAATTTCCGTTAACATAAAGCAGGCAGGAGGCTTGTGGGACGCCAGAGAGAGGCGAGCCAGACAGGAGCGAAGTCGGCCTTTGGCGGCCGCCGGTGAAAAGGGGAGCAAGTTGACAGCCTCGGATGGGCTGTGAAATCCTGTTATTCGAGCATTTCCCATGCGAATCAGCGCCAAGGGCGAGTACGCGGCGAAGGCCGTGCTCTACCTTAGCTTGAAACATCCCAAAGTCGTCACCATCCACGAGATTGCGGAGAACCACAATATTCCGCTGAAATATCTCGAACAGATCCTGCTGATTTTGAAACGCGCGAAGCTCCTCGAAAGCCATCGCGGCGTGCGCGGCGGCTACACGCTGGCGCGGAGGCCTGAGGAAATTTCCATTGGCGAAGTGCTGCGCGTGGTGGACGGCAAATTCTCGCAGTCGAGCTGCCTCGAATTCGATTTGCAAAACAACCATTCCTGTCCGGAAGTCAATTCCTGCGGGCTGAAGCAGGTGTGGCAGGATGTGCAGTCGGCCGTGGAGAAGATCCTCTTTGAAACGACGTTCGATGAGCTCCGCAAACGCACACTCGGAGGAGTGGCGCGCGAAGGCAGCTACGCGGCGTTTGAGATTTGATGCTGCCTGTCCATGCGGGGCGGCGGATTTGATGACGGAAGCGAAACCCAAGGCGAGCGCGGCGATGCCTGAGTCCGGTTGGATTCTTTACGACGGTGATTGCGGATTTTGCTACTGGTGGGTCCATTTGGGGGAGAAGACGGTCGCCAAGCGCGGATTCGCTTTGAAGGATCTGCAAAGCGCGGCGGCGGATGGCACGCTCAGAATTTCCGGCGACAAGCTGCTGGACGACATTCGCGTGCTGACGCGCGACGGACGCATTGAATCGGGCGCGGATGCATATCTTTACGTGACGCGGCGGATCTGGTGGGCGTGGCCGTTCTATGCGATTTTCAGGCTGCCGGGATTCAACTGGGTGCTTTGGCGAGGCTATCGGTGGTTCAACCGCAATCGCTACCGGTTTTCGCGGCAGTGTCCGCTGCCGCCGACAGCACAGCAAAAATGAGCGAGACGGCTATGTGCGGCGCTTCGCGCGGCCGTTGCTGCCTTTGGCGAGAATCGCCTCGATTTGCTTCATGTGGTTGATGTCGTGACAGGCGAAATGCCTGGCCATGGTGCGAATTCCCTCTTCGCCGCGTTCTGAGTGAACGCCGTAAAGATCCCACTGGGCGCTATCGAGATGTTTCAGCAATTCGAGATTCGCTTCGCGAATCGCGCGAAATAGCTCGAGCGATTTCTTTGCGTCGCGTTTCGCGTACTTGCCCGTGTCCGCCCATTTGTCCTGATCGAAACCTTCGAGCGGCGCGCCGGGCTGCTCGAGGATTTTGCGCATGCGATAGGCGCCGACGAGTTCGTCGTCGGCCAAATGGGCGACGATTTCCGCAATGCTCCACTTCCCCGGCGCAGGGCGGCGCGTCAATCTTTTCTTCGGGACGCCGCGGATGAGGCTGGCGATTTTCTTCGGGGTAGCTTGCTGGACTTTAAGCGGGTCCTGATCGCCCAAATAGCTGCCGAGGCGTTTCATATACTCCTGCGGAGTTTCCGGCATTCGTTTTCCCTCCCCTATGGATCGAAATTTTTATTTGGCACTTTCCGAGCTTATTGAACCGTGACGGGATCCGTCTGAGCAAGAAGCTCGCCTTTTACATTTTCGCGCATGACCAAGCGCAAACGGTATGCGCCAGGGAACACAAGCATGACCATCGAGGCATTTATGCCTGTCTTCGACAACTGAGCCAGCGTATTGGCTTTCAGCGCGAGGGACATCTGCGCTTCCTTGCCCTGGACGAACGCGCCTTTGGCGTCATAGAGCGCGGCGACAAAAACCATATCGCCAAGCGTGCGATCCTGCTGCTGCACGACGGGAAGCTTTTGCAAATCCACATGGAATTGGACGACGAGTTCCTGCGCACCGAAGGCGTTGCGGCGAAGCTTATAGCTTGCCGTGGCGGGAGCGGTGGATACATCGGCGCTCGCTTTGACTTGCTCGTCGATGATTTCCTGCGTTGTTGGAGCAGCAGGAATTGGCGCTTCGCGCTTCACGGCGAAATAGCCCGGCCGCGCTTCCACGTCGAATTTTCCCGGGACACTGACATCCACTTTCAACTTGTGAAACGCGCCATTCAATCTTGCCTCTTCCGGCGAAAATCCCAACAGATATTCGATGTGCGGGGCCGCGGCCAGAGAATAATATCCGGCGGTCAGATCATTTCGATTGCGGAAAATACGGCCGCCGGTGCCGACGGCGAAATCGACCATGGCGCCAGTCAGACTGGTCAGAGTCGGCGCGAGGCTTTCTGTTTCATGCACTGCCACGGCGTCGGCCATGTCAACGTCCTGGGCCTCCATCTCAGCTTGGTTCGGAAGTTCCGTGTAGAGACCCTTGGCGTCGAGAGCGTTGATGACCACGCCGGCGCGGAGCGCGTTGTCCACCATCGTGTCCACTTCAGTTTCCAAGGTTCCCGTCAAGAATCCGGAAGAGGCGAGAACGAGCACGCGATCGCCGGGCCTTTTCGCCAGGTAATTGACGACGGCTTGGATGCTATTCAGTGTGTCCTGCGACATCTGACGAATGGAACTCCACATTTGTTTCGATTCCGTCTGAACGAGCTGCTCTTGCTGGTTTGAGCATGTACCAATATCCAGATTCGTCTCGTCGATGCAGTTGCACTGGACTGCCTCCCCGACAAGCGTCACATAGGTAGGAGAGCCGGCCATAACACCGATCGGGGGCAGCGGTTCGGTCGCGATCTCATAGGCGTCGTACGGCATGATATGCGGACAACCGGGGCTTGCAATGCTGTGCCCACGAAACTTCAGATTCTCAATTGCGTTGATGACTTCAGGTGCATTCGGCGTGAAGTCGATTGTCTCGGAGCCAGAGGAAGTAAACAACGCGACTTTGTCGCTCGGGCCGACGCCCGTTTTGACAAAGTTCTCCGCAGCAAGCTGCACATGGCGCATATCGCCAAATTTGGTGTTCAAGTCGTCGAAAACAAGCGCCACGTAACGCGGGCGCGGCGGGAGGGTCTCAGCGGGTGCGCTCTTCCCGGATGCGGCGGCCTGGCGTATCTCCGTTAACGTGAGGTGAGTTTCCACGGAAAACGCGGAGATGGATTGCTCTTTGCCATCGTCGTAGATTTTGAAATCGGACTGGTTCAGATCCGGGACAATCTGGCCTTTGCTATCGCGTACGACAACTCCAACTTCGACGGTGTTGCTCTCGACCTTCAAAACGGGCGCGGGCGGCCGGTAGGGCCAACTGTGGACTTTCACTTCATCCGGAGAAATTCCCTGCGCGAAAAGAAGAATGCAAAAAAACACCAGAACAAATGACAAACTGAAAATCAATGATGCAGCGAGAATCAAAGTTCGGAAGACGCGAGACATGCGAACCCTTCGCTTTTCTCCCCAGATTTTCTTCTATGTGCAGCAGGACACCGCAGGCGCGCAAGGGCACCGGCGAAACAGCCTTCGGAATCAACAGATGCAGAATTTCTTGTGGAAGGTTGCTCTGTCCGCGCAGCACCACATTCCTTCGCTGAGAGTGCACTCCAGCCGCCTTGGCGGGAAGCTGAAGTTTCAGCGGAAGGAAATCCCGTACGGGGGAGGTTATGCCTTCTTGGCTTTGTACCAGTCGGCGTTGGTTGCGGCATAGCTGGACCACTTCTCGGGCAAATCTTCCATGGCGAAGATCGCCGTCACCGGACAGACGGGAACGCAGGCGCCGCAATCGATGCATTCGTCGGGATTGATGTAGAGTTGCTTTTCGGCTTCGAAACTGGCTTCGTCCTTGCGCGGGTGGATGCAATCGACGGGGCAAACGTCCACGCACGCCGAATCCTTCGTTCCGATGCAAGGCTCCGCAATCACATACGCCATTGAGCTCTCCCCATAATTGCGATCATCGCTTCCGATGAATCGGCGTCAATTCTGCCAAATAATCGGCGCTGAGTAAATCCCATCCGAAAGAAATGTGGTTTTGCGACCGGACATAGCGGCGAGCGACGCGCTCTGCGGGAGCTCCAAAGCGCGGGAAACTTCTCCTTGACTGTCTAGGAGAATGAGCGTAGCTTCCTAGTTTATCTAGGAGAAGAAGCCCGTGGGCAAACAAATCGACCTGCTGCAAGGAACGCTGGATCTGCTGATTTTGAAAGCGGTCTCGCTGGGGCCGCTGCACGGCTATGGCATTCTGCTGCGTATTCAGCAGATCTCGCAGAATCGTCT
>JASHRL010000104.1 GCA_030037355.1 Candidatus Acidiferrales bacterium | reverse complement strand
GCATACAACACGGGAATCGGCTGGCGCAAGATCATCGAAAACATGCACAAGAACGCGACCGTCGCGCAGTGGTACAAGGAGCACGGCCGGCACGAAATCTACGCCAAGGGCAAGAAGGTCAACCTCGAGCACTATGAGCACTCGCTTAACGTCAATGCGGATGACGCGGCCCGTGTCCGACACCTCGAGCATGACATCCCTCTCACCGCAGCTGAGGAAGATCGCGCACGCCGCCGCCAAGCGATGGAAGAGGCAGCTAAGGTTCGCGCGATCTACGAGGAATTGGTTCTCAAGAAGCCTTCGCCGACCGAGGGCGTCGTGCAAATTGGGACGCTTTCAGCGATGAAAGAGGCTGTACCGGGCGGCGGGGCCAAGCCAGTGCAGATCGCAGGTGCAAACGGCAATGGCAACGGGTCGAACGGCCACAGCACCGCGAAACCCGCGGTCACCGAAGCGGAAACTGTCGCCGGCGACTAGGTCGTTCGAAGCAATTTCAGCCTGAATTTCAAAACGGCTCCGGTTCCTGCCGGGGCCGTTTTTTGTTATTGCGAGTAAGGTTACGCCGAGCGTGTGGCTTTGCGGCGCGGCGAATCTCTGATAGGATTATTGCTTCATCGAAATACAAAGGTTTGGAATCGGAGCACTCATGTCACTGGCATGTGAAATTTGCGGCAAGAAGCCAAGCTATGGAAACGTCGTGAGCCACGCGAACAATTTGCGGCGCCGGCGATGGAATCCGAATCTGCGGCGCGTGAAGGCACTGGTCGGCGGCGCGCGAAAGCATATCCGCGTGTGCACGGCGTGTATCCGAGCCGGCCGCGTCAAGAAGGCTGCCTGAACCTGTCCTCCTATTTCACCATTCGAAGGAGTCCCTCCTTGTTGAAACGAATAGCTCTTTTCGGCGCCTTTCTGGCGTGCGCTCTGACGATTTCGTGCCGGAGCCAGCAAGCTCCGAATCAGAACGTGTGGGCCACGGTGAACGGAACGGAGATCAACCGCGCCGAAGTCGATAAATACTATCGCAGCAGGGTGCAGGCGCAGGGCGCCGTGCCTTCGCACGACGAAGCGCTCTCGCTCAAACTGAGCATTCTCGATCAACTGATCGACAATGAGCTTCTGTACCAACGCGCGAAAACGCTGAACCTGATCGCGACGGACAGCGAAGTCCAGGACAAGTTCAATCAATCGAAAGCGCCATTCACCGAGGATGAGTTCCAGAGCAAGCTGAAGGAAAACGGCCTTACGGTGGATGACCTCAAAACCGAAATTCGGCGCGAGCTTTCGATTGAGAAACTGATGAACCGGGAAGTCGTGGCGAAGATCACCATCTCCGACGCTGACGTAGCGGACTTTTATGCGAAAAATCAGGCGCAGTTCAACGTGGCGGAGCCGCAGTACCACGTCGCGCAGATCGTCGTCACGCCGCATCCCGATCCTGGAATTCACAATCGCAAGAACGACGACGCAACGACTCCCGAGCAAGCCAAGCGCAAGGTTGAGATGCTCGAACAGCAGCTCGCCGCAGGCGCGGATTTCGCGCAGGAGGCCATGGACTACTCCGAGGACGCGAATTCCTCAAATGGTGGAGATTTGGGCTTCATCCCGCAATCGTCGCTCAATCAGACCGACGCCGCACTCAAGACCGCCGTTCTGGCCCTCCAGCCCGGCCAGGTCAGCAAGCCGATCGAGCTCAAGGATGGCTACCACATCATCAAACTGATTGCGCGCGAGCCGGCTGGGCAGAGGTTGCTTTCCGACCCGCAGGTGCAGCAATCGATCCGTACCACGCTGCAAAACCGGCGCGAACAATTGCTCCGTGCGGCATACGTGAGCACAGCGCGCGACCAAGCTCATGTGGTCAATTATCTCGCGAAGGAAGTTCTCGAATCGGCGGGCAAACTGCCGAGCGACGACGCGACGAACTAGCGAAACGAACGTTCTTGATTGGAAGCGTAAGTTTTTTCCTGCGGATTTCCTTGCTCGTCTTCAGACAATCACGGCGAGAATTTCTCCGGCATTGACTGCCTGACCTTCCCTTGCATCGAGGCGTTCGATCTTTCCGGCTTTCGGCGATTTGATTTCATTTTGCATCTTCATCGCTTCAACAACGATCAGGCCCTGGCCGATTTCCACTGAGTCTCCATTCTTCACCAAAAGGCGCACGATCTTTCCCGGCATCGGCGCGGCAACGGACTGCTTCCCTTCCGCTCCGGCCATTCCGCCGCGCCTGCGGTTCCAACGGCGGGGATCTGCGATTTCGAAAGGAAATTCCTGTCCTCCGATCAGCACGCGAGAACTCGACGAGTCTGCGGTGACGCTCGCTTCGAATGCCTGTCCTCCGATGAGAACGGAATAAATTCCCGGTTGCACTTCCATCAGGTCCGCTGCGATCTCGCGGTCGTCAAGGAGAAATTGTGTTTTCTCGCCGTTGCGAGCGATCTCCACGGTGCGATCGCGCCCGCCAATTTTCACATTGAGTTTCATTCGCGTTCGGGAATGCCCGCCAATTGATCTTGGCGGCCCTGGATTTTCCATCGCGATGGAGTTTCGCGCGAACCATTCGCAGGCTTGTTTGAAGCCCCATCTTGGTTCACGTGCCAAAAAGCAGCAACCAAAGCGGCGGCGTCTTCGGAGAACGTCGCGCCGGCAGCATGCCTTTTAGATTCGACATGCGCTGCCGGCCTAGAGAGCAGTTCATCGAGCCATTTTGTGTAAATTTCCGCACGCACGAATTCCGGCTCGGAAAGAATCCGGCGGAAGAGCCCGATATTCGTCTTGATTCCGCGTGCATAATATTCGCCCAGCGCGCGCCGCAGCCGAGCGATGGCTTCCGCGCGATCTTTTCCCCAAGCAATCAACTTGCCGAGCATAGGGTCGTAATCGGTCGGCACGATCCAGCCGGAATAAGCGCCGTTGTCCATGCGAATGCCGGGGCCGGCGGGAGCGCGCAGGTCGAGGATTTTGCCCGGGGACGGGAAGAAATTATTGTCCGGATCCTCCGCGTAGATACGGCACTCGATGGCATGGCCGCGCAACTGAATATCGTCTTGTTTCAGAGCCAGCGGCCTTCCGGCAGCAATCTCGATTTGCAGCTTCACAAGATCGACTGACGCAACCAATTCCGTGACGGGATGCTCGACTTGCAAGCGCGTATTCATTTCGAGGAAATAAAAATTGCGCTGAGCGTCGACGAGAAATTCCATAGTTCCTGCGTTCGTATATCCGCCCGCGCGCGCCAAGCCAACAGCCGCTTCGCCCATGGCGCGGCGCAGTTCCGGAGTCATGATCGGTGAAGGCGCCTCCTCGATGACTTTTTGATAGCGGCGTTGGACAGAACATTCGCGCTCGCCGAGATAAATGACGTGGCCGTGATTGTCGCCGAGGATTTGGATTTCAATGTGGCGCGGATGAAAGAGGAATTTTTCGAGATACAGCCGGCCATCGCCGAAGGCGTTTGTCGCTTCTGAAGCCGCATCGCGCCATGCGGATGCGAGTTCCTGTTCACGCTCGACGAGGCGCATGCCCTTGCCTCCGCCGCCTGCGACGGCCTTAAGAACAACGGGAAAAGCAATCTCCCTCGCCTTTTCGAGGGCTGCATCGAGTTGCTCAATGGGGTTGAGCGTTCCCGGAACGGTGGGTACCCCAGCTTCGCGCGCGAGCTGGCGCGCGGCTGTTTTTGAACCGAGACGCTCCATCGCCGCGGCCGTGGGTCCGATGAACGTGATGCCTGCATCGGCACAAGCGCGGGGCAGGCGCGGGTTTTCGGAGAGGAAGCCGTAGCCCGGGTGCAGCGCGTCGCATCCGGCGGAACGTGCGACGCTTATGATTTTGTCGATTGCCAGGTAGCTCTCGCGCGATGGGGCTGGGCCGATGCGATAGGCTTCGTCCGCCAATCGAACGTGGAGCGAGGCGCGGTCGGCATCGCTATAAACGACCACGGCTGGAATTCCCATTTCGCGGCAGGCGCGCAGAATGCGCACGGCGATTTCACCACGATTGGCGATGAGGATTTTTTTGAACATAATCAGAGCGGAATATTGCCGTGTTTCTTACGCGGAGTCGTGTCCCGCTTATTTTCGAGCGAGCGCAGCGCGGCGACAAGCTTCGTGCGCGTCTCAGAAGGCTTGATCACGGCGTCGATATAGCCGCGCTCGGCTGCGACGTAGGGATTCGCAAATCGTTCGCGGAACTCGGCGACCTTTTCCTCTCGCAGGCGCGCGCGATCAGACTCCGGCACCTGCTCGATTTCGCGCCGGTAGACGATATTGACCGCACCTTCGGGACCCATCACGGCGATTTCAGCCGTAGGCCAGGCGAAGTTGATGTCCGTGCGAATGTGCTTCGAGGACATGACGCAATACGCACCGCCATAGGCCTTGCGCGTGATCACCGTGATTTTCGGCACAGTGGCTTCTGCGAACGCGAAAAGCAATTTCGCACCGTGCTTGATAATGCCGCCGTATTCCTGCTGCGTGCCGGGCAAAAAACCGGGCACGTCCTCGAAGGTGATCAGCGGAATGTTGAATGCATCGCAAAAACGAACGAAGCGAGCGCCTTTGACTGATGCATTGATATCCAGCACGCCGGCCAGAAACGCGGGTTGATTGGCGACGATTCCCACCGGTTGGCCATCCAAGCGGGCAAATCCGACCACGATGTTTTTCGCGAAATGCTCGTGCACCTCGAAAAAATAGTTGTCGTCGACGACGGCATGAATCACGCCCTTTATGTCGTAGGGCTGCATCGGATCTTCCGGCACGATGGAATCGAGAGCGGCGTCGGCACGATTCGGCGGGTCGTTGGTCGCGCGGCGCGGAGCGTCGTCGAGATTATTCGACGGCAGGAAACTGAGAAGCTCGCGAATCATCGCCAGGCATTCTTTGTCGTCGTGCGCGACGAAATGCGCGACACCGCTTCTGGCGTTGTGCGTCATCGCGCCGCCGAGCTCGTGCTTGGTGACTTCCTCATGCGTAACGGTCTTGATGACATCGGGGCCAGTGACGAACATGTAGGAAGTCTTTTCGGTCATGAAAATAAAATCAGTAATGGCCGGAGAATAGACCGCGCCACCGGCGCACGGTCCCATGACGGCGCTAATCTGCGGAACGACACCGCTCGCCAGCGTATTGAGGAGGAATATATCTGCGTAGCCTGCCAGCGACATGACTCCCTCCTGAATGCGCGCGCCTCCGGAATCGTTCAAACCGATGACAGGCGCGCCATTGTTCATCGCCAGCTTCATGATCTTGGTGATCTTTCCAGCATTGGCTTCAGAAAGAGAGCCGCCAAAAACAGTGAAATCCTGGGCGAAAACGTAAACCGATCGGCCATCGATGCGGCCAAAGCCGGAAACGAATCCATCGCCTGAGGGCCTCTGCTCAGCCATGCCAAAATCCGTGCCGCGATGCTTGACGAATTTGTCGAGCTCCTCGAACGTGCCTTCATCCAGAAGCAGTTCGATTCGCTCGCGCGCGCTGAGCTTGCCTTCTTTGTGCTCGCGCTCGCGGCGAGTGGCGCCCCCGCCGGCTTCTGCCTCAGCGCTGCGCCGCTGCAATTCCTCAAGCGGGTCGTGATGATGTTTCTTCGTGTCCATAACCGGAGAGTTAGCGTGCCACAGCCGGGCGAACGCGGCAAGATGCGTTCGAGAAAATTATTCCGAGGCGCCCGTGAGAAAGACAAAAATGCGAACGGTGAGATAGATCGCGAGCAAGAGCAGACCAGTTCCCAAGGCGACATCCACGATTCCAGCAAAAATGCGAACGACGGGGGACTCAATCGCGACCACGCGCATTGTGGCTGCGAGCAAGAATCCGACGACGCTGAGAAGAATCGCCAGGCCGAACGCCACCGAGAGCATTTGCTTGCCGACTTGTCTTGAGGTGAGTGGAGGCAAATTGTTAGTCATTGTCATCGTTCGCAGATTATCCGGTGATCGGCCGCGAGGATTTCAAGAGCAGGTCACCGTGAAAGCGCTTAACTCAGTCCAGACCAATCATCCGCGAGCAGGATCGAATTGCCGGGATTTGCAGGATCGTATTTCACGCCAACGGGCTGGCCAGCTACGACGCGTTCGAGGCAGGCGCGTTCTTCAAGGCCGGTAATATCCTGCGCCGCTTCATAGGTAACTCCAGAAATCGAGTAGGTGTAAAGGAGCAGGCGGTGATTCCCAGCATTTCCCTTCCTGTGGCGCTTGGCCATCAGGGTTGCGCCCGTGGCGGCATCGGCATCTGAAGCCTTCTCCACAATTTCCAGAACCTGGCCGTCGACGATACGACCCACGCGATTCACATAGGAGCGCCGCTCGCGTTCGATTTCCGCGGAATCCTTTCCGCGGCCGAACTTCAGAGCAACGGCCGCCGCCGCAATGATCAACACAGCGATGACGGCGTACGCGATTTCATGCCAGTTTGCAATCAGGTGTTTCAATGAATACCTTTGCGCCGGGCAGCTACACTGCTGCGGACCGCGCGCGATTTTCGCAAGCTCAATTCACGGACCCGCTTCGGGCGGTCAAACAGCGGCAACGACTTTGTTCCGCAACGTGCCAATGCCACTCACGCTGATTTCGACGACATCGCCAGCGGCAAGCGGCCCGACACCTGACGGTGTCCCTGTAGCAATTACGTCGCCAGGCAGAAGCGTCATGACTTGCGAAATCCATCGAATTATAACATCGACGGGAAAAATCATTTCCGCGATGCGCGCGGACTGTCGTTTCTTTTTGTTAACAAAGGTTTGAACCGTCGCCGCGGATAAATCGACCTCCGTTTCGAGCACGGGGCCGAAGGGACAGAATGTATCGAAGCCTTTCGCGCGTGTGAACTGCACGTCTCTTTTCTGCAGGTCGCGGGCGGTGACGTCATTCAAGCAGGTATAGCCAAGAACGTAGGGCCGCACGTCGTCGGGCAGTTTTAGGCCGGCGCAACGCCTTCCAATAACGATGGCGAGTTCACCTTCGTAATCCACACGTTCGGAAAGCGGAGTGAGAACGATCGAATCCTCCGGAGCAATAATCGCGGAAGGAGGTTTCAGGAAAATAAGCGGCTCCGTGGGGACATGGTTGCCGAGTTCTGCCGCGTGTTCCGCATAATTCCTTCCCACGCAGACAATTTTCGAAGGTTCCGAAGGCGCGAGGAGTTTTACGCTTGCCATTTGCCAGCTTTTTCCAGTTTTTTGCCATGGCTGGAAGGGGCCTGAAATCTCGGATACCTGGTCGCCTTCGATGATTCCGTAATGCGCGCGAGCACCGGCATGCCCCGGCGCGCTGCTCTCGGAACCTGAAATTTGGAAGCGGCAAAATTTCATCGGGCGAGATGGGAACTGCGTGCACAGCAGAATCGCGCAAAGAATCGGCCCATCATTTCTCCTTATCGTTCATCGCAGGAATCGTCACAGCGACCGCGGCGCTGGGCGCACTTTCATTTCCGGAGCTATCTATGGCGGTGACGCGATAAAAATACTCTTGCCCCAGCTGCACTGAGATATCACGAAAGACCGGGGTGGGCAACAGACTGCTATTGAGGCGCGTTCCAGCTCCTTTTTCTTCTTGGCTGCGATAGACATTGTAGCCTGCGATGTCGCTTTCTTCTGAAATAGCCCACGATAGATCGACTTCTGGGACGTTGGTTGAGGCATTTGAGATCACGGCAGCGACAAGTCCATGCGGCGGCTCGGGAGCAAATGTGTCTCGTGGAGTTACTTCGAGCGTTCCTGAATTTTGCGATTCCACTGAATCTTTTCCGAATTGCGCCACGCTGACCACGTAATACGCGTATGTCTCGCCAAATTTGAAATTCGCGTCGCTATAGGAGGGAGAATCCGTTTCGGCGATCTGTCCAAAAGGAAGCGATGCGGCGGTTCCTTGCGTGTTCGAATTGGACGGCGAAGTGTTCGCCGACGGATTTGTGACGTTGCTCGATCGGAAAATGCGGTAGCGGATCGAGTCAGCGGTCAGTGAGCCTGCCGAGGGAATTGGCACCTCTGTCCAGGAGAGTTTGATTGCCGACTGCGTGACTTCCGCGTGCAAATCCTGAATTGTCTGAGGCGCGGAGAGAACACGGACAACGGCGAGATTTGAATCTGCGGAGTCATGGCCGGAAATGCGTGTGCGAATCATGTAGATGGCATTTTCTCCGGCGTGCGCGGCTATGTCGGTGGACGCCAATGCGTCGCGAAACTGAAATTGATCCCCTGCGCGATATTGCACCACCATCTCCGGTGGAATCTCGAGCACAGGCTGCAAGGACGACGCGCCAAAGAGATTCTCAGCCGATGGCGGAACAGCGCTGGCCGACGAAAAAAGATGATAAATTTCGATTTCCGGTGGCTTCGAAAGCGCCTTTCCCTGAACTGTTTCCTTGGGCAGAGTGAAATCCAGAACAACACCGTCTCCCGATTGGCGCGCAGAAAGATCTGTGATTGCTTTGGCGGTCGCAGGGCGCCGAGTCACCGGCACGCCCGGCGCGGCGCATCCAGCCAGACAAACACTAAGAGAAGAAAATGCGATCAATACCCAGTGACGGAAGGAAAGCAGTGCTCTGCGAGAAAACGTATCCAGACCTTCTTCCGACGTTCGAATCTCCATTAGCGAAATTCGCACGCTTCAGAGGATGTAACGGCTGAGGTCCTGGTCCTTGACAATGTCGGTGAGCTGCTTCTGCACATAAGCCGCATCGATTTTCAGGCTGCGCTTCTTCATGTCCGGAGCGTCAAACGAAATCTCTTCGAGCACTTTCTCCAAAATAGTGTGCAAGCGGCGCGCGCCGATGTTTTCTGTCTGCTCGTTGACGAGCGCGGCAAAGCGCGCGATCGCCGCCACGCCGTCGTCGCTGAAAGTCATCTTCAGCCCTTCGGTATCGAGCAGGGCGACATACTGCTTGATGAGCGCGTTCTTCGGTTCCGTCAAAATGCGGACAAAATCCGCTTCGGTGAGCGAGCTCAGTTCGACACGAATCGGAAAGCGGCCCTGCAGTTCAGGAATCAGGTCGGAAGGCTTCGTTGTGTGGAACGCGCCAGCCGCGATGAACAAAATGTGGTCCGTGCGCACCATGCCGTAGCGCGTGTTGACCGTGGTGCCTTCGACAATCGGCAAGATGTCGCGCTGCACACCTTCGCGCGAGACATCCGGTCCGTGGCCCGATTCGCGTCCCGCGACTTTGTCGACCTCGTCGATAAAAAGAATACCCATCTGCTCGGTGCGGTCGACGGCGATGCGCGTCACTTGATCCATATCGAGCAGCTTATTTTCTTCTTCCTGGATCAGGTAATCGTAGGCTTCCGCAACGGTCATTTTCCGTTTCTTTTTCTGCTGGCCGAAGATGCCGGAGAGCATGTCCTTGACGTTGATGTCCATTTCTTCCACGCCCTGGCTTGAAACGATCTCAAACGCCGGCGTCATGCGCTCGCGAACTTCCACCTCGACCATGCGCTGATCCAGCTTGCCCTCGCGCAATTGGGCGCGCAGTTTTTCGCGTGTGCGCTGCGCGGCTTCCTTGTGCTGCGCCTCAGCTGCCTGCGCGGAGCCTTCGAGCGTCGGTGGAGGCGGCGAAGAAGGCAGCAGCAAATCGAGCAAGCGTTCTTCGGCTGCTTGCTCGGCGCGTTCGGCTACTTCGTCCAGTTTTTCCTCGCGGACCATATCGATGGCGACTTCCACGAGATCGCGCACCATGGATTCGACGTCGCGGCCTACGTAGCCAACTTCGGTATATTTCGAGGCTTCGACCTTCACAAATGGACAGCCAGCCAGGCGCGCGAGCCGGCGCGCGATTTCTGTTTTCCCCACGCCGGTCGGGCCGATCATCAGGATGTTTTTGGGAAGGATGTCTTCGGCCATTTCGGGCTGTAATTTTTGGCGGCGTACGCGGTTACGCAACGCGACCGCCACGGCGCGCTTCGCCGGAGTCTGGCCAACGATGTACTTGTCCAGTTCCGCGACGATTTCTCGCGGCGTCAGCTCGTCAAACGACGGCATCGGTTCGGGTTCTGCCGCCGGCGACTCGCCATTGAGATAAATCACCATGTTCTTTTCATCCTTGCCCTTCTCACTCACAAGCCCTCGCTTGCGTGGCCACTCACAACTCTTCGACCGTGAAATTAGCGTTTGTAAAGATGCAGATATCACTCGCGATGCGCATGGCTTCCTGCGCGATGTCCTTGGCGCTCATTTTCGTGTGTTTCGCCAGAGCGCGAGCCGCCGAGAGAGCATAGGGCCCTCCCGAGCCGATGGCGCAGATGCCGTCATCGGGTTCGATGACGTCGCCATTGCCGCTCAAAAGAAAAGTGGACTTCGCATCCGCAACGATGAGCAGCGCCTCCAAATGCCGCAACGAGCGGTCTGTGCGCCACTCTTTGGACAATTCCACGGCCGCGCGCGCCAGATTGCCATGAAACTCCTGCAGCTTGTTCTCGAATCTCGTGAAAAGCGAGAGCGCGTCCGCGGTACTCCCCGCAAATCCTGCCAAAATTTTGTCGCTGAAGAGCCGCCGAATCTTCTTGGCGTTGTGCTTCACTACGCCTTCACCGAGAGTCACCTGCCCGTCGCCGGCCATCACAACATGGTTGTCTTTTCGCACGCACAGCACCGTCGTGCTGCGTATCCGCGGCTTTCTATGCTTCTTTAGCATCCTGCAATTATACCCGGCATCCGCTCGGAAACGAAAAAGCTATAGGTTGTGGATCTGAGATTCAGGCCAGCGAAACCTGCCGGTAAAAAATGTGGGATGAGAAAGTTGTTTCTACGGTCCTGAGGCGTCTTTTTCTTTCACTTCTTTAGTCTTATCTTTTCTACCCTTCTTGCCTATTTTGGCCCAGCGCTCGTCCAGCGATTCCTTGGTGAACAGAGAATCCTGAAGGCCGGTATTGAACTTGCAGCCGTCCGGAATGTAGGAAACCGTGAACGTCTTGAGCCCGTTGCGCATGTGCGTTTGGTCGAAATACATCATGACGCCGTCGACGGAATGGAAATTCGAATAATAATCGACCTCTTCGACGCGCATGTGCGTGATGGGATCGCGCGAATCGACTTCCTTGCGAATCGGCAAATGATCCAAGCGGCCGATGGCAATGCGGATTTGATGTCCCTGAGGATCATCGATTTCGACCCAGTCCGCTTCTTTCAGGTCCACAACATCGGGCCCGTCGTAGCGAAAAATCATGTTGGGTTCTTTCATGCGATAGCGGAGAACGTAATCCAGGTCCGTCTCCAGCTGATTCTGGTTGTCCTTGACCTGGCTGGCATCTGCGTCGCTGACGCCTCCGCGGTCGAGGACCCAGCCTTCGTTGCCGTTGAAAATTTGAATGATGTTGCGCTTCTTGGAGAACTCCGTGCGATCCTTGTCAGGAAACTTCACGAAATCCCAGAACTGATCGTACGATTGCAGGGCTCCGGAATGGCCGAATTGGCCGAGATAGCCTGTGCAGCTCGAATCCTTCACATCCAGATATGGATTGCCTCCCAGAGCTTGTATCGTTTGCTGCAGCAGTTGCTTGGCTTTCGCTGCGCTCTGCTCGGGCATCAGGATTTGTGTGTCGTCCTGCGCGCGCGCAGGCACACAAGCAGTACAAACGATCGCAGCGGAAATCGCAAGTAGCGAAATTTGGCGGCGCATCAACCGCACAGGACAGCGCCTCCATTGACGTTCAAGATTTCTCCAGTCATGAAGGTGGCGAGATCGGAGGCGAGAAACAAAATCGGCCCGGCGATCTCTTCCGCGGTTGCCGGGCGGCCCAGCGGAATCACGCTAGTTGCGAATTTCCAGCCCTTTTTCGTGTGCAGTACGGACTTCGACATTTCTGTGTCCACCCATCCGGGCGCAACGCAATTCACAAGGATGTTGTGACGTCCAAGCTCGGTGGCCAGGCTTTTTACAAGGCTGATGACTCCGCCTTTCGATGCAGCATAGTGAGAGTGAAAGGATTCACCGCGCTGGCCCGCCGTGGAGCTGATGGCAATGATGCGGCCGCTTTTCTGCGCGATCATGTGCGGAACGGCACAGTGAATCGCGGCGTAAACGCTTTTCAAATTGACGCGCATCATGTCGTCCCATTCTCGCTCCGACATCTTGCCGATTGAGATATCCTCTGCATTCCAGATGCCCGCATTGGCAACGAGGATGTCCAGACGGCCTAGCCGCTCGCGCGCAAATTCCACGAGACTTTTCGCGTCGGCCATTTTCCCCAAATCGGCCTTAAACGATTCAATGCGCGTGCCGTGCTTGCGCGCCTCCTGCTGCAATTGTTCGGCAGCTTCTTTATTCTTGTGATAATTGAAGACCACATCCGCACCGGCTTGCGCGAAACTCCGCACCGTTGCGGCGCCAATGCCTCGCGACCCGCCAGTGATGAGCGCTGCTTTTCCTGCCAGAGAAATCATAGTTCTCCCCGGATGAATTCGTTTGATTCAACTTTGCGTTATTGCGAAAAAATGTACTTCTCGCCCTCGACTCCGAAACTAATTGCGAACCGTCACCCTGTGCGCCGCGGCAATCAACTCCCGAAATAAAGCTTGCGCCAGGGCATCATCGGTCATGCGCTCCGGATGCCATTGAACGCCCGTGACCCAATTCCCATCACCGGTCCACTCCACTGCTTCAATCACACCATCGGGCGCGTGCCCAACGAGGCGAAGATTCTTGCCCGGCTCATGGACCGATTGATGATGCGAACTATTTACGCGCACTTCGGAGGCGCCGGCGAGCTTTGCGATCCGCGAGTTTTGTGCGAGGCGCGCTGCATGAAATGGCTCGGGCTTGCCCTCGTCCCGCCCTTTCCAGGAGTGCTCGATCGAGCTATGCAATTCGCTTGAAATATCCTGAATTAGAGTTCCCCCGAGATAGACGTTTAGAATCTGCACGCCGTAACAAATCGCCAGTACCGGCTTGCCCTCAGCAAAGGCGTGATCGAGCAGCACGACATCAGTTCGCTCGCGATTCTCGTCCGCGTCTGCCGATTCAGGGCGACGGTGCTCACGATAAAGCGAAGGATTGACGTCTGCTGGGCTTCCGGGCAGCACGATTGCATCCAGCGAACGGGCAAGCGTCAGAAGCTCCTGTTTCGGAAAACGGAGGGAAATTTCGACCGGGACCCCACCAGCGCGCTTGATGGAATTCAGGTAGAAATTATATTTCTCTCGAACGCCTCTAACTTCTTCATCGTGTGTACGATACGGGAGGCCGACACGCGGTGATGGCTGTCGTTCGGATATCGAATGGGCTGGCATGAACAATTTATCCTACCATCGGCATGCGGCCGCGGCAACCCAGCGAAGCTTACGAGGAGACCGCAAAGCTACCGCATGAAGGACCGCGCAAAGCGCCGGATAGCGTTGCAAAAAATCTCCGGCCGGTCAATATTCGATAAATGAAACGCACCAGATATTATTTCCAATCTACCGTCCCGGGCTGCCGCAAGAAATTTCCTCTCGTTCAGGCGAAAACCAAGGTCGCGGCTGCCGTTCAGCAATAAGACCGGCCCCGGATATGAGGCTAGTCTGGGGCAGAATTCTTTACCAAACACCTCTCTTAGCCCTTGCGCGGCCCCGCGCATGAAGAAACCCGGCGCAATAAGAGGCTGAGCGCGCTGCTTGCCGTAGAAGAGCAGAAAAAATGTCCTGCTGATCCAGTCGAGCCACGAGGCTGGCAGCCTGGCCATCAGCAAAGCGGCGATCTGATACGGTACTGCGTGCCAGCCGCGAGGTTCAACCGTCGCGCTTGCCACAACGAGACCCGCAACTTTTTCGGGGTACGCCGCGGCGAATTCCATGGCGACGTACCCGCCAAGCGACAGCCCCACGAGCAGCGCCCGGCCTCGCGCTTCATCGTCCATCACGCGGGCGATCTCTGCCACAGCGCCGTCCATGCGGAAAGGAACGGCTTTCAGCGCGCCATGCCCTGGCAGGTCCATGGCGATGAGGCGGAATTCATCAGCCAGCCGCTCCATTTGCGGCTGCCACATGTGTCGTGTCACGCGCATGCCATGAAGGAAAACGATTGGATCGGCATCACGCGGCCCTGCGAGATCGTAGCTTCGCTCTTCTCCCATGCTCCGTCAGGGAGATATTAAGCCTATGCCTGAGCGCCAACTAAGGAATTGAATCATGGGCAGCAGCACGAGGAGGAACGCGAGGTATTTAGCTCAGCAAGTTCCCCGGCTCACGCAATGGGCGCAAGCGTCGTCTGCTGCGAAGAAATGTCCACCTGAACGCGCCCTGCCGGCTTGCGCTGCCGGTGTGTCCTCGCCCAAGCAGCATGGTTCTGGCGAATCTGCTCTACGTGATGCGGAATATGCCGCGCCTGCAATTCCAGCCATCGATCCAGAGTCAGCGTACCCTTTTCGGGATGATGCGCCGTATGTTCCCAAACAGCGTCCGGAACATAACGGAGAATCTGGTACGTCATGCGCCGGAGACGCACGATCAACCCCAATGCTTCGCGGGTGCTCTGGTGGAAATAGCCGAGCGTATTGGCCCAAGCGGCTGCGTCATAGGCTGCGGCGTCCAAACCCGGCTCAGCGATGAATTGGCGGCAACGAACGTAAGATTCCGCTTCGCTATCGGCCAGATGCAGAATAATTTCGTGAATGCTCCAGCGATCCGGTGACGGCCGGTACAACCACATTTTCTTGGGACAGCGCGAAAGCGCCTCGGAAAGAAATATCGGTCCACGTCCGAAAGTCTCCAAAGCTTGCTGGCGTCCCTGTGGCTGCATGGCAAACTCCCTCACTATGTCCATTAGACGCAGAAATTGCATTTTTGTTGCCTCGAGACAGCGCAAAAAATTTTATATTTCTTCCCTAATTACTAACTTTTAATTTGGACTCCGATTTCAGCGTTCGCTAGATGTCCACCTGTGGGATTTCGTGTCCGGCAATGGGATGAAGAACACCGATTCATGTGATTCCGCAACGTGCGACGAGGGGAATTCGCGCTTCGGTTCCTAACAATTCGGGCACCAGGTCAATCAATTTACGGCTGAACGCAGCTTATTGCGGGTCGAATGATGCAGGAGTGTCCGATGCGTCCATTTTCGAACGATTTTTCGCGCGTTCGCGCAGGGCGCCCACCAAATAAAGAGAACCTGTCACAAATATCGCGTCGTTGGGCGCCGCGTGAGAAATCGCCAGATCAAGCGCCTTCATAGAATCGGAAACGACACGCCACCGCCGCGCAAGGTGTGACGTCATTTCTGCGAGCAGCGGCGCCGAAATCGAGCGGCCCTGGGAAGGCTCCGTGAAGATGACCTCGTGAACCAGCGGAAACAATAGGCCTGCGATTTCGTCAACAGCCTTGTCGCGCATTGCTCCGTAAACCAGCCAAATACGCTTCCCCGCAAGATGTTCCTGCCAAAAAACAGCCAGTTCACGTGCCGCTGCGGGATTGTGCGCACCGTCAAAATAGATTAAAGGATTCTCGGAAAGGCGTTCCAGGCGGCCCGGCCAGCGAACACTGGCGATACCTTGCATGATCGCTTCATCGTTGATAGGAAACCCGCGCGCGGCAAGCAGTTGCGCCGCTGTCGCCGCGGCTAGTGCGTTGCGGACCTGGAATCTTCCGCGCAGTGGGATTTTCAAATCGAGCGACTTGTCCGAATCTGTTGGCGTCGCCGTCAGTCGATAAAATCCGCTCGAGTCATTTGCCGACTCGACGCTCCATGCTGAATCAATTTCCACGAGGTGTGCGTCAACCTCTGCCGCACGCCGCGCGATCACAGCTCGCGCTTCAGGCCGCTCCGCCGAACTGACCACCCAACCTCCTGGCTTGATGATTCCCGCTTTTTCTCCCGCGATTTCGCCGATAGAGTGCCCCAGAAAATTCTCGTGGTCCATATCTACCTGTGTGATTACGGCGACTCGCGGTTCGAGGATGTTCGTTGAATCCAGGCGCCCGCCCATGCCAACTTCGTACACCGCAAAATCCACGCGCCTGCGCGCAAATGCCATGAAAGCCATGGCGGTCATGCATTCAAAAAAAGTGGGATGGGCAGCGAGCTGTCCTGATGCCAGCAGAGCCTCGATCGCCGATTGCACCGCGGAAAACTTGGCCGCAAATTCTTCATCGGGAATCGGCTCGCCATTGAACCGAATCCGTTCGTTGATGCGTTCGAGATGCGGCGAAATGAAAAGGCCAGTCGAAAGGCCCGCTGCTCGCAAAATCGATTCCAGCATCGCCGCTGTCGAGCCTTTGCCGTTTGTCCCGGCGATGTGAGCCGACGGTACGGCGCGGTGCGGCGAGCCCAGATGCTGCGAGAGAACCCGGATATTTTCGAGATCGAATTTCTGGACATGCGCCTGCCGCGGCGCTGCCAGCTCCTTGCCGAGCGCGAGGAGCATACGCACAGCCTCTTCGTAATTCACGCTAGCCGAAGAAGAAATCGAGTGAGCGGGAGACATAACGTTTCAGATCCTTGCGGTGCACTATCGCGTCGAGGAAACCATGAGACAGCAGAAATTCAGCACGCTGGAAACCTTCGGGAAGTTTTTGCCGGATCGTCTGCTCGATCACGCGCGGCCCTGCGAAGCCAATCAAAGCGCCGGGCTCCGCGATATTCAAATCGCCGAGCATGGCAAAGCTTGCTGTTACGCCGCCAGTCGTAGGGTCGGTGAGGATCGAAATGTACGGAACGCGGGCTTCGTCCAATCGCGCAAGAGCGGCGGAGACCTTCGCGAGCTGCATCAGACTTACAACGCCCTCCTGCATTCGCGCCCCGCCCGAGCAGGAGACAATGATCAGCGGCATCTTGCGTTCGGCGGAACGCTCCGCGGCTCGCGTGACTTTTTCACCGACCACGGCGCCCATGGAACCACCCGCAAACGCAAACTCCATCGAGCAGCAATTTACAGGGCGCCCATTCAAGCGCCCTTCAGCGCTGATGATCGCGTCATTGATGCCCAATTTGTCCTGTGCTTCACGTAGTCGCTTGGAGTAAGGCTTCGTGTCAATGAATTTCAGCGGGTCCGTGGAAGCCAGTTCGGCGTCGAATTCGGTCCACTTCCCGTCGTCGAGCAGTAATTCGAGACGCCGCTTCGCATCGAGCCGGAAATGATGTTCACACTTGGGACAGACTTCCCAATTCGCTTCGAGGTCTTTTTTCCAGATGATCGCGCGGCAATTCTCGCACTTCACCCATAGACCTTCTGTCTTTACACGCCGCTCCTCATTTGGCGGCGTTTCGGTCGGTTTGTTTTCCTTCTTGAACCAGGCCATAGTTGGAAAATCTTCCCGTTCAGTAGTCGATTCCGCGCTGCGCGAGAATTCCCTTCGTATACGGATGCTTCACTTCGCGCATTTCCGTCACCAGGTCGGCCAGTTCCACCAGCTTCGGATGGGCATTCCGCCCCGTGCAGATCACATGCACATGCTCGGGCCTCCTGGCCAGCGCTTCAACAATTTTTTCCGGATCGAGGATCTTATAACTGATCACATAGTTGATCTCATCCAGAATCACCAGATCATACTTTCCGCTGTAAATCTGTTCGCGGCCGTAATCCCAGCATTCTTCGCATAGTTTCTGATCTTCCGGGTCCGTTTCGGCGCCACCGATTTTGATGAACCCGCGGCCCATGGGCCTTATTTCGAATCTGTCATCGCCGAGCATTTTCGCGGCGTCGAGTTCGCCGTAGTGCCACGAGCCCTTGATGAACTGCACCATCAGGACGCGCAGGCCCTGGCCCACCGCGCGAAAGGCCGTGCCGAGAGCGCAGGTTGTCTTGCCCTTGCCCGGCCCTGTGTAAACAATCAGCAGGCCTTTTCCTTCGGGCATTTCACCTCGCAGGAGAATCCATCAGTCTCGCCGCTAGCCGAGGAAACGTCAAGTATTCGAGGCGTCGCTCGGAGGGAAACCCCTTACAAGAGGCAGTGAAGATTGCATGCGCAAGTCTTTCATGAGATTTGCAGAGTCGTGCGCACGGATTCCGCAGCCGCCGTCACACGCGTACGAGCTTCCGATGACATCTCATCTTGTTTCGCGCCAACTTCACGGACCACGATCCAGATTCCGGGCCGATACGTGCCGTCGTTATGACAAATCGCGCCGGTGAGTTGTTCGATCTTGAGGCCTTGTCCGGCGAATTCTCGCTCCAGAATCGCGCGTGCTTCGTCGATCAAATCCCTGAATCCTTGCGAGGCCAACATGGGATCGACATCGCGCGGCGTCGGCGCTTCAATCTCGATGAGGTCGTAGTCTTCCAGCGGCCGCGCAATCATCAACTCCACTGACGCGGTCGGCGCATGCGCATCGTGCGTTATGCGAATGGACATGTGAGCTATTCTCGCAAATTGTTTTTGCTGAATCAGCTTATTTCGGATAGGGATGGCCACTCAAAATCGCAAACGCGCGGTAGATCTGCTCGGCGAGCACAACTCGCGCGAACTCATGCGGCATGGTCAGAGTCGAAAGCGAAATGCGGCTCTTGGCCTCCCGGCGCATCTCTTCCGGGAATCCTTCGGCGTCGCCACAGAAAAAAACGATCTCGCGTACGCCTCGGTCGCGCAAATCTCCCAGCCAGCGCGCGAATTGCACGGAAGTGAATTGCTTGCCGGCTGCATCGAGCAAGACCGTCGTTGCGCCGGAGTCAATTTTCAGTTTCTGCAAGGACGCCTTGCTCGCTTCGCGAATTTCCGTGATTTCAACTTCTGCGTGGTGACGAATCCGCGCGAGGTAATCATCCATCAGAGCGCGAATCTCCGGGCGGCGATTCCGGCCCAGTAAGACGAGATGTATTTTCATTTTCGTGCCGCGCGAATCAGACGTTTCGCTCGACCTGTCAGACGAGGCCGTATTTCTTCCGTTTTTCGAGCAAGGTCTTGCGACTAATCCCAAGAATTTCCGCGGCGCGTGCGATCTTATAGTGCGTCGAATCGAGCGTCGCCCGAATTGCTTCCTTTTCCAACTCTTCGAGAGACGCAAGCCGTCCGCTGCTGTCGGCTGCGCTGCTCGCCGCTTGCAAAATTGCCGGGAAATCTTCCCGACGCAGCATGTTGCTCTTGGCGAAAATCAACGCGTGCTCAATGGCATTTCTCAGCTCGCGGACGTTGCCCTGCCAGGAATAATCTTCCAGCGCCCGAATCGCCGCCGGATCAATCTTTGCGCCGGAACGTCCATGCACGGAGGCAAAACGCGCCAAAAAATGGTCCGCCAGCAAGCGAATGTCGGCTTTCCGCTCGCGCAACGGCGGAATCGGCAGGACGAGAACATTCAGCCGGAAATACAGGTCTTCGCGAAAATAACCGGTCCGAACGGCGCGTTCCAGATCCGCATTGGTCAGCGCGATGAGCCGGGCGTCCATTTCGAGAGTATCCATGCCGCCGAGACGCTCAAATTTCCGCTCTTCGAGCACGCGCAAAAGCTTCGATTGCGCACCGGGCGCCAGCGCGGCGATCTCATCGAGAACGATCGTGCCTTTTTGTGCGAGCTCGAATCGGCCCGGCTTGCGCGCGATCGCGCCCGTGAATGCTCCTCTTTCATGTCCAAAAAGTTCGGATTCCACGAGCCCGTCGGGAAGGCCTGCGCAGTCAATTTTGAGAAATGGTGCATCGCGGCGCTCGCCGGCTTCGTGAATCCATCGCGCCAAGTGATCCTTGCCGGTGCCGCTCTCGCCCGTGATGAGGATGGTCGTCGAGGTATCAGCAACTTTCGCGGCGATTTCCAGCAGTCGCTGAGTCGCCGGATCAGTGCCTGTCCATTCCAGGCGCGCCTCGCTCATGATGCGGTTCCCGGTGCGGCCGACCGGCTGGCGTCGAAATCGATGCGCTTCGCGGCGCGCCAAAGCCGCTCGATGTCGTAGAACAGTCGCGCTTTCTCGCTAAAGATGTGAATCACGAAATTTCTGTAATCGAGCAGCAGCCACTCCGTGCCTGCGCGTCCTTCGCGATGCGGCAAATGCATTCCCTGAGCGCGCAACCTTTCCTCCACAGCATCTCCGATCGCTTCGATCTGCCGAAGACTTTCGGCTGAACAAATCAGAAAATACTCTGCAAATGCGCCAAGGCCAGCCAGATTCAAAACGGTAACCGCCGCCGCCTTTTTGTCTTGAGCCGCTTCAACGGCCCAAAGAATTGCATTGGGTAACGAGTTTGGATTCACAGGTAGAGGGCCTGCTTAAGAATGTAATCTTCCACGGGCGCGGGCACAAGAGCATGAATCGACTTGCGGTTCTTGCGCCGCCTGCGAATGTCCGTCGACGACATATGACTCCACACTGTCGTGAGCAAGTGCGCGGCCGACTTGCGCAGGGAAATCGCGTCACGATCGCGTTGCGCCGTGCTGCTCAGCATGTACGGCGGAATCGCTTCGCGAAACGCCTCCAGTTTGAACCCGGGCCGGCTCGCAATGACGAAATCGCAGGAATCGAGAAGCGCTTCATAGTTCTTCCAGGTCGAAATTTCCAGAAACGAATCCGCGCCCAAAATGAAGTAGATCCGCTCATGCGGATGCTCGCGGCGGAAGCGCTGGACCGTTTCGATGGAATAGAACACATGCGTCTCTCCCATTTCCGGCGGCGCTTCGGCCAGCGAAGGTAAAAATCGCGAATTTCCCGCGCAGGCGAGGCACACCATGGCGTAGCGATGTGCGAACCCGGCCAATTCCCGCTGCTCTTTGTGCGGAGGCCGTGATGATGGCAAAAAATAAATCGCATCCAGGCGGAAGCGCTTCAGGGCTGCTTTCGCCACCGCTATATGGCCGTTGTGAATGGGATCAAACGTCCCACCGAAAATCGCGATCGCGCGCTGCCGTCGCGCCTTGGACGCCCGCCGCGGCTTCAACGCTCCTCCGGATGCGGTGAAGCTTCGCCCTCGTCTGCGTCAGGAACGTTTCGCAGGGGCCGCTCCTCAGTCCTCGCGGGACTTTCTCCTGCAGGGCGCTGCGGTCTCGGCAGACGATCTAATGTATCGGCCATTGCGCGAACCAGCGTCTGCACGCCTTCACCGGTCGCCGACGATATCGCAAAAAATGGCAGCTTCTTCCCCTCAGCAAAACTCCGAAGGCGATCCAGCCGCTCGCGATTCGTCGTCGCGTCGAGCTTCGTGGCTACAACAAACTCCGGTTTCAGCAGCAGAGCCTCGCTGAAGGCACGCAGTTCATTTTGGATGATCTCGAAGTCGTGCACCGGATCGCGGTCGTTCGCGTCGCTGGTATCAACAAGATGCGCAATCAGGCGCGTGCGCTCGATGTGCTTCAGGAATCGAATCCCGAGCCCGACGCCTTCATGAGCGCCTTCAATCAATCCCGGCAGGTCCGCCACGACAAATGTCCGGCCGGTACCCGGCGCGGCATCCGGATCCGCGGAGACAACACCAAGGTGCGGCTCGAGCGTCGTGAACGGGTAATCCGCAATCTTCGGCCGAGCCGCGGAAATCCGCGAAATAAATGTCGATTTCCCGGCATTCGGAAACCCAACCAGCCCCACATCCGCCAGGAGCCGAAGTTCCAGACGCAGATGCCGCTCTTGGCCCGGCTGGCCATCCTCGTGCTCCCGCGGCGCTTGATGCCATGGCCGCACAAAGTGCGAGTTTCCATTGCCTCTGCCACCGCGTCCGCCGCGCGCCGCCAGGAATCGTTCGTCCGGTGCAGCAAAATCATAGAGTTGCTCGCCGGTTTCTTCGTCAAAAACAACCGTCCCCACCGGCACCTTCAGAATCAAATCGCCGCCCGATTTGCCATGGCAGTTCGAGCCTTCGCCGTGGCGCCCCCGGTCCGCCTTGAACTCCCGATTGTAGCGATAGCGCAGCAGCGTATTATCGTTTTCCGTTGACTCGAGATAGATGTCGCCGCCATTGCCGCCGTCGCCCCCAGACGGCCCGCCTCGCGGCACGTACTTCTCCCGTCGAAACGCGACGCAGCCGTTTCCGCCGTTACCTCCCTTTACAAATATCTTCGCTTCGTCAACAAACACTGCTGTGCCTCTTTTATTCTCAGGGAGAGGATACGCCAGCGCTTACCGGAAATACAAAGGGACAGAAAACGAAACGGCAGGTGTCACCATGATCCGCAAAAGTAATGCTGAAATTCGGGAGTGCGGCTTACGCAGCGGGCGTCTTGGCAGACGCTTGCGCTTCTTCGACCGGCAGGACGCTGATGAAGCGGCCCTTCTGGCCTTTGTCTTCAAATCGCACGATACCCGTAATCAAAGCAAAAAGCGTGTCATCCTTCGCGCGGCTGACGTTCTTGCCAGGCTTGTAGCGCGTTCCGCGCTGCCGTATCAGAATGCTCCCGCCATTCACAAGCTGCCCGCCGAAGCGCTTCACGCCCAGCCGCTGTCCATGTGAATCACGTCCGTTTACAGATGAACCGCCGCCCTTTTTATGTGCCATGCTAGAAAGCCTCTATTCGATCTTGATGTCGCCGACTTCCACGGCCGTGTAGCTTTGCCGGTGTCCGCGCGTAATCTTGTATTGCCCGCCCGTCTTGTACTTCATCACGAGGTTCTTCGCCCCTCGCCCTTGTTCCACGATTTTGCCCGTGACCGTGGCCTTTCCGGCCTTGGCTCCCGCAAGCAACTTCTTATCGTCCCCGTGCACGGCCAGCACTTCGTCAAACGTTACTTTGCCGCCGACTTTTCCGGCCAGCTTTTCGACACGTACGGTCTCTCCCGGCGCGACCCGGTACTGCTTGCCTCCACTACGAATCACCGCGTACATACAGCCTCCTGAAGCAAATGCGGATTCTCGATTATACGAGTTTCCTGGCTGATTCGTCAACGAACACGCTGCAAACTCGCTTTGCAACGGAAAATTCAGGCGTGAGGATGCGATTTGTCGTAGATCGCCATGAGCTGATCGATCGTCGCATGGGTGTAACGCTGCGTCGTCGAAAGCGACGCGTGCCCGAGGAGTTCTTGAATCGACCGCAAATCTGCGCCGTCTGCCAGGAGGTGCGTGGCAAATGCGTGGCGTAGAGAATGGGGATGCAACTCGCTGTTATGCAGCAGCAATCGTGCGTATCGCTTGACGACGTTCAAAATCGTTCGCTTCGTTAATCGGCCGCCGCTCAGGTTCAAGAAAACAGCCTTGAAATCTCCCCGGTCTCCCGCCCGCGCCAGGATCTCATCCCGAACGGGCCAGTAATTTTCGAGCGCCGTGGCCGCCTTCCTTCCATACGGAACCATCCGTTCTTTACGCCGCTTGCCGAACACGTGCAACATCTCCTCGCCGCGATTGATACTGGCCATGTCCAGGCCCGTGAGCTCGCTGACGCGCAAACCGCAGGAATAAAGAAGCTCCAGAATCGCGCGGTCACGCACGAGGGTAAGCTCCGCGTTCCGCTTCCGCCGTGCAGTTTTTGGCTTCGTTCTCGCTCCCGAGACTTCCGCAGCCGACGCAGCGGTCATTTCGTCCAGCATGCGGTTGATTTCTTCCGGGGTCATCACGCTGGGCACGCGCTTCGGCAATTTTGGACTGGCCACGAGTCGGGCCGGATTTTGCTTCAACACTCCCTCTCGAACGCAGTATCGAAACATCGATCGCAACGCCGAGAGCTTCCTCGCAACCGAAGTTTTCTGCAAATTCCGGTCGTACAATTGGCCCAGGAATTCGCGAATCACGAGATGGTCAATTTGCCGCAGGGCCAGCGACGCCTCGCCGGGCGGCGTGACGTAGGCGAGGAATTGTTCGAGGTCGATTTTGTAATTCTCGATCGTTCTCGGCGAGGCATTCCGCACGTATTCCAAATAGTGCAAATACTTCGCGATCATCGTCTTCAGAGTTGCCATCGCGGCCTCGATCACGATAAGCGCCGCGGCGAAGTCTGTCGCGAAAAGGCGTTTCGGATCGCTTCACCGAGGTTCATGTCTTGGCGGGTACTTCGACGGCCGGCTCCAAAACCTGCGACGAAGGTGCGCTTGCCGCTTCTTCTTGGATAGCTACTTCGTAGTCGCATCCCTGGTTCAAACATGCCCGATACGTGCCCTGCTTCGTCCGCTTCATCACCGTGAATTCCGCTCCGCATTTTGGGCACGGTTCGGGAATCGGCTCATGGGGCGTCGTGAAATCACAGTCCGGATAGCGGCTGCAACCATAGAAAATCCTGCCGCGTCCGCGTCCTTTCGCCGCTCCGCGCCGGACAAATTCTCCTTCGCCACACTTTGGACACTTGATTCCCAGCGTGATTGGGCGCGTGTACTTGCACTTCGGATACTTCGAGCAACCAATGAATTCCCCGAATCGCCCGTGGCGTTTCAGAAGCTGCTCCCCGCACTTCGGACATTTCTCATCCAGCGGCTCGTCCGGTTGCCGTGCTTGTTTCGTGCCTGCGGCCAGCCGGCGCGTGGTCTTGCAATCCGGATAGCCCGAGCAGGCGAGGAATTGCCCGAACCGTCCGCGCTTCATCACCATCTCGCGTCCGCAGTTGTGGCAATACTCGACCGTGTTCTCACTTTCGATTTCCTCTGTACCGGTATCTGAAATGTCGCGAATGTAATCGCAATCGGGGTAACGTTCGCAGCCGAGGAAAAATCCATGCCGGCTGATGCGTTCGAGCAATTTGCCCTTCCCGCATTTCGGGCAGACCTCATTCGTCGGTATTCCGGCCTTGTACGACTCCATCTCGCCTTCGGCCTTTTCCAGGTCGTCCTCGAAATGCTTCCAGAAACCCTTGACCGATTTTCGCCACGGCAACTTGCCCTCTTCGATTTCGTCGAGTTCGTCTTCCAGACGCGCAGTAAAGCCCACGTCGAAGATATCTTCGAAACTTTTCACCAGCAGCGTGCTGACTTTCTCGCCGAGCAGCGTGGGCGTAAAACGGCCCTGATCCTTGGTCACGTACTCGCGCTCGACGATTGTAGAAATGATCGTCGCGTAGGTCGAAGGCCGTCCAATTCCTTTCTCTTCCAGCTCCTTGACCAGCGTCGCTTCCGTATAGCGCGGCGGCGGCTCGGTGAAATGCTGTTCCGGCCGAATCTTCTCGAGTCTCAGTTTCTCGCCTTCGCTCACGCGTGGCAGAGTCCTGCCTTCGGCATCCGCGTCATCTTCCGCAGCCGGTGCGGCGCCCGGCGCGGCATCTGCCGCTTCCCCTTTGTCTTCATCTTCTCGTGACGCCGAATAGGCCGCCAGATAACCATCGAATTTCTGCACAGACCCGCTGGCGCGGAACACATAATCGCCCGCAGCGATATCAATCGTCGTCTGGTCGAAAACGGCAGGAACCATCTGCGAAGCGACAAATCGCTGCCAGATGAGCTGATACAGCTTGAACATATCCTCGTCGAGGTACCGCTTCACATCTTCTGGTGAGCGCGACACATCCGTCGGACGAACTGCTTCGTGCGCTTCCTGCGCTTGCTTTTTCGACTTGAAGAAATTCGGCTTCTCCGGCAAATAGCCAGGGCCATAGCTTGTTCCGATAAAGTCGCGTACGTGCGCCAGCGCCTCGTTCGAGACGCGCACAGAGTCCGTGCGCATATAGGTAATCAGAGCAACGGAGCCTTCTTCCCCGAGCTCGACGCCTTCGTACAGGCGTTGCGCCAGGGTCATCGTGCGCTTGGCCGAAAATCGCAGACGGTTATATGCGGCCTGCTGCAACTTCGAGGTCGTGAACGGCGGCGGCGCCCAGCGGCGCTTTTCCTTCTGTACGACGCTCGAAACCAGCCAGTTGGCCTTCTCGACGGCGCCGACAATCTCCTGCGCCTTAGCCTCATTGGGAATCTCGATCTCTTCGCCCTTATAGCGCCAGAGCTTGGCTTCAAAGGCGGGCGGCTCTCCGGCAGCCAGCAGAACGTGGATCGTCCAGTATTCTTTCGGGTTGAATGCGCGGATTTCGCGTTCGCGGTCCACAATCAGACGCAGCGCCACCGTTTGCACGCGCCCAGCGGAAAGTCCGCGTCGCACTTTGTCCCACAGCAACGGCGAAATTTTGTAACCCACCAGTCGGTCGAGCACTCGCCGGGCCTGCTGCGCGTCCACCAGGTTGGTGTTCAACGTGCTCGCATGGTCAAATGCCGCTTTGATAGCTTTGGGCGTGATTTCGTGAAACATCACGCGAAAAACCTTGCGTTTGTCGATCTTGCTCTTCGGTACCTTCTTGGTCGTGACGTTCCCGTTCGACTTGTTCTTCTTTTGGCTCGTCCCGTTTGACTTTTCCTCGCCTTCGGGCTCGACCGCGATTTCGCTGCCGGTCAGGAATTCGACCAGATGCGCGCCGATGGCTTCTCCTTCACGGTCCGGGTCGGTCGCCACGTAGATTGCATCTGCCTCTTTTCCGATCTTCTTAAGCTCATTCAGAATCTTCGATTTGCCCGGGAGCACGGTATACGTCGGCTCGAAGTCCTTCTTGATATCGATGCCGAGCTCCTTTTTCGGCAGATCTTTCACGTGGCCGTACGATGCGCGCACGGCGTAATTGCGCCCAAGATATTTATTGATCGTTTTCGCCTTCGCCGGCGATTCCACGATCACGAGTGAACGTCCCATAATCCCTTGCTTTTCCTTCCTGTTCTTCTTTACAGCATCACTTTCAAAAACTGCTTGCCGGGCAATTGCTGCACTAGCCCTTTCATCTCCAGCTCGAATAGCGCCGAGAGCACTTCCGAAGAGCTCATCCCTGAATGCTCCACCAAATCATCCACGTGCCGGGCGCTATCAACCTCCAGCATCGCATAAAGCGCCTTCTCTGCCGGCTCCAGGTTCTGCTCCGCCAATGATGCGCGCTGCGCGCTATCCGTTGTTTCAACCGGAACCAGCTGCGCACGAATTGGTGTCGGCAGCTCTTCAATAACGTCTTCCCAGCCTGTCACCAACTTCGCGCCCTGCTTGATCAATTGATTCGGCCCGAAGCTGACTGGCTGCGTCACGTTCCCCGGCACTGCAAAGACTTCGCGTCCCGATTCCATTGCCAGCCGCGCCGTGATCAGCGACCCCGAATACTGCGCGCCCTCGACCACAACCACCCCCCGCGCCATCCCCGCGATAATCCTGTTTCGAATCGGGAAATTCTGGGGCGCAGGGAACGTCCCCAGAGGGAACTCCGTTATGATGGCCCCTCGTTCCTCTATTTCAGCAAAAATTTTTCGGTTCTCTTTCGGATAAATAACGTCTATCCCGCAGCCGAGGACCCCCACCGTACCGCCGGTGGCCGAGCTGATCGCACCCTTATGGGCACATGCGTCGATTCCGCGCGCCAATCCACTGACTATTACCAGCCCGCGCGCCGCCAGGTCTCGCGCCAACCTCTCCGCCATTTGATTCCCGTAGGGTGTCGGACGTCGCGTGCCGACCATCGCAATGGTGTGGCGATTCAGAAGTTCAGCGTTTCCTTTGACATAGAGCAGCGGTGGTGGATCATAAATTTCTTTGAGCAGTTGCGGATAGCAAGGTTCGTCCCAGGTAACCAGGTGGCATTTCGCTGCTTCTGCCTGCGCCAATTCCTTGGACGCCGCACTCATTGGCTGGCGTGAATGAATCGCTTGTGCGACCGCTGCAGGAAGCTGTTGCGCCTCGAGCGAAGTCAGCGATGCGCTGAAAATCGCGCCGGGGCTGCCGAACGTGCGCAGAAGTTTCCCCGCCATGCGCGCACCCAGTCCCGGCGTGAGCGCGAGCGCCAACCATCCCAAGTATTGATTCGGCTCCATTGGTGTCAAATGCCGACGCGTGAGCCTAGGCGCGGCTATGTGCCATTGTCAAGGATGATGATGTGCTAAGTGGTTATAAGCCGCCGCTCGCGTCTGTTTCAGACGCAAGCCGGGACGAAACCGGCTGTTCGATCCATTCACGGATACGCGGGCACGCGGTTAGCTCATAAACCTATTGCCAGTCGTCGTCGCCGATCGGATCTCCCGCTGGAGGCGGCGCAGGGATCGTCAGATGCACGCCGGTTGGGTTCTTTTCGAAATGGTCGATCTCCTGCTCCGCGAAGAACAATTCCGCGCGCCGGCTCTCATCCGTCGTTGTTTTGGCTTGAGTCGTAATCCACTCCTTCAGTTGATCGAGCTTCAGCGACGCAATCGCCCTCGTTTCTGCGGCGGCTTTCTCATCACTGGCTAGCTCCATCAAGTGTTCAAGCATGACTGCATCGACGGTTTGCTGAATCGCGCCGTCGTATCCCGCCGTCGGTTTGGCTTTCCATGTCGCCGCCAGCAAATCATCCACCAGCTCCGCAAACCCGGGATAATTGGCAGCGCGCGCATGATACTCAACCATGCGTTCATCGCGATTCGGCTCGAGCAGCAGGCTCGCGGTGATTTCCGCCGCCGCTTCGGCTGGCGCCAGCGAATCGAACGCTGGCGAAGTGCGCCGCGCGAAATTCTCCTGAGTGTCCGGAAATTCGGGCGGCCGCGGCGGAATCAGCTTCAATATCCGCTCGGGCAGCGCCAGCACATCCGGCTGCAACGTGTCGAGCACGGCGTGAATCGCTTCGCGCTGCTCCGCGGCGGGCACAATTTCAGCATTTTTCTCGGCGCCTCCTCGGACATTGAATGAATAGTTGAGCCCGCCAATCATCTTCGTCACCGCCGTGACCTGATAACGATGATAAAGATAAATCGGAACGAGCACATCTTCGAGCGTCGCCATCGGCGCGTTCTCGGGAATCGCGCTCTCCGAGAAATTCTTCAACGCAGCCGCGCGAACGGCCATCACCTGCTTCAATCCATCGAGGTCATTGCTCCCCACGTCCCACAAGTGCGCCACAGGACTCGCCGAACCGAGCGGCCGCGCATCCTGATCGGTCAGATAAATCTGCCCATGCGAAAAGGCGTCATCGAGGATCTTGTTGAGCGCCTGCGTTTCTTTCGTTCCGTTCGCAAATTCGCGATAGCCATAATCGATTGCGACTTTATCCCAATCGCCAATCCCCGTGGCATACGCGTTTGACACGTCCGGCGTGCCATCCGCCCCCACCGTGATGAGCGGCGCGGGATAATCCATCACTGAACTTCGATTCACGATGCTTGCCGCAAAATTGTGCATCAGCCCGATCGTGTGCCCTGTTTCGTGCGCTGCCAGTTGCCGAATCCTCGCCAGCGCCATTTCATTGGCTTCGCGCAACTTCGCTGGATCGTTTCCGAATGGGTCGAGCAATCCCTGCGCGATCAAAAACACTTGCCGGATGCGCAGCGCATCCAGATTCACGTGTCCGTTGATGATTTCTCCCGTCCGCGGATCGGCGATCGCGCTTCCGTACGACCACCCTCGCGTTCTCCGCGGAACCCACTCAATCACGTTGTACCGCACGTCCATCGGATCCACGCCTTCCGGAAGCAATTTCACTTGAAATGCGTTGATGTACCCTGCCGCGGTAAACGCTTGATTCCACCAGCTTGCGCCCTCCATCAGCGCCGAGCGAATCGGTTCCGGCACAGCGCGGTCAACGTAATAAACGATGGGCTTCACGGGTTCGCTCATCGCCGCCGTGGGATCTTTCTTCTCCAGCCGCCAGTGCACGATAAATCGCTTTTGAATCGATTCGTCCACGGGCGTTGCGAAATCCATATACTGAATGGCAAAAAATCCCGAGCGCGGATCGTATTCGCGCATATGAAAGCCCGGCGGAGGCGCCTGCACAAAGGAAAAATGCTCGTGAACCGTAACCGCAGTCGGGTCCGGCGTGACTTCATCGACCCAGCGGCCCGGATTCTCGCTCGCAAAAGTCAGCGTTGCCTCCACGTCTGTGTTTTCGGGAAAGCTCTTCGTGCGCGGCAAATAGATCGCGCAACGCGACGGATCCAGATGAAACGAGCCCTGGTGCATCGCCTGCAGTTTCAGAGCGACGTTATGCGCGTCGTGCAGGAAAAATGACGTCGCGTCCACCAGCGCCGTGTCGCCGTCCTCGGCCGCCACGTCGAATCCCCAGAGCGCCGATTGCGCGAAGGCCTGCTTCACCGCTTCCTGCTGGACCAGATCCTCAGTCACGGCCCTATAGCGCTCATTTTCGGCCATCAGCAATACACGCGGCCCGCTACGCTCGAAATGAACGACCTGTGTTTCGCCGGGCTGGCCGCGGTCGAGCCCGATGTCGTTCGAGCCGACGCCGTAAGGCAACGATTCCACATAGAGAAACTGTGTATTCCACTTGTCAATTTGCAGCCAGATTTTTCCCGTGCGCGCATCCCAGTAGTCCGTAAAAAATCCCGGCATCTTTTCCATGCCAGCCGTCTTTTCCTCGATGCTGGGCAACGCCTTTTCTTGCGCCGAAGTTCGAAATGCAGCGGGAACCGCAAGAATCAAAGCAAATAGCGAACACAGGATAAGAGTGCGTTTCATGAATCTCCTCCGTCCGAGCAATTGGTCGCCCGTCTTTATATCAGAATCGGCGCGCAGGTGAAGAACGTTTCTCTTGGTTTTCTTTGGGGAGAAATTTGGTTTTAGGCTTTAGGGCACATTTTGCTGCTACTGATTCGAAAGCGAATAGACGATCCGGCCCTGACGGAATGTGTAGAGAACATCCGCGAGGTTGGAAATATCTTGCTGCGGATCTTTTCCGAGGACCACCAAATCCGCTTCCATTCCTACTCGAATCTGGCCGCGCGTCGCCGACTCGCTAAGTCGCCTTGCCGGCGCAGTCGTCAGGGAATCCAGGATCTGGTTGAAGGTCAGCCCGGCTCGCTGCATGATGAGATATTCCTGCGTCGGATTGAAGTCTGGAAGAAATCCCGCGTCCGTGCCAAAAATAATTTGGCCATGCAAATCGGCGAAATCGTCAACCTCTTGCATGATATCCGCTATATTCGAGTCTCTGGAAAAAAGAGCGAGCGTAGGGATCATCCACATGCCGTCGGATTTCATTTGCCGCAGATACGATGCCTTCCATCCTCGCAGATCCTCGACGGCGTGGGCCAGCACGTCCACATGGGCTTGCAACGCGATTTGAAAACCCGCCACATTGGAAGGATGCGCCCAAACCAGCTTGCCGCGCTTGTGCGCCTCGTTGACAGCCGCCTCCGCCACATCGAGGGGCATGGTTACAACCTGGCCTCTCGCTACCCACGATCCCGTGAATAGCTTGATGATATCCGCGCCTCCATCGATGGTCTCATCCACGATGCGAACCGCTTCAGCCGGCGTCTTCGGCTGTGCCAGTTGTTTCCAAATCGCTTCCGGCATGGAATTCTTCAGGTAGTAGGGAACGCCATCCGGAGGATAGAGCGGCGAGCCCGAAGTCAGAATCCGCGGCCCCGCGACCTCGCCAGAGTTGATTCGATTTCGAATCGCCTCCGTATTGGGTAGGTACGAACCAGTGTCAACCACGGTCGTAACTCCATATCGTGTGAAATTCATTTCCAACTGTTGCGCCAGCTGCGCGGCGGGCAGCTTCGCCGCGTCATTCCACATCGGCTGCGTGAAATGGATATGGCTGTTTTGAAATCCAGCCAGGACATACATCCCCCGGCAGTCGAGCTCCCCGGTTCCCTCCGGCACGTCGACCTTTCCATGTCCTCCGACCGCCGCAATTTTCCCGTCGCGAATCAAGATGACGCCGTTTTCGATGGGCAGCACAAACGGCGAGACGTAGATCCGTTCGCCTTCGAGTGCGATCGGCGTATTTGCGCTCGCGATCTGCGGCGGTCGTGCGAAGCTCTTCTCGCTCACTACAATGGAGAGAACAGTCACAACGCCAATCAGCAAAAAGACGAAATACCGGTCTGTGTGTCTCACTGAACCCTTCCCAACCGCTTCATAGGATGCTTACTTGTGTTTTCTTGCCGTAAGCTGTCTCAAGAGGGGCCGAACTCATTGCTGGCATGATATGCTGCCCCGCCTGCTGGTTTCAATCCGCATCCGCGCTTTGTGCTATATTAGGTGTTCGCCCATTCCGCAAAGTGCCCATGAGCAAACTCCGAATCTCCATTGTGGAGTACCTGAACACCGCGCCACTGGTGTGGGGTTTCACGGAAGGCTCCCTCGCGGGCAAATACGATCTCTCGTTCACCGTGCCATCCCAGTGCGCGGAAGCCTTGCGCGCCGGTGAGGTCGACGTTGCCATCATCCCCGCCGTCGAATACCAAAGGATCGAGAACCTCGTCGCTCTGCCGGGGATGGCCATTGCTGCCAAAGGCGAGGTGCGCAGCATCCTGGTCGTCTCGAAGAAACCCATCGAAATGGTTAAACGCATCGCGCTGGACAAAAGTTCCCGCAGTTCCGCTGCGCTTGTCCGCCTGCTCGCCGCCGGCGAATGGCACATTCAGCCGGAATTCATCAACGCCGCGCCGGATCCTTCCGCCATGCTCGCGGAGGCCGACGCCGCGCTCGTGATCGGCGATCCGGCGCTTCGCATCGCCGTGAAGCTGGATTATCTCGCTGAGAAAAAGCCGCGCGAAGGCGCATGCTGCCAGGGCGATCCCGAGGATATGCCCGTCCCCGGCTATCCCGCTCTGTTCGTTTACGACGTTGCCTACCAGTGGCGCGAGATGACCGGCAAGCCGTGCGTCCTAGCCATCTGGGCTGGACGCCACGACAAGCTCACGCCCGAAATCGTTGCCGATTTCCAGACATCCAAGCAGTTCGGCCTCGCCCATATTGAAGACATCGCCGAAGCCGCCTCCGTTAAGCTCGATTTGCCGCCCAAGTCTCTCGAAGTCTATCTTCGCGACAACATCGATTTCTCTCTTGACGAGCCGAATCTCGAGGGTCTCCGCTTGTACTACGAGAAATGCGCCGCGGCTGGCTTGATTCCTCGCGTGCGCCCTCTCGAATTCGTTTCAGCTTCCGCCGGCGTGCCCGCGCAGTCCACGGCCGGTCAGGGAGCCTGATTTTGTGGGTTCCGAGGCAGCACCCGCGAAGCTTGGGACATTGGAAATTCTTCGCCGCTATCCCTTCAAGGGCATGCGCGGCGAAGACGTTGCGGAAGCTTTCGTCACTTTTTCGGGCCTCATCGGCGACCGCGCTTATGCCTTCGTCGATCCCACGCGTCCTGCAGATTTTCCGTGGATGACTGGCCGGCTGGCGCGCGAAATGATTCTCTTTCAGCCGCGCTTCCTCACCCCTCCCGATCCAAAACAGGAGCGCCCCTCGCTCAAGCATTTCCTCGCGGAGGTCGTCACGCCGGAGGGCGAAAAGCTTTGCGTGGACGACCCGGGCTTCACTTCGTATTTTGCAAAACGCTTCGATCGCACGCTCGAACTGCGCTTTTCCGAGCGCGCGATGCATGATGCCTGCCCCATTTCTCTGGTCGGTCTTGACAGCATCGAGAAGCTTTCCGAAGAAGCTGGCTTTGCGCTGGACCATCGCCGATTTCGCGCAAATTTTTACGTTCGCTGGGAGAATCGAAATCCTTTCTACGAGCATGAATCCGTCGGCGCGAAGCTCCGCATCGGCGAAAAGTTGGTGGTGATGGTCGTGAAAAATGACCAGCGCTGCGTTATTATCAATCTTGACCCCGCGACGGCGGAAGCGAACCCGAAAGTGCTCGAGGTGGTCGCGCGGAATCACGCGAGTTGCTTCGGTGTGTACGGCTCTGTTTTGCGCGAAGGAATCGTGCGTGTTGGCGATCCTGTTTATGCAGCGTGATTCAGGGGGAAGACGAAAGCGATTCATATATGAGCATCACTCAACAACAAGCGCTGGATCTTTTTAACTCCGATGACCTCGTAGCCGTCGGGATGGCTGCCAACGAAGTCCGCCGCAAAATGAACGACCCGCGCGTCGCCACGTATCAGATCGACCGCAATATCAACTACACGAATTTCTGCACCGAGTATTGTTCGTTCTGCGCCTTTTATCGTCCGCTTGGCGCGAAGGACGGCTACATCCTCCCGTTTGAAGAGATCTACCGAAAAATCGAAGAAACCATCGAGCTCGGTGGCACGGGCATTTTGATGCAGGGCGGTTTGCATCCTGACCTGCGCATCGAATATTTCGAGAATCTGCTCAGTTCCATCAAGCGGCGCTACCCGCAGATTCATCTGCACTGTTTCTCCGCGCCGGAAATCACTTGCATCGCCGAAATCTCCGGTCTTTCCGTTCGCGACACCATCGCGCGTCTTGCCGACGCCGGCTTGGATTCCATTCCCGGCGGTGGCGCGGAAATTCTCGACGACGAAATTCGTTCGCGCATCTCGCGCCTCAAATGCTCCGTCAACGAATGGGAACTCGTCCATCGCACAGCTCATTCGCTCGGCATGCGCACCACCGCCACGATGATGTTCGGCTGCGGCGAGGAATATCGCCATCGCGTCAATCATTTCGAACTCGTTCGCCGGATTCAGGAAGATACCGGCGGCTTCACAGCATTTATTCCCTGGATGTTCGCACCGGAAAACACTCCGCTCGGCAAAAAAGTCCCTGAGGCCACGGCTGTCGAATATTTAAAGACGCTCGCCATCAGCCGCCTGTATCTCGACAACATCGATCACATCCAGTCGAGCTGGCTGACGCCGGGAATTAAAGTTTGTCAGGTCGGCCTGCAATTCGGCGCCGACGATGTGGGCAGCATCTTGATCGAAGAAAACGTCGTTTACGCCGCGGGCGTCCGCAACCGCACCAATGAAGCCGAGCTTCGCCGAGTCATCTCTGACGCAGGATTCATCCCCGCGCAGCGAGACACGCTTTATCGCGCTTACTATCTCAAATAACTGATTCTCTCAGTTGCCGATGGATTGCGAGGCCTTCGATTCGCGAATAATTGCTGTGGATTCTGTCCGGCGGGAAAACGATTTTCAATTCGCGGTGTGAATCATTCCGTGCCCGGTCGCAACAGGAACTTCCACCGTCACGCTTGCGCCGTATGGCTGCCGATTGGCCAGATGTACATCGCCTCCGCACTCGCGCACGATGCCGTAACAGATGCTTAATCCCAACCCCGTTCCTTTGCCCACCGGCTTCGTCGTGTAGAAGGGATCAAACGCGCGATTCAAATCCAGGAACCCCGGGCCGCTGTCCTCAAATCCAAAAATAATGCGTCCGTCGCGGCGGCTCGCGTGAATGCGGATCACCCTCCTGCGGCTTTCCTCGAGCGAGTCGCAGGAGTTGTTCAGTAAATTGAGCAGAATCTGTTTCAATTCGTCTTCGCCGATGGATAGCGGCGGCAGCATTGCTTCGATTTCCGTCTGCACGTCGATTCCCAGCTTGCGCACGTGAAATTCCCGCAGTTGCAGAACGTCGCGCAAAATGGCTTCGAAATTGGAAGCTCGCTCGGTCGAGTTGTTCTGGCGCGCGAATCGCAGTAGCCCGCTCAGGATTCGGTGCATCCGTCGCGCCTCATTCCCAAGTTTGGCGACTTTCCGCGACGCGTTTTCGTCTTTCACTTGTTCGGCCAGCAATTCCGAGTACCCAATGATCCCCGTCAGCGGATTGTTCAATTCGTGCGCTACGCCCGCGACGAGCTGTCCCAGTGCTGCCAATTTCTCGGACCTCACAAGCTGATGGTGCAGACGCGCATTTTCGATGGTGACGGCCAGGTCCGCAGCGAACAATTCCACCTTCATGATTTCGGATGAACTCAGTCCGTCAGCGCGAACAGGCAACAGCACGATCCACCCCAGGCACGTTCCCCGCCTGGTCACAAGCGGGACCACAATCTCCGAAGCGCCGGAAGAATTCACCGCGCTCTGTCGGTCGCTGGTAATGGAGGCATTCGGCGGCAATCGGAACGAATTGTTCGCCACTTTTTGCCCCGCTGCGCAGAGTTCGCCGACGCGGCCCGGACTCCAATTTGCCGATAGCTTTTTCAATGTCTCTTGATCCGCCGGCGAAAATCCGCTCGACCCGGCAAGAACCACTGATCCGTCTTCCTGCGCCAGGATCACTGCGGCTCGCCTTACTTCTGTTGTTTCCGTGAGCGCGCCGGCGATTTCGCTGCAGACTGTTGCTGGGTCGGCGCCGCTCAAGAGCCGCGAAGTAATCCGCGAAAATCGCGTCAGCAACGCGTTTTCTGCGTGCTCGCGCGCGCCATTTTCTTCGACGATTCGCGATTTCTCCTCGAAAGCGGAAAGAATCATTCCGAAAGCTACG
>JASHRL010000103.1 GCA_030037355.1 Candidatus Acidiferrales bacterium | reverse complement strand
AGAAACACTGCGCCGCCACCCATGCTGGCGATGCCGACTTCAAATGTTACGCGCGTGCGCAGGGAAGGCTTCTCGAAAATCATGGCGAGGAAACGTCCCGCAAGCGCGCTGCGATATCGTTCCGGGCGCGCTTTGATGTCCGCCGCGAGGTGAAAGAGCTCGCGAATCTGGGCCGGGCCCCATTCGGAGCCGGTCAGGAGATCGTGCGTTAGAGGCGCAACGGTTGGTGTAGCGGCCACGGCCATGATTACCTCGCTGCGGCGCTAACCTGCGCGTGCGCCGCTTCTTCGAATTTGAGATTTTGCTGCGTGTGGCCAGTTTCGGCCGGCTTCCATTCCTTCTTGGGTGCTTTTTCGAGCGCGATTTCCAATTTCTTCAGGAATTCCCGCACATCCTGCGAGCGAATATTGAAGGGAGGCAGAAAACGCAGAATGTGCTCGTGCGTGCAATTGATGATCAGACCGCGCCGCAGTGCTTCTTCGGCAATCGGCGCGCCTTCGATGGCCAGATCAAGGCCGAGGATGAGACCTTCACCACGAATTTCGCGAATAAAATCGAAGCGTGGCTGAAGTTTTTTGAGGCCCGCCTGCAATTCTTCACTGCGTGCTTTAATGTTCTCGAGCAGCTTCTCTTTTTCGACAACTCGCAGGAATTCCAGCGCCGCGGCGCATACGAGAGGTCCGCCGCCGAATGTCGTGCCATGAATGCCGGGCGTCAGCGCGGCGGCATATTCCTCGCCCGCGATAAACGCTCCCAACGGCAATCCGCCGGCCAGCGGCTTGGCGACAGTCACCACATCAGGTTTGGCGGAGAAACGTTGATACGCGAACTTCCGGCCCGTCCGCCCGAGCCCGCATTGAATTTCATCGGCGATCAGCACCGCGCCGTGTTGCGTCGCGAGCTGGCGCGCGCGCTGCCAGAAGGCTTCGCTGACCGGATAAATTCCACCCTCGCCCTGAATCGTCTCAAGAACGATGGCGCATACCGTGTCGTCGAATTTACGTTCGAGATCGGCGACATCATTGAATCGCACAAATTCCGCGCCGGGCACGAGCGGCTCGAACGGCTCGCGATATTTTGCGGGGTACGTAATCGAAACAGCTCCAAACGTCCGCCCATGGAAAGAATTTTCCAGTGCCAGAAATCTCGTTTTGGGCTTCGCTCCCGCTGCAGCGTTTTTCTTGGTGAAGGCGCGCGCCAATTTCAGCGCTCCCTCGATGGCTTCCGTGCCGCTGTTCGTGAAGAAAACGCGACCCAGGCCGGACCACTCGGCCAGTTTGGTCGCCAGTGGCCCCTGAAACGGATTGTGAAACAAATTCGAAAGGTGAATCGCGCGCGCGGCCTCGCGGCGAATCACGCGCACCAGCGCAGGATGCGAATAGCCGAGCGCATTGACCGCAATTCCTCCGAGAAAGTCGAGATAAGCCTTTCCCTGTGCATCGTAGAGGTAGCAGCCTTTGCCGCGGACAAAGACGACTTTCGGCCGGCGATACGTGCCGACAAGATGCTGGTCGGCTGCGCGCAGTGCGCGCGCCGTGTTGAATTTCGGAGATTTTAGAGACGTTTTGGGTGTCTTGCGCGCCATCGTCGTCATTCCTACCGAGCCGCGCGAGCAGCGAGCTTGGTTTCCATGGGAGGAGGCATCGCCAGAACGCGCGTGCCGGGGCCTTTGGCCCCTTTCGTGGCGGAGAGAAGCACGCGCTGGCCTGTACCGCCAACGATGCGCACTTGGCTTACGCCGCCAGCCAGGGCTCTTTTCGCCGCTTCGAGCTTCAGAATCATCCCACCGGAGACCTTGTTATGGCGGATCAGATCCTCGACGTCGCCGGCCGTGACTTTATCCAGCACTTTTTCGCCGTCGAGGACTCCCGCGACATCCGTGAGGTAAATCAGCCGATCGGCCTGGCAATACTCCGCCGCCGCTGCCGCCATGTGATCGGCATTGATGTTGTAAAGCTCTCCATCCGAGCCCAGGCCGAGGCAGCAGGCAACGGGAACGATTCCCGCGCGCCAGAGCGAATGGAAAAAATCAATATTGACGCCGGTCAAATAACCGACGTAGCCGAGTCCGCCCGCGTCGCCTTCGTGAATCATCGGCTCCGCCGTAAAGCACGCCGCATCGGAGGCGCAAATCCCCACTGCCGTTTGCCCCGCGAGCGAAATTGCGCCCGCCAGGCGCTTATTGAGCAGGCCGGCGAAGACCATCACTGCAGCATCGCGCGTTTCGCGGTCTGTGACGCGCAGTCCACCGACAAACTGGCTCGTAACTCCCATGCGCGCCAGCGTCGCCGTGAAGATCTTGCCGCCGCCGTGAATCACCAGCAATTCGTGGCCGGCCTTGGCGAGGTCGGCAATCTGCCGCGCCAGCGATTTCACCGCAGCTCCGTCTTCGAGCAGCGCCCCAGCGATCTTGATCACAAGTCTCATATCAGCCCCAGCGATTCAGAGTGGCCATGCATCAGATTGAAGTTTTGTACCGCCTGTCCCGCCGCGCCTTTTCCAAGATTATCGAGGCACGAAACGACGACGAGCCGCTCGCCCGATTCATCGAGCGCGAAGCCGATGTCGCAGAAATTCGTGCGCGTGACATGCTGCAATTCCGGCAGTTTTCCCGCCGGCCAAATGCGAACCATCGGGCGCCCGGCGTAGAACCTGCGAAACACCGCTTCCACTTCATCCGCGCGCCGAACCTCATTGAGCCAGACGTAGAGCGTTGAGAGAATTCCGCGTTCGAGAGGAAGCAAATGCGTCGTGAAAATCAGTCGGTCGCCGGAGACACCGGAGTGCTCGGTCACTTCCGGAGTATGGCGATGCGAAAAAACGCCGTAGGCGCGAAAATTTTCATTCACTTCGACAAAATGCGTGTCGCGCTTCGGCTCTTTGCCCGCGCCGCTCACGCCGGATTTGCAATCGCATACGACGCCGCGACCGGCGTCAATCCAATTCGCTTCTGCGAGCGGCCGCAGGCCCAAGATCACGGACGTGGGATAGCAGCCCGGATTTGCAACCAATTTCGCGCCCGAAATGTCATTCGAATAAAGCTCAGGCAGCCCATAAACGGCCTGTTTCAATGCGGCAGCGTCTGGCGCAGGCAGCTTGTACCAGCGCGAGAAAGTTTGCGCTTCGCGAAAGCGGAATGCGCCGCTCAAATCCACCACGCAGACGCCTGCGTTCACGAGTTCGGGAACAAGCTCGAGCGAAGCCTCATGCGGTGTCGCGAGAAACGCCGTTCCCGCGCCGCTTTTCACAATGGCGTCCACGGATAGCGGCCGGCACGGAGCCTCGCCCCATCCGCGTAATTGCGGAAAAATCTCCGTAAGGCAATGCGCCGTCGCGCCATCGCCGCGGAGATAAAATGTCGGCTTTTCGATTTTCGGATGCCGCAAGAGGAGGCGAGCCAGCTCAAATCCAGCATAGCCCGTTGCTCCAACCACAGCGACCCGCGAGGGGTCGTTCATCGGAGCAATTCCTCCATGCGCTTTTGGATCGCCGCGCGCGCCGCACGCGAAGGCGTGATGATCAGAACCGTATCATCGCCCGCGAGCGTCCCGGCGACTTCTTTCCAGTGCTCGCCATCAACCGCAGCGGCGAGAGGCTGCGCGCCGCCGGGAGGGGTTTTCAGAACGAGCATATTCTGTGCCGGACGCACGTCGAGAAGAAAATCCCGGAGCGCCCGCGCGAGTTGCGGCACCGGCGCGGATTCTTCCGCGGCCACGCTCAGCGGACGGTAGCCTTCCGCCGTTTTCACAAGCTTCAATTCGCGCAGGTCGCGCGAAAGCGTCGCCTGCGTGACGCGCATTCCCATCTGATTCAGCTTGCGGCGCAGGTCGTCCTGATTGGCTACCGACTCCGCGCCGACGAGCTTCAAGATCTGTCCCTGGCGGAATCGCTTGTGAGTGCTCATCGCTGCGCGGCTCGCTGTTTGAATATGCATACTCATGCATATTTATACGACCCTGTGAAAGGCGTGTCAACATAGAAATGCAGAAATTCATTCCGCTAATGTCGTCGGAGGGAATGGGCGCTTAGGATCGCGGTCCGACGTTCGGTGGAACGAACGCGAAGGCGACAGGAAGCTTCGACGGAATCGGACGGCCATCGAATTTCGCCGGGCGGAACTTCCATTTCTTGACCGCCGCGAGAGCTGTTTCCGTGAGCGACGGAATTCCGCGAATCACTTTCACGGACTCGACGTTTCCATTCGCGTCGATGTTCACTTCGAGCACGACGGTGCCCCAGGAAACGCTCGTGATCGGATACACCACATCCGCGGTTGTGAGAATCTGAGGCGGTTCGAATTCGGGCCGCTTTTGTGCCTGGGCATTCGAAGCGGCTGGAGCGAGAGCAATCAGGAAAACCACAGTGACAAGCAGAATGATGCGGCGCATAGTGCCTCCTCTGTCTTTATTTAGTTAGATGAGTTCGCGCGTATCGGGGTACCCCATGGTAAGCCGTTTTTGTGAAACTTGACAGTACGCCGCCCAATGGGTTTTGCTTGCTGCTGATTTAAGCGTTCAGCTTTGGAAAGGAGTGCGATGCCTCAGCAAGTTGTGCAGCGCCGCTCCCGCGGCTTTATCTGCGTGAATGCACATCCGGAGGGTTGTCGCCGAAATGTGGAGCGGCAGATCGCGGCGATTGGTGTTCAAGGAAAACCTCCGCGCCGCGGGCCAAGAAATGTACTTGTCCTGGGCGCATCCACGGGCTACGGACTCGCCTCGCGCGTCGCGGCTGCTTGGGGTTTTGGCGCAAAAACGCTGGGCGTTTGCCTCGAGCGCGCGCCGGAGGGAAATAAAACGGCGACGGCTGGCTTCTACAACACGGTCGCATTTCATGAATTGGCGCGCAAAGACGAACTTTTCGCGGCAAGTGTAAACGCAGACGCGTTTTCAGACGAAGCCAAGCGCATGGTCAGGGAGATTGCTCGGAAGGACATCGGGAAATTCGATCTGGTCATTTATAGCCTTGCGGCTCCGAAGCGCGTTCATCCGCGCACGGGCGCAGCTTATAACTCTGTTCTGAAGCCGATTGGCCAGTCCTATACAAATAAAACAGTCGAGCTGGATTCCGAAAAGGTCAGCGAGGTGACGATCCCGCCTGCGACGGACCAGGAAATCGCCGATACGGTTGCAGTGATGGGCGGCGAAGATTGGACGATGTGGATCGACATGCTCATGGAGCATGAACTGCTTGCCGAGCGCGTTCGCACACTGGCGTATTCCTACATCGGGCCAGAAATGACCTGGCCGATTTATCGCGACGGCACAATCGGGCGCGCGAAAAAGGATCTTGAACGCGTCGCGCACAAATTAGATTCGCGGTTACGAAATCAACTGGGCGGCGAGGCGCGCATCGCCGTGAACAAGGCGATTGTCACTCAGGCTTCCGCGGCGATTCCCGTCGTTCCGCTTTACATGAGTTTGCTTTTCCGCGTGATGAAGCAGAGGAACTTGGACGAAGGCGCGCTCGAGCAGATGCGCCGGTTATTCTTTGATTTTCTCGCGGAAGACGCGGCTCCCAAATACGACGACGATGGCCGCATCCGTCTCGACGATCGCGAGATGCGCTCAGACGTGCAGGCTGAAGTCAGTTCGCTGTGGCCGAGAGTGACCACGGAGAATCTGCGCGAATTGAGCGATTTTGCCGGATTCCAAAGGAATTTCCGCTCGCTTTTCGGATTCGAAGTTGACGGAGTGGAGTATTCCGTGCCTGTGGAGACTTTGGTGTCGTGGTAGCGGGCGCTAGTCTTGCTCGAAGCGGAAGTCACTGCTGGCGACATTCAAAAATGAAAAACGAGGCCGGTCGAGATCCGGCCGTCTACAGACGTTGAAACCAAATTTCCTGTGGGGAAATCCGCTTGAATCAAGCGGATTGAGAGCAAGTCATTTATGCGCAGGTCCGCACCTCCGCCCAGCACC
>JASHRL010000102.1 GCA_030037355.1 Candidatus Acidiferrales bacterium | reverse complement strand
CGTACGGATAAGACGGATAGTAACCATATGCGCAGACTGGTGCCGGACCGAGGCCAATCCCAATCCCGACTCCTACGCGCACCTGAGCGCTGGCGGTGCCTGCCATCACTCCGGCGAGAGCAACGAGAACTCCTAACAGGGCAACTTGTCTTAGATATCGCATTGTCGACCTCCCTGTCGTGTGGCGCCTGACTCTTTTTATTGCGCCTCCGACAACACCCTCACTAATGCAATGGCACTGCCAAAATTGGCCAGGCGAGTCAATTCCAATAAAACCATTTGTATCAATAGGGTAGGGTATGGCTCTCGCAGCTGCGATTGCCGGGGCCCGAGCCGCGTGGCCACATGCCACCACCAGCTGGCCAAATTCAGCCATTTGTAAATGACCGGCCGCCCGGCCAAAAGTGTCTCACGGCACAAGGGATCCGCTCGCCATCTCGATATGTTCTTATTGTGCTAGGCCTGCGGAATGGGAATGGTGGGCGATGTGCGATTTGAACGCACGACCTTCCCGGTGTAAGCGGGATGCTCTAACCTCTGAGCTAACCGCCCACATCATGCTATCCGAAGCCCGCGCTAGCGTCAACGGCACGCGAGCGCGGTTGTGCGCCGCAAAGATCATGCTTGATCCGCACGGGAGCAGTTTGAATTTTCTGGATCACGACACAAGAATTCGGAATTCGAACTTCCACCGCCCTTGCTTGACCTTCCGGTGTGCGGCAAGTAAACTAAAATGCGAAACGAGACAATTAGAATGCTTCTCTCTCGCGATTACGTGGGATACATGTCGAAAGAGATCGTCAAGCGCCTCATCGAGCGCCAGATGATCGAGACGAAGAATGCCGAACAGCTCGCCGAGCGCGTTCGCCAGACGATGAATGAGGAATTGACCGTCGAGGATCGCTTGAATGAAGAGGTTCGCGACATTCTCGCGCAGCACAACGACGAAATGCGCAAAGTCGGCGCTTCGTACCAGGAAATGTACAAGAAAGTGAAAGGCGAACTCGCACGTCAGAGGAAGTTGATCCTCCGTTAATGCGACTGAGCCGCGAAAAGACGGTACGTCTCTCTCACCGCATCATCGACCTTTTGGTCACGATCGACGATCTTGATTTCGTGGAAGACCGCGACACCATCCGGCTCGAAATTGTCACCATTCTTCAGGAATTGCTGAAGCAGGAAGAACAAGTGGACGCTGAAGTTCGCGCCAAGATTGCTTCTCAGAAGAAAGAAATCCTCGAAGGCAGCGAAGAATGGGACATTCTCTATCGCCGCTATTATGCCGAATCGCTGAAGCGCATGGGAGTCGCTGAGGTCACCCCTGAACAGCGCCGCTAGCTAGTCTCGCCCTGGCCTTAAATCCGCTTCCGTTTTCCTTACTGCAGAAACAAAAAAGGCGACCCTTGCGGATCGCCTTTCGGTTCAATCAGCTTGAATTTCTATTGCGGACGGCGCTGCAGCACAGGTGCATTGTCACCCTGGCCCTGTTGCGGCTGTTGCTGCTGAGCCTTCTGCTCCTGCTTGGTCTTCAGCGTCGGTTTTCCGTCGTGCAGTTCCTGAATCTTCTCGCCGGACTCGATCTGAATGATGCGCGCCTTCACTTGATCGAATTCCGATGTGGAGACGATGTACTCCGGCCGCGGTGGCAAAATCGTGGCAATTTCCTTTTGCGCTGCTTCAATACGGTCTGGCGTCGGCGGATGCGTGTCGAAGATCTTTGGAATCGTGCCTGGCTGCTTCTTTTCTTCTGCCTCGACCTTTTCGAACGCCATCACAAACGCGTTCGGGTCGTACCCAGCCTTATACATGTACTGGATTCCCAGATAATCCGCCTCGCGCTCCGCATCGCGCGAAAACTTGAGATAGGTCATCGGGATCGCAAAGTTCATGCCCTCATAGATTCCATATCCCGCCATAGTCCCCGGCAAAGTCATGATCAGCGGAATCGAGGCAATCTGCAAAATGTTTGCTTTCGTGGCATTTCGCGTTTCATGGCGCGCGCAGACGTGCGCGATTTCATGTCCCATCACCGCGGCCAGCTCGGCTTCCTCGTCCGCGTGCAGGATTACGCCCGTATTGACGTAAAAAAATCCGCCGGGCAGCGCGAACGCATTGAAGTGTTCGTCATCAATCACCTTGATCGTGAACGGCACTTGCGCGTCGGAGTTCCGCACGAGGTTCTGGCCGACTTTGTTCACATAGGCGACGACCACAGGGTCTGTTATGAGCTTGGAGGACTTTTCAATCTCCATGGAAAGCTGTTTGCCCAGCGCAATTTCGTGCTGGATGGAATACATATCCGGGCCGTGGCCGACCTTGCGGTTGCCGATGGCATTCACATCCGATTCCGTGCCCTGCTTCACCGTGTCCGATTGAGCGAAAACGGCCGGCGCGGCCATCGTTACGGCCAAGAGGAAAACTGCAATACTGGCGGAGGTCTTTTTCATTTCTCGTGCCCCCTAACTATACCGCAATTATACACCCGACCCAGGATTCGCGGTTAATTCCTTCGATGCGTGTTGCCCGGAAAGAGTTTCTTGTCCTCCCCGGGCGGGGGAGGTTGCCGCGGCTGCCAATTTCACCTGCTCCCAGAACAGGGTGAATCCTACAGAACCTCACGGGCCAAGTTCTATTGACGCTGCCCGCCATTCTGTCTACAGTGGTTTATTCCTCGGCATGCCGATCAAGAAGATACAAATTGGCCAGGTTTGGAAGAAGGACGACACGGGTGATTCCTACCTCGTGACAAAGGTCTATAACGAGGCCCTCGCGACATTTGCCGTCCTTCGCAAGGCCGGATCTGAGACCGACGCTCCGCTCCGCATCCGTGTGAGTCTTGCGGGCGGTTCCCAGACGCTCGCCGGCTTTCGCTTCTCTCAGGAGTCAGAAGAGTTCTGACACCCCTGGATCCGACTCTCCGCTAAACCGACCGCACCGGCATCTTTACAACGTCTTCAATCTGCATCACTTCGCGCACCAGAAACGGCTCTGCATATTGCACGCCGATCATTCGCCCGTAGTACCGCGACGTCAAATTCACCCGGTTCTCAAGCTCATCGAGCGGTATGTGCACTTTCGCATTGCGCTCCCGCTTCTTGAGGCGAAACTGCGATTCGTACGCCAAGATCGCCTGCCGCCGCCGCTCGAATTGCGCTGTGATATCCACGGCAAACGATGGCCGCACGGTTTCGTCGTAAGTTGTCGAATAGAGAATCTTGAACGGCCGGAACGCCTCGCCCGAAAGCGCGAGCTGTTTCAGCCCGGCGAGGAAGCAGCCCTCATAAGCCAGCCGCGCCGCCGTGTAGTGATCCGGATGGCGTCCCTCCCAGTAGGGCAAAATCATCGTGTGCGGCTGCCATTCGCGGATCTTTGCCGCAACTGCAAACTTGTATCGCTCGTTGACTTCGAGCCGCGCATCCGGCAATCCCAGATTCGCGCGCATCTTCAGTCCCATAATCTTCGCAGCTCGCGCCGCTTCATGCAGACGCGTCTCCGGAGTTCCGCGCGTCCCCATTTCACCGCGCGTCAAATCGAGCACGCCGGTTTTGTATCCCTTTTGTCCCATTTTAATCAGTGTGCCGCCGCACGTCAGCTCGACGTCATCCGGATGCGCCGCAATCGCCAGCAAATCGAGTTTCATTCCGCCTCCCGGTTTCCCAACACTGCCAATTCTATCTTCTGCCGTTTCGCTGCGTCAAAACTGTTCGCCGCGAGCGGCTTCGTCATTTCCGTGCGATGATGGTGCATTCGACGAGGAGGTCCCATGTCAGAAAAACCCCTTGCTGGACAAGTCGCGCTCATCACCGGCGGCGCAAAACGCATCGGCCGCAGCATCATCGAGAAACTCGCCGCGGAAGGCGCCGACATCGTCATCAATTATGCTTCCTCGCAGATGGAAGCCGAGAGCCTCGCCTCCGAGATCCGCAAGCTGGGTCGCCGCGCGCTGGCCATCCCCGCGAATGTTTCTAAGAAACAGGATGTCCAGCGCATGTTTCAAACCATCGAGCGAGAATTTTCGCGCCTCGACATTCTCGTAAACAACGCCGGAATGTTTTTCGAAGCAGACTTTCTCGACATCACCGAAGAGCAATGGGACAACATCATGGCCACGAATCTGAAGGCGCAATTCCTTTGCGCGCAAGCCGCCGCGCCGCTCCTGAAGCGCAATGGCCGCGGCCACATCGTCAATATTTCGTCGCTCGGCGGAATGCTCCCGTGGCCGAAGTTCACGCACTATTGCGTTTCGAAGGCCGGCGTCATCATGCTGACGCGCTGCCTCGCTCGCGCCCTCGCGCCGGAAATCCTCGTCAATAGCGTCGCGCCCGGCACGATTCAGTTTCCCGGCGAAGGTCCCGACGAAGACTACGTTCGCCGCGCGCCGCTGCACCGCACCGGCAAAGGCTCGGACATCGCCGATGCTGTGTTTTATTTTGTTTCTTCGGATTTCGTTACTGGCCAGATTCTCGCCGTCGACGGCGGCCGCAGCCTCACATAAACAAAAAGCGGCGCCCGGAAAGAATCAGCGCCGCTTGAAACCTGAAAAATTCACCTTAGTTTGGTTTATTCTCCGCCGGCGTATTTCACGGAGCATCCATACGGCCGCGTCACGGGATCGCTCACTTGCTTCCCGCCCATCGCTTCTTGCAGTGCCTCGCTCACATAATTCTTGGCGCCCTGAACGTCCGCAATGTCCGTCGTCGGCCGGTCGTCGATCGCGCCGTCGTAGATCAACGTTCCCTGCGGATTGATGATGTACATATCCGGACTCGTCTTCGCGTCATAGAGATGCCCGAGCGCGCCCGTTGGGTCAAGCAGCGCCGCCGTCGGATGCGCGTTCATTTGCTTGAGGTACGCATTTTCGTCGGCAGCTGTCATGTAGCCCTGTTTCCCAGGAGCCGACGAAAGAACAGTCAGCCAGATGACTCCCTTCGCTGTCCACTCTTGCTGCAGCCGCTGCATGTTGCCGCTTTCGTAGTGTTTCCGCGTGTAGGGGCAGCCGCGGTTCGTCCATTCGAGAACCACGAATTTCCCGCGATAATCCGAGAGATGGTGTACCTGGCCGTTCGAGTCCGTGGCCGTGAAATCCGGCGCCTGCTCGCCAACGCGCGCCGCCCGTGCGATGGTCGCGGCCATCGCCAGCACCGCAAAGAGAGCCACGCCCCTCATCCATTTCTTCGCCATGATTCTCCTCCTCGCCTCAGATTTGCTACTTCGTCGTTATCTTGCCGCGCGAACCAAAGCCGCGATCTCGTATGCGCGTCCCGCGCTGAGTTCCAGCACGCCGCGCAATTGCGTGATCGGCTTTAGCAGACCATCCGATTTCCTCAGTCTTAGACGCAATCCTTGCGCAAAAGGTGTCTCCGCCTGCGATGCGTCATTGTCGATCTGTTCTGTTTCTAGCGGGAAGAACGTTGCCACGCCTTCCGGCGTGCCCGTTTCGACCGTCAGTACGAAATCATTTTTCTCCGATATGGCGAAGAGCTTCCAGTCCGCTGGCGCCTTCGAAGGAATTCGCCGGCGCGCTTCGCGAAAGAGCGCCGCTGTCGGCGTTCCGCCCTCGCTTGCAGATCGAATCGTCTTCACTGGCAGCGCGATGGACAATTGTGCTTTCCCCGGGATGCACATTTCGCGGCATACGAGCCAGTCAACTTTCGCGCTAATCGTGCCAGTCGCGTCGCCTCTCAAGTTTCCGGAGACGCTCACCGGAATCATCAGCAGCACTCCGTTTTCGTATCCATAATCTACAATCGAAGGCGCAACCAATTTCTTCGGCGCGGGCCACTCAATCGCTCCTGCACGAAATCCCGCCGGCAATTGCCATTGAATCCTTGGCGGCTCGCCCGAATCTCCCGGGTTCTGCCAATACACGTGCCAGCCCTTTTCCATCTTGAATTGCAGTCCAGTCAGAAACGTCTGCCCCGGAGCCACCGTGCGGCTGTTCGCAAGCAGTGTCACGGTCGTGTGCGGTCCGGTCGCTTGCGCTTGCCCAAAGGCGTACGAAGTGCATACGATCAATGTGAAAATCACAGCAACGGTTGAATGCATCGCTGGAAATTTCGAGTCGCCCATCATGCCCCTCATACGCCCTTTGCCTGTTTTTGGATATTTAGAAACAGCGAGGCGTCGAATGTTCGCGTTTGACGCCATAACTAGTCACTTTCGGCACTCACCGGCGTGTTAATCCGCGACCGTCTCGGCTTTGTCCAATTCAAACGTGAGATTCACAGATCGCGCGCCCACAGGTAAGGTCCGATGCCGAACCCCTCTGGGCACTGTCGCCATCTGCCCCGGACCGATCTCTAGCGATCCGTTTTCGAACTCGATTTTCAGGCGTCCTTCGACCGACAGGAAAGTCTCGTCGGAATTCGGATGCGAATGCCAGTGGTATGGCTGCGTCATCACGCTGATGCGAACGACGTGATCGTTAACGCGCGCAAGGGGATGGTTGTCGTAACTCAGTTTCGTGGACGACTCTGAAGCTAAAGTGATGATCTCGGGAAGGTTTGCCATAATTTTATCCAATTCGATTTGGTTTGTGCCGAATTGCGAGAGCGTTCGCAAGGCAGCCGAGGCGAGAATTCCTGTCAAACCGCGCTTGGACGGTTCGAGTTCCACGAAGACCGCGAGGATAAAGCAGAATAGTCATCTCTGCAGTCCTCGCGCGCAAATAATTCTGCAGTTACTTCAGTACGCTGCGAGCTTCTGCATTCCCGCGACAATCTTTTCGGTATTGACCATCCACGCGTGTTCAAGCGGCGGCGCGAACGGAATCGCCGGCACATCCGGCCCTGTGATGCGTACAATTGGCCCATCGAGATCTTCGAATGCTTCCTCGGCAATAATCGCAGAAATCTCTCCGCCGATGCCGAGCGTCCGCTTGTCTTCATGCACGATCAGGCACTTATTCGTGCGTCGGACCGATTCGAGCACCGTATCTCGATCCAACGGCGAGAGCGTCCGCAGATCGATGACTTCGGCTTCGACGCCGCTTTTCGACATCTGCTCTGCTGCTTCCAGACACAACGGAGTCATGTAACCGTATGTCACCACAGTCATGTCGCGGCCCTGCCGCCGTGTTTCCGCTTTGCCAATCGGCACCGTATAGTCGCCTTCGGGCACGTCGCCTTTGGCCGTGCGATAGAGCTTCTTGTGCTCGAAGTAGAGCACCGGGTTCGGATCGCGAATCGCCGCCAGCAGCAGTCCCTTCGCGTCATACGGCGTCGACGGCATCACAACCTTCAATCCTGGTTCATGCACGAACCACGCCGCATTTTCCTGCGAGTGGTAAAGTCCGCCGCCCGTTCCGCCGCCGCAGCAGATGCGCACCGTCAGCGAACAGCCGTAACCGCCTGCGCTGCGATAACGAATCTTCGAAGCCTGCTGCACGATCGACTCCATCGCCGGCGTAATGAAATCTGCGAATTGAATTTCCGCAATCGGCCGCAACCCCACCATCGAGGCTCCCACCGCCGACGCGATGATGTTTCCCTCGGCGAGCGGCGTATCCAGCACGCGCTCCTCGCCGAATTTGTCATAGAGCCCCGCCGTGGCCTTGAACACGCCGCCGGAAAGTCCGATGTCTTCGCCCATCACGAAGACGCGCTCGTCGCGCTCCATCTCCTGCGCCATCGCTTCCGTGATGGCTTCGATCATTGTCAGAGTACGTGCCATGTTTTCGCGGTCCCCTTTATTCCTGCGCCCAGATGTGATCCTTCAGCTCGGAAGCGTCCGGATACGGGCTTTGTTCGGCGAATTCCACCGCCTCGTTGATTTCCTGCGTGATTCCTTTTGCGATCTTGTCCTTCAATTCATCGGTGAGGAATTTCTTGTCGCGGAGAACTTTTTCGAAGAGCACCAGCGGATCGCGCTTCTTCCATGCTTCAACTTCTTCTTTGGTGCGATATTTCGCCGGATCGATCTCCGAGTGCCCATACCAACGGTATGTCTTGCATTCGATGAACGTCGGCCCTTCCCCCGAACGCGCTCGTGCAATCGCCTTCGTCGCCGCGTCGTAAACGGCCATCACGTCGTTGCCGTCCACGGAAACGCCGGGGAATCCATAAGCCTTCGCGCGATCCGACAAATCCGTCAGCGCCGTTTGCAGCCGCAGCGGCACGGATTCCGCCCAGAGGTTATTCTGGCAAACGTAAATGATCGGCAGCCGATGCACGCCGGCGAAATTCAGCGCTTCGTGAAAGCCGCCGAGGCTTGTCGCGCCGTCGCCAAAAAACGAGACAACCACCGTGTCTCGTCCTAGCCTCTTCAATCCAAACGCCACGCCCGTTCCAACCGCGAGTTGTCCCGCGATGCTGCTCGCCGGTGTAATCGTGTGAATCGGCGGATAGCCCATGTGCGCCGGAGTCGATTTCCCGCGATCGGGGCTGGTCGCTTTGCCGAAAAGCTGCGCGAAGCAGAGTTTCAGCGGCGCGCCCTTGATGATGTTTGCCGTCCAGTCGCGATGCGACGGCGCAATCCAGTCATCTTCGCGCAGGCTATACGCTGCGCCAACTTCCGCCGCTTCCTGCCCTACGCCCGAGTAGAAATTGCCCGCATATTTGCCCTGGCGAAAAAGAATGCGCGCTTTTTCATCGCACATCCGGCACTTCACCAGCATCTGGTACAGTCCCAGCATCAGTTCACGGCCGTTCTCGCTCTTTTCGGTTTCGAGTTCGGCCACGGCCCGGCCACTTTTGGATGCCATTGCTTCTCCTATCGGCCCTTGGTTCGGATTGAAATTAAGAAACGTACTATAACACGAATCATTCGCGATGAGGCCGCAGTATAATTACTGTGACGCGGAATTTGGGCCTCGCGTTTCCCGCGATTCTGGTTTCGTTTCGGCGCACTGGTCTGCAAGAATTGGTAATTCACCTCGCGAAAGCTTTCTGATGAGTTCGCGGTCAGCTTCCAGAAAATCCAATTCCGGCAATTTTTCCGGTTCTACCCATGCGACGCTCTCAAAAACACAATTTTCTATCGTCTGTGCGCCGATTTGCGCGGCGAAGAAGATCAATTCGACTTCATCCCGCATCTCCGCGTACTTGTGCCGCGTCCGATAAATCTCCGCGCCGATTGTCGCCAGAACGTTCAATTCCTCGCGCACTTCCCGCTCGAGCGCGGCCTCCGTCGTTTCTCCCTCTTGCGTTTTTCCGCCCGGAAATTCCCATTTCAACGGGAACTTGCCTTTGCGGCTGCGCTGGCATGCCAGGACGCGCCCATCGGAGACAATGATTGCCGCCACCACTACCATGGCGGATCATCCTGCGCTGTGCACGTTGTGAATGTAAACGCGTAGCATTCCAGCCCCGCCTCGCGCGCCACAAGTTGCAGCAATTTCTGTTTCATCCCTGGATTGCGCACCAGGTTGTACATTCGTGGGGAGTCAATGGCGACAAGGGTTCGTCCTGCCGCGTCGCGCGTCACATCTTCGCCCATTTCGTTTTCCGCAAGCGGTTCGCCGCCATGCAATAGTTCAAGCGTGAGTGGCTGCCCATTCGGCGCCGCGACAAGATTCACTTCCTTGCCTGTGTAAAAAAGCAGCACAGAAGCAGGTGCGCCTCCGCCAGACACGGAACGCGCCATTTCCTCGCTGCTTATCCACGGTCCCGAGAGATAAATCGTGTTCGCATCGATCTTTTCCGGCAGCTTGTATTCGCCCGCAGCGCTCTCGTTTGCATGCAGGAAGCCCGATTCATTGCCCAGCTTCCCGCGTTTGTTCCCGAAGTAGAGTTCCGGCGTCGCGTTGTAGCAGACCGCTCCCGGCCTATCCGTGTCGCGGACCGGCTCCATTACGGCGGGAAACTGCGCGGTCGGATTAACCTCGCGCAGCAGCGTCTGGATAGCTCCTTCTGTTTCGCCGTAATCGCCTTCGCCGAAATGAAAAAATCGAATGTACCCGTCTTTATCGATCAAATATTTCGCCGGCCAGTAGCGGTTCGCGTACGCGTGCCAAATCGCATAGCCATTGTCGAGAACCACAGGATAACGAATCCCAAACCGCTCCACCGCCGCGCGCACGAATCTCTCGTTTGCCGCAAACGAAAACTCCGGCGTATGCACGCCGATAATCGTCAGGCCCGACGCCGCGTATCGCTTGTGCCATTCCGCAAGGTAGGGCAGCGTGCGCAAGCAATTCACGCACGTGTAATCCCAGAAATCGACAAGCACCACGCGCCCGCGCAGTCCTCGCAATTCGAGCGGTTCCGAATTGAGCCACGTTGCGCCAATCTCCGGAGCATGCACTTTCCCTTTTTCAATTTCCATCTTGAGCTTTCGTTGAGTTCATCGCCCGTGTGCTCGTTTGATCCGGCTCTTCGTCTTTCCTGCCGCGCTCAATTCCGGGTGCAGCAAGCGCAGCAATTCCTCCGCGCCGCATGCAAGTGGCGGACCGGGAGTGTTCAGTAATTCATCGCGTATCGCGAAAACGCGCCTTTCGCGAACCGCCGGCACACTTTGCCAGGCGGGATTTGCCAGCGCCTGTTCCGGCTTCGACCTTCCGCCGGTCGCCGTCCACGCCAGCACAATCACCTCAGGCTTCGCCCGCGCGACTTCTTCATCCGAAACTTTCTGCCCCGCGGGAACCACCATCGCTCCGCCCGCGATTTCCACCAGCTCCGCAACCCACGGCGGGGAACTGATCCGCGGGTTCGGCCATGCCTCGCAGTAAACGCGCGGCCGCGTCTTCGTTTTTTTCGCCATCGTCGCGACTCTCTTAAATCTCCGCCGCATCTCGCGCACCAACGCGTCAGCTTGCCGGCTCGTTCCCGACACGCTCCCCAGTGCGCGGATGTCCGCCTCGACGTCCGCCAGGCTGCGTGGGTTCAATGCGAGGAAGGGAACTGGCAGCGACAAAATCTTTTGCACCGTCTCCGTCTTGAATGGCACCGAGCCGACAATCAGCGCCGGTCGCAATTTCATGATCTCGGCTAGATCGCCATCACTTCCCAGCGACCAGCAGTCGCCCATTTCCGGCAAGCCCTTCACATCCGCGACGTCTTTGCACCAGCGGCTCACTGCAACTAAATTTCGCCGCGCTCTCAGCGCCATCAAAATCGAAGTGACGCTCGGCGCCAGCGACACAATCCGCGGCCGAAAATCGTTTGCGCTTGTTATCATCGAAGCTTTTGATTCTATCGGCCTCGTCCTATCGGCACAACCACAGCTTTCGTTTGACTTCGTCTTCATGCGGTGCCAACATCCGCCGCACGAGATACTCCCCATCCCGTCTCACGAAAGGAGACATCATGCCTCATTACCTGATTCAAGTAAGTTACACAGAGCAAGCTTGGCAGGCCCTTATCAAAAATCCGCAGGACCGCATCGAAGCGGTTCGTCCAGCCATTGAAAATCTCGGTGGAAAAATTCAGGAAGGCTGGTTCGCGTTCGGCGATTGCGACGTCGTATGTATCGCCGAGTTGCCGGACAATGTCGCAGCCGCCGCAATTTCTATCGCCTTCTCTGCGGGCGGCGCCTGCAAGAACGTCAAAACCACGCCGCTCATGTCCACAGCCGAAGGGATCGAAGCGCTCAAGAGGGCCTCACGAGTTGGCTATCGATCCGCCACGGCTGGCGCCTGACACCGCAGCGTGACAAAAATCCAGCCGTAAAAAAGGGCCTGCACTGTTTCCGGTGCAGGCCCTTTCGCTTTACGCCGTTCAGCCGAGAAATCCCAATTCCCGGACGTTCGGCGTGCTGGTTATTTCGATTGCGGTTTCGCCGGTTTTTGCGCTGCCGCATGCCGATGCGTCTTGTGCATCGGCTCTTCCGGCGCCATCATGCCGCTCTCCGCTTCGCGGACTTTGCTCAGGCTCGGCTTCGGTACCTGAAACAAGATTCGCGCTTCGGGAGCGCCATTCGGATAATACTTCGTGGACTCCTGACCCGTCGGTTGCAGGATGATATCCACGCGCCGGTTATACGCGAGCCATGTGTCGCGGTCGCGATGCATCATCCACTTTTCCGGAGCGGCCGGGTCCTGCTGTTGCAGTTGTGTGACTTCGCTGCGGTCAAGCTGCCGCTCTTTGCCTTCCGCACGCGTCTCGATCTTGTCTGCGGAAATTCCCTGCGAAACGAGGTAATCCCGGACGCGATCCGCGCGCCGCTGGCTGAGAGCTTCGTTGTAAGGTGAGGAGCCGCGCACGTCCGCGTGTCCCACCACAACCAGTCTCGCCGTGTCGTCGTAGTCCAGGTACTTTTTGAATGTCGCCGCCACGGTGTCCAGCGATTGCTCCTCGCTCTTCACCAGTCCGACGTCTGGATGCTCTTTCACCGGATACGCCGTCGAATAAAAGACGCTCTGCAGTGTCACCACCGGCATCGGATCGATGGATCCCGTGATGTGCAGCGTCGCCGTTTGCGTCGCACTGCCGCCGCAGACGTTCGTCGCCGTCATCGTGTACGTTTGATTCTCATCAATCGGCCCGATGCTCTGCTGTTTCGGTTGCGCAGTGAGCGTCTGGCTGCCGCTGGTTTGCACGCTCCCAATCGGATCGATGCTCACTTGGCTGGCATTCGACGAAGTCCAGCTTAGCGTCGCCGTTCCATCTTCTTTCACCTTGTCTCCGACCTTGTGATATCTCACTTCCGTCGGATTCAGCGTGAGCGTTGCCGTGGGCTGGATGTTCACATTAATCGTCTGGCTGCTCGTTACGATGCCGCCGGGTCCAGACGCGGAGAAGTTGTAAGTCGTCGTCTTCGTGGGACTGACGGTCTTGCTTCCGCTCGCATCCACTTTGCCGATTTCGCTGATGTTCACGTCCACGGCATCTGTCGAACTCCACGTCAATTGCGAGGAATCGCCGCAATTGATTTGTGTCTGCCCCGCAGAGAATGAACCGCTCACGGGCGCGATGGCGATGGTCGCGCTGGCTATTCCCGCTTTGAATCGCGGCTGCGCTCCCATTTTGTTGCCCTCATCCCACTTGTGCGTGTCGCTCTTGCCGTCGTTGAGGTGAAGTGTCACTTCCTCGCCGGCTTTCACATCTACCGGGCCGGACCAGATCATCTTGCCATTTCGCGTCACGGTCACTTGATACGTTCCCGCACGCACGAGCAGCCTCTGATGCCAGAACAGCCAGTTGAAATTCATTTCGTCCACGTGCCCGACGAAATAGTCAGGCGTTTTGCCGTTCAGCAGCACAGCGGCCCGCGGATCTCCCTTGATCTCGATGAATCCGAACGGCCCGGATACATCGCCGCCCGCTTTCTGCAGCGTCACGCTCAGATTCGTGGTTTTTCCTTGCACAACATCCACTTCCTGAGTCTGCGACGTATAGCCGTAGTTATAGACGCCTATCGTATGCTTCCCGGCCGATAGCGTCATCGTATGACTGCCTTCCCGTATGGCGTTTCCATCCACAAAGACATATGCTTGCTTCGGACTTACCTTGATTTTCAGCTTCCCGTCCTGAGCGAATGCCGGTACTGCGGATACCAGCGCCACCAACATCGCGAAAACAGGAACGAGAACAAGAGCTTTCAACTTCGTCATCTTGAGTAGACTCCTTCTGGGGATCCGATCAGATTTGCCCCAAGTTATAGGATGCATCCGGGGCCGAGGGTGGGCGAAGGCTAATTAGACACTTTTAAGCTATTGGCAGTCAAGTGATTTAACCCGCCGCGCGCCCGTTCGAATTTTTTCGTTTGTCCCGCAGGAATTGGAAATTCAAACAGACCAATTACCAGCCGGTCATCTCGCTCACGCAAGACCTCTCGTCCCGATGTCGTGCATTCGCGCGATGGTCAGTATTCTGCTATATCGAATATTGTCCGCTCCGGCGACATCTCGTCCCAATATCGGACACTCGTCTCAGTCTCATCTTCAGGTTTCCCACTTAAGTCCTTGCGTGCATTCATCTTGACTTTCTTCGGTTTGGATGTTTGTTTGCCATTAGAGTCGCTAAGTCGCGGAGGTGAGCCTGATGAATGCGTTCGTTCAAGATTTTCGTTACGGCTTGCGCGTCCTTCGTAAATCCCCGGGCTTCTCGATCATTGCAATTCTCACGCTGGCGCTCGGCATCGGCGCAAATTCCACGATTTTCAGTTGGATCAATTCCACGATTCTCAATCCCATCCCCGGCGTGAAGCATACTGACCAATGGGTAGCCGTAACCATTGATGGCGGGCGCAACCAAAATCCCCTCTCTTATCCTGACTACTTGGATCTCCGCGACCGCAATGGCGCTCTCACCAGTTTTACCGCCTTCTCCAACACAACGATGAGCCTCACCTCCAACGCTAAACCGGAACGTCGTTGGGGTATTTTGGCGTCGGCGAATTATTTTGATGCTCTGGGAGTTCATCCCGTCCTCGGCCGCGGTTTTCTCCCCTCGGAAGACACAAAACCCGGTGGCGCGCCCGTCGTCGTCATCAGCTATCGTCTCTGGCAAACGCGCTTTGGAGGCGATCCTTCCGTCATCGGCAGTACCATTGAGCTCGATCGCCATCCTCTGCAAATTGTCGGCGTCGCGCCGCGCGGCTTTGTTGGCACGCAAACTGGCCTCAGCTATGACTTGTGGGTCCCGCTCATGCAGGTCACCGATTTCTACAGCAGCAGCACCGCCGATTTTCTTCTTCACGATCGCAGCACCAACTGGCTATTCTGCATCGCTCACCTGAAGCCCGGGGTTACCGCGGACCGCGCCCAGGCCGATCTCAACGTCCTCATGCACGGAATCGCGGCGCAATTTCCGAAGCAGCATCAAGGCAACATCAACATTCTTGCCAGTCCGCTTTGGCGAGCCCCCTTTGGCGCGAATTATTACCTCCATACGATTCTGTTTATTTTGCTCGGTATCTCCGGAGTTGTGCTTCTTCTCGCCTGCGCGAATGTCGCCAATCTTTTGCTCGTGCGCTCTGTGGCGCGCCGCCGCGAAATGGCCATTCGTCTCTCCATCGGTGCGACGCGCTGGCGTCTTGTTCGCCAGTTGCTTGCCGAAAGCCTCATTCTCGCCTTCTGCGGAGGCTGCGTCGCTATGCTGTTCACTTTGTGGACTGCCGGCGCGCTCGGCGACTTCATACCTCCCGTCGCGGAGATTCCGCTCACTATGACCGTGAACACGGACCGCACCGTACTCTTCGCCACGTTGGTCATTTCGATTTTGACCGGAATCATTTTCGGCGTTTTGCCCGCGTTTCGCTCTTCAAGTCTTGAACCAGTGAGCGTTCTGAAGGAAGAAGCAAGCAGCGCTTCCGGCGGAATGCACCGAGCGCGACTCTCCAGCGTTCTCGTCATTGCGCAAATCGCCATGTCGCTCTTGCTCCTCGTCTGCGCCGGGCTTTTCATTCGCAGCGTCCGCCAGGCGCAGCAATTCAATCCCGGCTTCAATCCTCATAATGTTCTGCTCTATGACTATGACCTCTCCGGCCTCGGCTACGACAAAACCTCCGGCACTCAATTTCATCGCCATCTCTACGACAAGCTCCAAACCATTCCCGGCGTCGAATCCGCCACGATTTCCGGCTGGATTCCCCTCGGGTTCGATCAATCCACCTATGGCGTTCAGGTCCAGGGCTACGTTCCTCAGCGTCACGAATCCATGGAAGTTCAGTACGCAGACGTCGGCCCCAACTTTCTGCGAACTATGCAAACTCCTCTGGTCGCTGGCCGCGAATTCACTCCCGCGGACATCAGCGGTTCACAGCCCGTCGCAATCGTGAACGAAACATTCGCACGTCGTTATTGGCCGCATAGCGAACCTATCGGCGAAAAGTTCGAGGCTACCGGTACTTGGTTCACCGTCGTTGGTGTCGCACAGGACAGTGATTACAATTCCATTGGCCAGAAACCGCAGCCCTTCATGTATCTTCCAATCTTCCAGGACTACGACCGCCGCGCCGCCATTTACGTGCGCGTTTCCGGCGATCCCCTTGCCTTGGTCACGCCCGTTCAGAATGCAGTCCATTCGCTGGACGCGGACATGCCCCTTTTCGATCTCACCACTCTCGATTCGCGCATCCAGTTGAATACCACCACGCGACGCCTCGCCGGTGTTTTCGTCGGCGGCTTTGGAGTTCTTGCGCTCGTCCTTGCCGGAATCGGAATCTATGGCGTCTTGGCTTACATCACGCGCCAGCGCACTCACGAAATCGGCATTCGTATGGCGCTCGGCGCCGAGCCGCGCGACGTTTTGCGACTTGTCTTGCGCCAGGGGCTGGAGCTTGCTCTGATCGGCCTCGCTGTCGGGCTGGCCGCATCCTTCGCCTTGACGCGCGCGCTTTCGAGTGAACTTTTCGGCGTCAGCGCCACCGATCCGCTCACGTTTGTCGCCGTCGCGATTCTCCTGCTCGGCGTTGCGCTCCTGGCTTGCTACATTCCTGCGCGCCGCGCCATGCGCACGGATCCCATGGTGGCGCTGCGTTATGAATAAGCCCTCGATTTTCCGATTTTGTATTTGCTGTTGTGACCGGTCGTCGGCGGTCGGCTTCTACAATCTCCTTCGGAGAATGTCATGACAACACTTTGGCAGGATTTGCGCTATGCCTTTCGAATTCTCATCAAGTCTCCTGGCTTCACGCTGATCGCCGTCCTCACGCTCGCCCTCGGTATCGGCGCCAACACTGCCATCTTCACCGTCGTCAACGGTGTTCTGCTCCAGCCTCTTCCGTATCCGCAGCCGCAGCAGCTCGTCCAGCTTCACGAAACCTTGACCCTTTCAGGGAAGGGCTATGGCTCGGTCTCTGGCCCCGATTTCAATGACTGGCGCACTCAAAATCACTCTTTCTCCGGCCTCGCCGCTTGGTTTGAAGATGGTCTGAATCTCACCGGCTCAGGCGAGCCGCAGCGTCTTCGCAACATGGATGTCTCCGCCGATTTCTTCGGCATGCTCAATGCACGACCGGCCCTCGGACGGTTGTTCAACAGCAGTGACTTCAATGCCGGCTCGCGCGTCGCGGTGCTAAGCAACGGTCTCTGGCGTCGCGTTTTCGGCGCGGACCCTAATATTGTGGGCAAAACCCTGGAGCTCAGCGGACAGGTCTACACCGTCGCGGGCGTCACTTCTCCCGGCTTCGCTCCTCTTCAGGACGAAGAACTCTGGACGTCGCTCACTCCGGATAATCCGATTCTCCAGGATCGCGGCAGCCATTCGCTCAGCGTTATTGGCAGGCTTAAATCAGATGTCTCGCTTGCCGCAGCGGCTGCGGACATGGACACCATCGCCGCGCGCCTCCGGACGCAATATCCCGACACAAATGCCAAGCGCGGCATTCGCACGGATTCACTTCAAGACCTTCGCGTTCGCAATATTCGTCCTGCACTCCTAACCCTTCTTGCCGCCGTCGGCTTCGTACTCCTCATCGCTTGCGTGAACGTTGCCAATCTCTTGCTCGCGCGTGGCACCACACGGCGCAAGGAGATGGCCCTTCGCGCTGCTCTGGGAGCGAGCCATGGCCGCATTGTTCGTCAGTTGCTCACGGAAAGCGTGATACTTGCAGTCGTTGGCGCCGTTTTGGGGCTTGTATTCGCGTATGGCGCCACTCCAGCCTTGCTTTCCATCGCGCCGGCAAACATGCTCCAAACTGCCGGCTCGATCCAAATCGGCTCACATGTCCTGCTCTTCACCGCCGCGCTCTCGTTGCTTACCGGTCTTCTTTTTGGACTCGTGCCTGCCCTCCAGTCCGGCCGCGTCGATTTAGGTGTCACATTGAAGGAAGCCGGAGAACGCTCCGGCTCCGCAGGCGGCATGTCGCGTTTCAAGAGCTTCCTCGTCGCTTTTGAAATCGCCACGGCTATGTTGCTCCTTATCGGAGGAGGGCTGATGCTCCGTTCCTTCTCCTCGCTTCTTCATGTCTCGCCGGGATTCGATCCTCATAATGTCCTCACCATGGAGCTGTATCTCCCGAGCACCACCGTGGCCCAGGTTCCCACGCGCTTCGCTTCGGTGCATGAAATGCTCGGCCACATCAAGGCGCTGCCTGGAATCGTCTCCGCCAGTAGCATTGTGTACCTCCCTTTCTCTGGCCTGAATATCAATGGCGACTTTAAGATTCAAGGTCGGCCCCTGCCTAAGCCGGGAGACGAACCGGTTGCTGAGTGGCGCCTCGTCAGCGCAGGCTATCTCACCACCATGCACGTTCCCATTCTTCGCGGCCGGGATCTCTCCGATGACGACGACGCAACCGGAGCTCTCGTCGCTGTTGTCAATCGCGCGTTCGCAGAAGAGTATTTTCTCAATCAGGACCCCATCGGCCAAAGCGTGAATCTTTGGGATGGAGTTCATCCCTGGCTCCGCATCGTCGGTGTCGCTGGCGACGAGCATCAGTTCGGTCCCGCCCAGCCTCCGAGGCCCTCTGTGTATGTCTGCATGAGCGCGATGAATCCGTCGGATGCCGCTCAGTTTCTTCCCGGCTTGCCGATCAGTTTGGTTGTTCGCACCGAGGCCGCTCCGGCAAACTCTGCGAAGCCCATCGTCTCCGCGATTCATTCCGTGGACTCTCAGATTCCCGTTTCGAGGATTGCGCCATTTGAAGATCTGATCTCCCAGTCTCTTGCCCAGCCGCGCTTGGCCGCGACTCTGCTCGGAATTTTCGCTGCTCTGGCGTTGGTTCTCGCCGCTGTCGGCCTTTACGGGGTCATGGCCTACGTCGTCACGCAGCGCACACGCGAGATCGGCATTCGCGTCGCGCTCGGCGCACAACAAAGAGATGTCCTGCATCTTGTCTTGGGGCAGGGAGCAAAGCTTGTTGGCATCGGCGTTTTGGTCGGCATCATCGCTGCGCTCGCTCTGACACGCCTCATGTCCAGTCTGCTTTTCGGCGTTTCAGCTGCCGACCCCGCAACATTTATTCTCGTGGCCGCTGCGCTTATCGCCGTCGCGCTCTTCGCTTGTTACATTCCCGCGCGCCGTGCCATGCGCACGGATCCGATGGTCGCGCTTCGATATGAATAGTCGTGCTGCCATGTGCAAACGAACCAAGGCGGGGCATATTCTCGAAAGTTGTCCGTCACCGGCGGTTACATTTGTTTTCTTTGTTCGTCTAACTTGTCGAGGTGCTCTAAATATCCAATGAATACTCTTTGGCAGGATTTGCGCTACGCTTTTCGGCTTCTCATCAAATCGCCTGGCTTCACCGCCGTCGCCGTCCTCACTCTCGCTCTCGGCATCGGTGCGAATACCGCTATTTTCAGCCTGATCAACGCCGTGATGCTCAAATCCTTGCCTGTGAAAAATCCGCAGCAGCTCGTTCTCTTTCAATGGGACGACAACAAATGGCCGCCGCAGTTCGGCCAGACCGGCTGGGATTCCAAGTACTCCTTTTCCTATCCCGCGTTCGAAGAATTCCTCCAGCAAAACAAGATGCTTTCCGGCATTTTCGCGTGGGCGCCGCTCGGCTTCGATCCCCAGAACACCACTGTCGGCATCAATGGCCAGCCCACCCTCGCCAATGGCATGATGGTTTCCGGCCAGTACTTCTCCACGCTTGGCGTCGCTCCGCTTCTTGGTCGCGGCCTCACGGAAGCCGACGAAGATCCAGGCGCGCCGCGCGTCGCCGTCATCAGTTACGCCTACTGGACGCGTCAGTTTGCCCAGAGCGCTTCGATCCTCGGTCAGAACGTCACTCTGAATAGCCTCCCGTTTTCGGTTGTCGGCGTCATGCCTCCCACGTTTTATGGCGTCCAAGTCGGAAGCGAGCCTGACCTTTGGGTGCCCTTCGACGATAAGCCCAACATGCGCCCGTGGAGCAGTGAGCCCGGTGGTGGCGCCACTTCCGTTTTCGCCGCGCCTAATTGGCTTTGCGTAAACGTCATGGGTCGTCTGCAGAATGGCGTGACACGGGCTCAGGCCCAGAGCGCCCTCGACACTTTATTCCATCAAATCGTCACCGCGAATTGGCACCCGGACAAGCCCAACGAAGTCCCGCACATGTTCCTCGCGTCCGCCACGCAAGGCTTGCCCCAGTTGCAGCAAAGCACCGGACAACCGCTCTACATTCTCATGTTCGCTGTCGGCCTCGTGCTATTGATCGCCTGCGCAAACGTCGCCACTTTGCTCCTCGCGCGCGCCACGGGCCGGAAAAAAGAGATTAGCGTCCGCTTGGCTGTTGGAGCTTCGCGCGCCCGCCTGATTCGCCAGTTGATCACCGAAAGCGTGTTGATGTCCGTTCTCGGCGGCGTGTTGGGATTGCTCTTTGCCTCTTCGGGAACGCGCGCGCTGGTCGCGCTGATGTCCACCGGCGGCAGCAGCGTGGTTTTGGATACTGGCACGGACATGAAAGTGTTGCTCTTTACGGTCGTCGCGTCCGTGCTCACCGGAGTCATCTTCGGTCTCGCACCGGCGTTTCGTATCACGCGTGTCGAATTGGCTTCGGCAATGAAAGATAGCGCCGCGAACATCTCTGATGTGCGCGATAAGCATCGCCTCGGTAAATCACTCATTGTCGCGCAGGTCGCGGCCTCGCTTGTGCTCATGGTTGGTGCCGGCCTTTTCGTTCGCACCCTTGTCAACTATGAGAACAATAACTTCGGCTTTGACCAGCAGAATCTCCTGAGCTTCGCCCTGGACCCGACTCGCGCAGGCTATCATGATACTCGCTTGGTCAATCTCTATTCGCAGTTGCTGGACCGCGTACAGTCCCTTCCTGGCGTTAGGGCCGCAACTCTGATCGAATATGCGCCGTTCAATGGTTGGTCCAATAACAATTCCGTGTATGCCGAAGGTGCCACGCCAAGATCCGATAATCATAGCGTTCGCTCGCAACACGTCGGTCCGGACTTTTTCCGCACCATGGGCATTCCCATCATTCTTGGCCGTGGCATTCTGCGCAGCGACACGGCAGCTTCCCCCACTGTCGCCGTCGTTGACGAAACTTTTGCCAAGAGATTCTTCCCCGGCGAGAATCCTGTCGGTCGCCGATTCACGCAGGGTTTGAAATTCGATCCTCAGCGCGCTGTCGAAATTATCGGCGTCGCCAGGCCTGCTGAGCTCACCGATCCCCACTCCAAGCTCATGCCCAAGGCTTATTATGCTTACGCGCAGAATCCGGCGCGGCTCGACATGATGTTCTTCGAGGTTCGCACCCAGGGATCTCCGTCAACCGTGATATCCGAGCTGCGCGACGCCGTCAGCCAGGCCGATCCCGATCTTCCGCTGATTGGCCTCAAGACGCAGTCCACGCGCACCAGCGATGCGCTCTCTCAGGAGCGTCTCTTTGCGCGTCTCACTTCCGTCTTCGGGCTGCTCGCTCTCGCGCTGGCGATGATCGGCCTTTACGGCACCATGGCTTATTCCGTCACGCGCAAGACGCACGAAATCGGCATTCGCATGGCTCTCGGTGCCAATCCTGCCCACGTTCTGCGCATGGTTATCCGCCAGGGAATCACGCTCACTTTGATCGGTCTCACGATTGGCATCGTCGCCGCGCTCGGCGTCACGCGATTGGTCGCCAGCCTGACTTTCGGCGTGAAGCCCTATGATCCACTGACCTTCATCGCTGTCGCAGCCGTTCTCGTCGCCGTCGCGCTCTTCGCCTGCTACATTCCCGCGCGCCGCGCTATGAAAGTCGACCCCATCGTAGCCCTCAGGTATGAGTAGGAAGCGGTTGAACGATAACGGATTCGCGTCATGCGTGATTGCCCGCCGAAGCGCGTGTTTAGCGAAGGCGGGTCGACCCATCCCTGCCTGCCGCAGGCAGGGTCGCCTTGCGCCACGAGTGACGCCCTGCTACGTGTGAAATTTGTGTTTGCAGTCACGCATCACGCAAGAATCTCGCTGCCAGCGCCGCGTTGAATCTGCGCGCTCGCTTTGCCATACTTTCTACGATGCATTCCGCCGCCGTCATCGATCATTTCAAAAATCCTCGCAACGCCGGCGATCTTCCCGACGCCACTGCTGCTGTCGACGTCACGAATCCCGTCTGCGGCGACGTTCTTCGCCTCGCTATTCGCGTCGACGACGGCAAAATCTCCGCGGTGCGTTTCAAAGCTCAGGGTTGCGTCGCGACCGTCGCTTCCGCTTCAGCGCTCACCGAGCTTCTCGCCGGAAAATCTCTCAACGAAGCCTGGGCCATCACCGCCGCAAAAATCTCCGACTCGCTCGGCGGCCTTCCTCCCGCCACATACCACGGCGCGCAGCTCGCCTCCGACGCCCTCGCCGCTCTCTTCGCCAAGCTGTGTTAGGAAGTTTTGCGGAACCGCACTGCGCGTCGTGACCCGCGTCTCTATCTACGCTGCGAGTCTCCGCTCAAGCAGAAATGCCACACAAGTCACGATCGCAGCTGTGGTCCACACAACTGATGCAGAAATTCTCCAAATCCCGCTGGCATTCAGTGCAAACACGAGCGCTATCAAAAGAAAAAACGGCGCCGTGATCACGCAATGGAAAGTTCGGTTGCGCGCAAAATTCGCCACGCACGCAAGCCCCAGCGCCACGAAGAGAGCTGTCAGTTGATATTTCGGTACGCGCAGCAAGTAAATCGTCGCCAGGCCAATCGCGTAGAACACCGCGAATGCGCATCCCCAAAAGCACATCGCCTGCCACGACGAGCAGCAATATCGTTTCGCCGCCGCTTCACTTTGCTCTGCCATATGCGCCGCATCCTAAAACACGGACAACAGCAGCGTCACCCGGGCTGTCCGGAAGAGTTCGGCCGTTCCGGCAGCGGACAGAACTTCCCATGCGAGAATCCTGCGGCCTCCACGCCAAACGTTCGATTGAATCGCGCGCGATAATTTTCCCACGCAATCGCCGCCGTCAGTTCCACAATCTGCCGCTCCGAAAAATCTTTCCGCAACGCGGCAAAGAGTTCATCGCTGACGTTCGCCGGCGTCCGCGTCAGCGCCACCGTCAGCCGCAGCGCATTTTTCTCCGTCTCTGTGAAATGCGCGCTCGATTCGAATTGCGCCAGATCCAGAAGCTGCTCTTCGGTTATCGCGTTGTTTTTTCTGCCGACGGCAGAATGGATGTCAATTCAAAACGGGCACCCCACCATCATCGCCGTTTTCAGCATTGCCAGCCGCCGCAGCCGCGGCAATAGCTCGCCTTTGGCTTCCGAGTATCTCGTCATGCGCGTCCACTGCCGCAGCAGGCGCGGATCATGCGCCAGAATCTTCATCGATTCCGAAACCTGTCCCAGCCGCCGCTTCACAGCCCAGTAAATCAGTCGAACGTGCCACGGCGCTTGTTTCGGTTCGACGCCGCTCATGCGAGGCATCAATCCCTCCTCATTGCTGAAGCGATTCTCTCTCTAACGCACCGCCTGCTTAGCTGTTGCCGCTTGTGGTTGACGCCGCATTCGGCCTCACAGGCGTAGCAGCGTCTTTTCCCGCGACTGTCGTCCATTCGCGAACGTACCACCGCTTGACGATGCCGCTCGTCACATAGGGATCGGCTTTGGCAAACTTCTCCGCAACTTCGGGAGAATTTCCCTGAAAGAGGATGACCACGCCGTCGACCGGATTGGCGAGCGCGCCGCCCAACACAACTTCACCGCGCTCGCTGGCTTTCCAGGCCATTTCGAGATGCAGCGCCCGATGGGGAGCGCGCTTCGAAACGTAGTCCTCGCCGACTTCATAGAACAAAAGATAATGCATTCGGATTCTCCCTATCTTTGGTTCGCAATTCGCCCCAGCGATTCAGGATCATTCAAATTCAGCACTACGCCTTCTTCTTCGACGGGAACTTCAACCACGTCTCCATCGTGTGCCCGCACCACCGCTCGCGCGCCAATTTCTTGCGGCGCATTCAATAGCTCTGCATAAAGCGCACTCGGGAAAATCACCGGATGCCCGCGCATCCCCCGGTACGCGGGAATCACGATTCGACTCTTGTCGCGATCGAAAGTCTTGATCAGCGACGCAACCAGTGCTGCGGAAATCAGGGGATGGTCCACCAGGCAGATCAGTATCCCCTCGGTTTTTTCCGGCGGTAAGCTCCGAATCGCCGCCTGCAGCGACGAAAGCTGCCCGCGCTGCCACTCCGGATTGAATACGAGCGTACCTTCGTCGAGCTTCACTCGCGCGCGAATCTCCGCAGCGTGCGGGCCCACGATGACCCGCAAAGCCCCCGTACGCGGATGCCGCGTCACTTCGATCAGATGCTCGAGGAAAGTCCTCTGAGCGGCAGGCGCTGGCGTCCGCTCCGCCTCCTTTTGGATCAGAATCTCCGGGAAGGGAACGAGCGCCTTGGGCTGGCCCATGCGGCGGGATTCTCCAGCGGAGAGAATGATTACGGCAATCATCGCGATGCCGCTCCAGTCCTGGAGAGATTCAACGAAGCACTCCAGAATGTCTCATCTAAAACTCGAACCACAGTTCTTTGCGGGTCGCGGGCTTCAGCCGCGACAAAAGCAGTACCAGTAGAAGAAAACTTCCTCTCGCGCGTTTCGTCCGCGCGAGGTATTCGCGGTCCTCTGCTTGTTCCTATGGCGCGCACTTCATTCGTGTTTCAGCGCTGGAATTTCGTCCCATCGCACCGCTTTGTGCGTCACCTGTGGTTCAACGTTTCTGCGAATCGCAATGAGCTCCGCCGTCACGCTCACGGCGATTTCTTCCGGCGTCAGCGCCCCAATCTCCAGTCCCACCGGCGCATGCACACGCGCAAATTGTTCCGCCGGAATTCCTCGTTTCTCGAGCGCCTTATAGACCGAAATCACTTTACGTTTGCTGCCGATCATTCCGATATACCGCGCCTCCGTGCCCACGGCCCATTCCAGCACGCGCATATCGTCTTTGTGTCCGCGCGTCACAATCACCAGATACGACGACGCATTCGGCTTCACTTTTTCGAACGCCTCTTCGTATGTCGTGATCGCTTCTTCGGCCATCGGGAAGCGTTCCGCGTTTGCAAAACTCGCTCGGTCGTCAACCACCGTGATCCCAAATCCCGCCAGGTGCGCCACACGCGCCAGCGCCGTCGAGACGTGCCCGCCGCCGAACAAATATAGCTTTGGCTGCGGCAAAATCGGTTCGACGAAAATCTCCAGTGTCCCGCCGCAAATCAATCCCGCATCGTACGCCGCCTCATGATTCAAATTGAACGTCATCTTGCGCGGCGTCTCTTCGCGAATCACTTCCTTCGCCGCGGCCCACACTTCCGCCTCCACGCATCCGCCGCCAACCGTGCCCGCAATCGACCCGTCTTCGCGCACCAGCATCCGCGAACTTTCATAGCTCGGAATCGAGCCGTTCGTATGCACGATCGTCGCCAGCGCCCCGCGCTGTCCCGCGCGCCTCATCCGCACAATTTCTTCGAACAGGTCCATATCTCGGCGAAAACTCTCCAAAACGCTTTGTCGGTCGCGGGGAAGTTTGAATCTTCTGGATCGCGACACAACGAGTCAGAATTCAAACCAGCCCGTTGCGACTTCGCCACGCCGGCGTTTGGCCAGCTCGCTTTTCAGGTTACGTCCCGCGCCCGCCGGTGTCAATCGCCCCTTGACCGCGATCAGCGTACCCGCGCCGGCAACCTCAGACCTTCAGCACGATTTTCCCAAACCACTGGCGTCTCATTTCGTGCGAGTCTGCAGGCGCGTTCTGTGTTTCCGCAAGAGTGCAAACAGAACAAGCAGAATTGAAGCGTAGTATAAAACATTTATCGCGAGCATTCGCCAAACCGTCACGCCAAGCCCGCGCAAAAAGCTGCCGCTGACATGCCATCCCACCGCGATATTTCCGGGCGAAATCACATGGGCAACAGCTCGGGGAAATTTCGGGGAATCCGTGATGCCGATCGCGGCCACGGAGAGGAAAAAGGAGAGGAAAAAGCTAATAAATGCGCAGGCGAGGACAGAAAAAATCACCGCCCGATAGCGGACGCGCTCGAACGGATATTGGTGAGCGTGCTTCGCCACGGGGTCAGTTGACCTTCAGCACGATTTTCCCGAATTGTTCGCGCGATTCGAGCCCTTCGTGCGCGGCGCGGGTTCACGCCAAGCGACGGCGAACAAACGCCCCGAGGCCGAGCAGACCCGTGCCGAGGAGCAGCAGCGATGAAGGTTCAGGCGTAGTACCAACAACGCCGAAAAAACTGGGATTCTCCTCGTCTGCCTGAAGGCAACTTGTGTAGCCGGCACCGAGACAGTAGCTAGCGGGACCGTAGGGGAATTCACCGCCGCCAAGGTAGGGAGAGCTTTGGTTTGGTGTATCGTCAACGGAAAGGGCAAACCACTGAACGGAGGTCGGTGCAGTCACGGTGTTCACCTGGACTTCAAAACCTGAGAGCGTATTCCCAAACGCGATCGCATTTGCAGGACCCACATATGCAAAGCGAAGGTGCCATAGATTGTTGAACGTCACATTTGGCCCGCCAAGACCGTCGATGAAAGGATTGTATGAAGTGCCCGATACGGCTAGGAAGTTGACCCATTGCGACGGGCTATTGACAACATCCTGGTCAGGCAGGAGGACGCCAAAGATGTAAACGATCTGTCCTGCGTTGACGTTATTGGTGACGGAAAAGTCCAGCGTCCAATCGCCACTCGAGCCGCTAACTGTGAAGGTGACGCCGACGGGGCTTGCGACGGCGGGAAGAGGGCAAAGAAAGAAGCAGAAAACGGCGAAACCCAACAACAGCTTTGCCACGCAAATCGAAGTACTTCGGAGCATGACCCCTCCTTCCAGTGGTGCTAGAACAGAAGCCTTTCTTCCGCGGGCCCGCCGCTTACAAACTCTATCGATGCAAGACAAAAACCGACACTACATGATTAATGCTGAGTGGATACTAGCATGTTTTTGGCCAAGGAGTTATATTTTACAGGTATTAACCACAAAGGGCTTAGCTGGAAATGTCGGACAGGGCCGCGTGCGCTGCGCAAAGCTATGAACAATAAATGCAGCGAATTGCACCGGCAATGACAGGCGAGATCCTTGGCTCGCTCAGGATGTCAACCTCAGCAGGTCCCTCCCTGCGGCCGGCAGGCCTCACCACCATCGCACAAAGGTGGTGTGCTAGGTCGGGATGACAATCTCAAACTCTGAGCACGATCTTCCCAAATTGCTCGCGCGATTCGAGCCGTTCGTGCGCGGCGCGCGCTTCCGCCAGCGGAAAAACCTTGTCGACGACCGGATGAACGAGTTTCTGCCCCACGAGCTCGAGCACAGGAAAAAGCTCCGCCTTGCTGGCCATGTACGAGCCGAGAATCGAGAGATGGCGGCTGAAGAGAAAACGCAAATCGATTTTCGCGTCGAAGCCCGTCGTCGCGCCGCACGTGACCAGCCGCCCATTCACCGCAAGCGACGCGATGCTCATCGGCCACGTCGCCGTCCCGACGTGCTCGAAC
>JASHRL010000101.1 GCA_030037355.1 Candidatus Acidiferrales bacterium | reverse complement strand
GCTTGCGGAGGAAAGTGGGCAATCATCAGGCCAGCGCGTTTGGGGTCATCAACCTCAAGATGTGCGTATCCGGCCCAATCACACTTAACTCTCGTGTTCCTAAATTCGAGAGTGATGTCCACAAAGTCTTGAGGACGGGTTATCGCAATCGTGAAGGCGCCTTTGAGGCAGGCACCTTGAGGCCAAAACTCAAGGAAATCCTTTCCCGCGGTAGCCAGGACGTCTCGCGACTTGTATATGAATTTTCGAAATCCCATGGGGATTGAGGCGAAAGAAGGAATTGTTTCGGAAGAAATGGTCGCCCCGGGAAATGATGCTTGGACAGCGCACGACGGGGCAAGCGTTGCCGAGGTGGTTTTACCGTCGGAGTTGATAGAGACTGCCGGTTTATCATCTGGATTCGTCAGGAAGAGACTGAGGGAGCCGAACTGCAACGGCACACTGCCGGGAGCAAGGTCTGCCATGAATGAGCTTGCATTCTGGCCGGGTACCAGAGCAAATCGACTGTTAGCAATCCGTAAGTCCAAATGGCTTGGGAGTACCTCGGAAACGATCTGTGGATTCGGTCTGTCATCGCGGCGTCGTGCCAATAGCGCAACCCGCTTGCGACCGTGGGCGTTTTCGCTCGTTTCAACTCGAAGATAGTCGAAAAAGTCGGGCTCGGGACGTACTGCCCAATCGGACCCCGAGAGGGGTGGATCGAGTGCCCACTCGTGATTGCCTCGAATGGCCTCAAGGTTTGTGCGCCGTGTCGCTGCGTTGAGAAACGCGCCGCCCTTCCTGTCGGCGACTGGCGTCAAGACCAAGCGGTCAGTGATAAATGTCTTGCCTTCAAGAAGCAGCCTCCCAGCGGTTGGCGATGGAAAAGTGAAGCTCCAATCGGGACGAAACTCCGCATTCCGGCTTGCAATCTCGACGCGAGCGTGGGGCTCGTCCAACACAACGCCAGCCGACGAACATCTTCCGATCAAGGGGGCACCGCTGAACCAATCTTCGAGATAACCGTGGCTTACGAAATTTAGGCATGGAAAAGCCACGCGGACTCTCCAACCAAGGGTCGTCTTCCAAAGCTCCAACTCCATGTCGCAAGGAAGCAAAGTGCCGGGCAGGCGAGCGCCTTGGAGGATTGCAGCGACTGCAGCGTTTGTGCGAGATACGGAGAGGCGAGGACGCCCACAGAAGTGGGTAGGTCGGATGGCAAATACTTCGACACCATTACGGCAAACTACGAATTCACCCGATTCATAGCTGGTATGAAACTGGCCATCGAGACCGACCAAAGCCTTAATTGTCGGCACGGCGGCGAAGCTGCTCGCCGCACTAACTCTGAATAACTGCCGACGAGATAACGGAGTTTCGAGAATGCTTTTGACAAAGGATGTCGGAGGAGAGTTGTTCGAGTCTTTCCTGGATAGTGCTCGCAGGGCCTTGATGTCGAGGTCACCGACGATCATCGCACCTCCAAACATACGACCTGAAGTCGACCGTAGTTACAGCGATACAGCTCTCTGCCGTGTACGAGGCATTTGAAGTTCGCTGTAGTCTCGTTTTGGCATCGCAAGTATCAGTTCTTTATTCTCGCGTGGCGCAACGTTCCCGCTGGGCCCGGATCAAGAACCTGAACCGTAATCGATTTGTCAGGAGTTGATACAGGATTATCGGTCCCATAAAAGGCCCTTTTTAGAGCGGCATATGCACGCGCACTAGTGCCCCCGACAATGGAACACAAATCGGAACCTAGCTGCAGTCCGACGAGTATGCAGCCTTTAGTCTGATCGGGCTCGTTCCCTATGTGAATTTGAACATTGGTCCTCCCCGGTACGTTTTGTAATTCGATACGCCACGCGTCAGCGTGGTCGTACCGAAGGGTTGCTGGGTAAGTTCCTGCGGGGATCGAGCTAATGTTTTGGTTGTTGTCAGCCCAAGGGCGCTCGAGCGTATAAGCGATGATTTGCCCATTTACAGCGAGATATCCCGAGGTGCATTTGTTGCCTGGATATTCCCGATAAATCGTAACCTTGAACGAATCGGCTGCCAGCGCTGTACTGAACACAACTAGGGCGACCAAACTAAAAAGCAGTCGGCTACATCTCATAAAACCTCCCTCTTGGCCAACGCGTGACGCGAACTCTACAGTTCTGTTTTTGGCAAGTCAACAGTAAGGTTATGCTCCGGGAGCCAACGAGGTTCGGGGCGAGTCACTTCGAATAGTTCGTGACGCTTCGGACGGTGTGTCGGGAGCCCAGTCGACCGGCGTGGACGGACTGGATGGGGAACCCTCTAAGAAAAGCTAATGCCAAGGTCCCCCCGGTTCCCAGCGTTTAGTGAATGGACTGCTGTCGAGCGAAGCCGTGGCGACCGGGGTGAGGAAACGCTGTATGTTCTCGATTACTTCTTTCAGTTCGGTCTTTGTGATGTAGGGCGCGTTTCTGGCACAGAATCCGCTCCACTGCTTCTTCTTATCCCCATCGTCGTAGAACTCGGGTGTGAAAGCGACCGGGGTGCCGCCGGCCGGTAGCTCAGTTCCGCGTCGCTCAAATGTTTTGCGGATCGCTTCGCCAAGCATTTTGCCGTCGAAATCGAGGTTCCGCGAAAGAGCTTCAAGATCATAGAAGTCCTTCATTCGACTGTTGGCGATCCCGAGCTTGACCATGGCCTCGAATTTCTCCGCGACAACCGTTTCTTTGGGATAGGTGAGAAGGCGGGGATTGGGTGCCGGTAGTAGCGTGGGATATTGAGTTTCGAGGGGCGCGGGAGTGATAGCATCTCCGAATCCGATATCGATCTGAATCGGAATACGCGCGCGCTCAAGGCGCGCCGTGAACGTCACGCGCACGCCTTCGTAATCGGCATCCTCAGTAATCCGCTCGGCTTTCACAGAATCAGCGTCGAAGGTTAAGCCATCGGGTTCAACTTCAATGACGCAGAGTTCTTTGAAGATCCCCGCGAAACGTTCGGGGGAATTGTCGCCGCGTGCAAGGAAATCCGCGTCTCTTGTGGCACGGTAGGTATGTTTTGTCCAGAGTTCGAAGAGCAACGCGCCTTTTAGGACGAACGTATCGCGGTGCTTTGAGCGGCTGAGGCGATACAGAATTCTCTCAAGGCCATACTTCACGAGAATCAACCCGAAGTCTTCGTTCCGTGAACGAGCCAAGTCGAGCAATTTCTGGCGCACAGAGGCCGCAAGGCTTTTGGGCTCATGCGTCACTAGAGCGACTCCAGGTAGGGGCGAATCACTTTCGCAACGCGGCAGACTTTCGCAGCGGCCCAAAGTTCATCGATGGAAGCCTTCTTGAGCCGTCGAGATTCTTTCAGTGCCTCGATAGCGACGTCGAGTCCGATCTTGTAGCGGAACTTAAAACAGTCAGCAACGGTCTTGGCGGCCGTAAAAACGCGGATGACCCGGCCAGATACGTGATGTTCGGACGCTCCGAACTGAAGCGCCGGGCCGGACATGCGAACGAATCGAACTGGCAGAGACGAAATTTTGGGGGCCCAGGCCTTGTGGCCGATGGCTATCCATACTTCGCGCGGAGATTGGGTGGTGAGGTTGTGAAAGCGGAGTGCGGAGAGCAGGCAAATAACGCCTTTGGGGACCTGATAGGACACCTCAACGAGCGATGCGTGTTCGTTGGGAGAAAATGCTGGTGACGTGTATAGGCCACGTGCGATTTTTTCGAGCTGCCCCTGGCGAGCCAGCCGGGACAGATAGGTCCGCGGGACGCCGAGCTTCGCGGCATCGGCGGCAGTAATGATCTGACGTTTGGTGGCCAGATTACGGAGTTTGTCAGCTTTGGATTTGGACATGAGGGCGCCTCGACTCTAGTGTACTAAGTCCTCGGCAGATGTAAATAAGTGCCTAGCAATTGTAGCATAACCCTCAGCACTTTCCCTCACGTCCCTGAAAGCACCTAGCTCGCAATCAACTTGCTCCGCCCTGGTAAGTTACGCCCCTCTCTTTGACCGATCGGAGTAGATGTGCGGGAATAAACGAGCGGACAAAAATCGCTGCGCTTAGGAGTATTCCGTGTCTAATCAGAATTCGACGTGGGACCGTCATGAACTGTACGAAAAAGTCTGGCAATTCCCGCTTCGAAAACTAGCGGCCGAATACGGCATTTCCGATGTCGGCCTGGCCAAAGTGTGCCGCAAGCTTGAAATTCCACTTCCGGGCCTCGGGCATTGGACAAAGATTGCCTGCGGTCATTCCATTCCGCGCCCACCGCTGCCAGCGTTGGAAAACGTTCCGGTCCTAGCGCGTCAGATCCGCAGACCGGAGATTGCCGTTCTCCCAGAGGACACACCCGAACTTGAAAGGATCAAGCGAGCTGCGCTTAGTACAACTCCCATCGTAACGAAGGCAATGTTGGCACACCCCCTCATCGAAAAGACTAGGCAGGTCTTGAACAACGCTCCAAGCAAGGATAAGGAGAAGCTGTATGCGAGCCACGAACTTGAGTGGCTTGATCTGCGCGTCACGAAGAACTGTTTGCCGCGCGCGTTACGCATTATGGCCGCGCTGATTCACATGCTGGACGAGGAAGGTTTCAAGGTGGTAGTGGAGAAAAAGGCCACAGAATCCACAAGTGTTGTCGTCTATGGCGAAAAGATTCGCTTCGGGCTAATTGAGAGGTTTAAACAAGTAAAACCGACGCCGAAACCCACCGGCTCCGCCTACTCGTACAATCCTGTGACGCTGGAATCGACCGGCATTTTGTCGGTGGAGGTCTGGAATCACTACTCGGGCGGCCCACAGAAAGTCTGGCGTGATCGCGAAGGCGCAAAACTGGAGGAACAGCTACCTGGTTGCGTTGCAGGAATGATGCGGATCGCCCTCAAGGAGCGCGCTGAGGCAAAGGCACAGTACGAAGAGCACCTCGCAAAACAGAAAAAAATCGAAGAGGTCGAGTCGGAACTTAGAAAGATTCAGAACGAGGAGAAGAGGATAAAAGCTCTCCGACGCGACGCCGTCGCCTGGCACCGAGCCGAGCGGCTTCGGAGGTACATCGCGGCGGCTCGCGATAGTTCATTGAAGGACACCGAGTGGATTGCGTGGGCCGAAAGCCAAGCCGACCGTCTCGATCCCCTGAAAGAACCCCCAAAGTCGATAGTGGACGACAAAGATGAAGTCCTCAAGCGTCTTCATTCTGTTCGCTGGGGATGGTGATTGCCCGGCGAATCTTGTGGGTATGAGGCGCTCGCTATGCAGGTCGCGATGATTCTTCGCCGATCACCTGCGACCATGTGACTCCGAACCGACTGAGGTACTTCCGCAGACGATCTGCGTCGTTGGTGCTCGCTTTACGAGTCCGCGAAGCACTGAAGAGGCCACGGCCGGCCTCTGAAAGTGAACGTGAGGCGCGGCAGACTTGAACGACGTGCGCAAGCTGGACACGGTCAAACTGATCGAGTTGGTCGAGCGCATCCGTGCTTAAGATCTGAGAGAGAAGCTCATCTGATTCGTCAGACTGGAGCCTTACCCAAGAAGCGCTCAGACGTTCGATTTCTTCGTCTACAATATCGATAGAAATTCTACCGCCCTGAGCCAAAGTAGCCATTCGTACTACTGCCGCGTTCAGATCACGGAAGTTTCCTGCCCATCGCGACGATGGAGTAAGGGCAAACCCCAGAAATCTCTCACGAGCCTCTTTGTTGAACGTTACGTGGTGTCCTGTCCGCCTGGCGAATTCATCCAGCTCGAACTGAAGGTTCGGCTCAATGTCCTCTGGGCGGGACCGGAGGCCCGGAAGTGTGAATGTCCACAGGTTGATTCGAGCCAGCAAGTCTTCACGAAAACGACCTTCCCGGACAGCGGCGAGTAAATCGCGATTGGTTCCCGCGATCAGTTGAAAGTCGCTGTGAGCTTCGCGGTCTGATCCGAGGGGGAGGAAGGTCTTTTCTTCCAGCGCACGCAAAAGCATGGCCTGTTCGTCTCTGCCAAGCTCGCCAATCTCATCGAGGAAAAGGATTCCTCCGTTGGCCGCACGCAGGACACCTGGGCGGTCACGCAGAGCGCCGGTGAAAGCCCCCTTGGTATGTCCGAAAAGCGTGGACATGGCCCCATCGCCCCGAAGAGTCGCACAATTGACTTCGATGAAATCACCGACGAGGGTGCGCCGCATTTTCTTTAGTTCGTAGATTCGGCGCGCCAGCCTGGACTTGCCGGCACCAGTCGGACCCATAAAGAGGAGGGGATCGCGTGTGGCTATAGCAACCTGTTCGATTCGGTCGATCAGTTGGTTGAAAGCCGAGTTTCTGGTGTCGATGCCTCCTTTCAGATAGGAAATCGCATCGTTGCTCTCCTGACGAAAACGCGAAGCAATTCGATCATATCTGGATAAATCTAGGTCTATGATTTTGATTGTTCCTGGTGCGCTTCGGTCTCGTTCCGGTGAGGATTGAAGTAGCTTTCCCGGAAGATATCGGGACTCTGTCAGGAGGAAGAGACATATCTGGGCTACGTGCGTGCCCGTAGTGATGTGGACGAGGTATTCCTCCTTCTCCGGTTCGAACGGGTAGGCACGGGCAAAGTTAAAAAGCGTTTCATAAACACGCTCAAAATCCCACGGATCGCCGAATTCGATTTCGTGCTGTCGTACAGCGGTTTCTGGTGAAACCGCTGAAATGTCTTCCGCCACACGGTGTGCCAAGGCCTTGTCGCGCAACCCGTGCAGAAGTTCCAATCGCTTTACTACGAAGTCTGGCTGCCGACAAATCGCTACCGTCGGGCGCCAACTCTGCCATCGGTCGTGAGTCCGCCCGGAGTCGAGCGTGGTTCCGAGCAAACCGATTACGACATTATGTTCATTCGGCATATCTTAAAGTATAAACTCGTATCCTATAAGATTGGCTGTGGATACGCAAGGATGTCAGACTCTTTGTATTTGGCTGGTTTACAAAGGGTTAGAAAGCAGGGTCGATTGGCACGCTTCCTGCGAGTAACAGGTTGCAAGCGATGAAGAGAGAAACATAGGAGGCGCGGGGCGTGGTTGGCGCCCGCGCCTCGAAGTCGGACGGAATCAAGCACCGAAGGGAGACTCAAATGGCAGACACGGCATACAACGTGATCGTTCCCGAGAAAGGTGCACCCATCAAGGCGTGGACAAAAGGCGTTTCGCTCGAAGATGAAGCGCGTAAGCAGCTCCTGAACGTCGCTCAGTTGCCGTTCATTTTCAAGTGGGTCGCAGCCATGCCGGACGTGCACTGGGGTGTCGGCGCGACAGTGGGAAGCGTTATTCCGACAAAAGGCGCGATCATTCCCGCGGCCGTTGGCGTGGATATTGGCTGCGGCATGATGGCCATCCAAACGGACTTGAATGCCCGCGATCTTCCTGAAAATTTGAAAGGGATTCGTTCAGCCATTGAGAAAGCGGTGCCGCACGGTCGCACAAATCATGGAGGCAAGGGTGACCGCGGTGCGTGGCACGAAATCCCCGTACGCACCATGGAAACCTGGCAGACGCTCAAGCCGCGCTACGATGCGATCCTTGAGAAGCATCCAAAGCTCGATCGCGGCAACCACGCGAACCATTTGGGTACGCTTGGCACCGGCAATCACTTCATAGAAGTGTGCCTCGACGAGTCCGATTCGGTGTGGTTCATGCTCCACAGCGGTTCCCGCGGTGTGGGCAATCGAATGGGCAGCTACTTCATCGAGGTCGCTCGAAAGGACATGGAGCGAATGTTCATTCATCTGCCTGACCGGGATCTTGGCTACTTCCCGGAAGGCAGCGAGCATTTCGATGATTATGTCGAAGCGGTCCACTGGGCGCAGGATTTCGCGCGTTTGAATCGCGACATGATGATGGAGCAGATTGTCGGCGCTGTCCGTGCGTGCGGAGAAGTGCGTCCGTTCACGGCAGAGTTGAAGGCAATCAATTGCCACCACAATTACGTGGCGCGCGAATCGCATTACGGCGAAAACGTGCTTGTGACGCGTAAGGGAGCCGTCCGTGCCCGCGAAGGCGATATGGGAATTATCCCCGGCAGTATGGGAGCGCGTTCTTATATCGTGCGCGGGAAGGGAAATCCGGAAAGCTTCCACAGTTGCAGCCACGGAGCAGGCCGAGCGATGTCGCGTACTGAAGCGAAGCGCCGCTTCTCACTGGCCGATCACGCTCGCATGACGGCGGGCATCGAATGCCGCAAGGATGCGGACGTGATCGACGAAACGCCGGCCGCCTACAAGCCCATAGAGGCTGTGATGGCGGCTCAGGCCGACCTGGTGGAGATCGTTCACACACTGCATCAGGTGGTTTGCGTGAAGGGATAAACGTAGTGCATCCATGATTCGAATCGATGGATCGTCGGGAGAGGGCGGCGGGCAGATTCTGCGCTCATCTTTGAGCCTGTCGCTCGCAACCGGAAAGGCATTCCGCATCGAGAACATCCGCGCCAAGCGAGAGCGGCCAGGACTGCTGCGACAGCACCTTACGGCCGTTCTCGCTGCGGCGGAGATCGGCGGAGCTCAGGTCGAGGGTGCGAATTTGGGTTCCCAGGCGCTGGCATTCGAGCCAGGGATAGTGAAGTCAGGGAATCATCGATTTGTGATCGGAACGGCTGGCAGCGGAACTCTGGTGCTTCAGACAATTCTGCCGGCGTTGATGACGACATCGGGAGTGAGCTCTATCACGATTGAAGGAGGCACGCACAATCTGCAAGCGCCCCCTTTCGACTTTCTGGAGAGATGCTTCTTGCCAGCTATCGGCAAGTTGGGCCCGAGAGTCGCACTCAAGCTCGAACGGTACGGCTTTTATCCGGCGGGAGGCGGCTCATTTACCGTCACGATCGAACCTTGCGCCGTGTTGTCGCCGGTTCAGCTTGTCGAGCGCGGAGACATCGTGCATCGGAAAGCAGTCGCCATTGTCGCCAATCTCCCACGAAGAATCGCACAGCGTGAGATCAACACAGTCGCAAAGATGCTGAACTGGGAAGCAGGCCAGCTCGAAATTATCGAAACCAAGAAGTCGGTCGGACCGGGAAACATCGTCTTGATCGAAATTGGAACGTCGGCTGGAGTGACAGAGGTCTTTTGTGGCTTTGGTCGTGTCGGAACGGCAGCCGAAAGCGTTGCGACGGAGGCAGCGAAGGAGGCGCGAGGCTACCTGGCGTCTAACGCAGTGGCAGGTGAACACCTGGCAGACCAGCTCTTGCTGCCATTTGCTTTGGCGGGAGCCGGCGCGTTTACTGCAGTCCGGTTGAATCGTCACGCGAGAACCAACATGGAAGTGATTTCAAGCTTCTTGCCTGTCGAATTCGAAACCGCGCAGGAAAACGCGTGCGTTCGAATTGAAGTGAAGAGGAAGTCGTAACCTTGGGTGGCGTAGTTCACGGTTCCATCGACTGTCAATCGAACAAAAGGCCGTGAACGATTATTCCCCCAGGAGTAAATGGCCCGTGGCGCAGGGTACGGATACTTCTCTAGCGAAGCTGCTCCTCACGCGAGTGGAGAGCAAGGGGTTCGATCCCCCACAACGCCGTGCCTGATTTACCCTGGCCTAGTTCTTGCCGGTGGCGAGGGCAACGGTTACTTCGGATCGGTTGGTCGCAGGTTCGACTCCTGCTCCCGCGAAAGTGGGATAGCTCAGCGGAAGAGCAGCCGCCAGCGCAAGCTGGAGCCGTAGCCAATGATTCCCCGGCAGACATTCGGATTACCGGAAGAAGTTCGCCGGTGGCGTAGGAGGCGCTTACTTCGGTAGAGCGCTCGCCTTTGGGCGAGAGGCGCAGGTTCGATTCCTGTTCCCGAACGATCGGGATAGCTCAGAAAACGGCGCAAGCCATAAGCGCAGCCGCTTGTTCCCCGGCGAAGCATTACAACGAAAGGAAGAACGACAATGGCCCGGCTAAATCTGATGAAACTTCCGTGGGGCCCGCGAACACACGAGGGAGGTCCGGCGCGCGACATTTCACCGGAACTCGCGCTACGACGCTCGGTCCTGGCTACCCTGCTTTGGGAAGATCAGTTCTATGAGGACGGCGTTGAAATCGCCGGACGGATTCGCGAACTCGTGCCCAAAGTAAAGCCGGACGCCGTTGCGTCTCTGGCTACTGAGGCACGCGGCAAGATGAAACTGCGTCACGCTCCGCTTTTGCTCGTGCGGGAGATGGCACGCCAGAAGGACCACCGCGCTCTGGTCTCGCAAACGCTTGGACAAGTGATTCAGCGCGCCGATGAGTTGGCAGAATTCGTCGCTATCTATTGGAAGGACGGCAAAGCACCTCTTTCCGCGCAAGTGAAGAAAGGACTCGCGCAAGCCTTTCGGAAATTTGACGAGTACCAACTCGCGAAGTATGACCGAACCGGACCAGTGCGTCTGCGCGACGTTCTATTTCTCTGCCACGCGAAGCCACGAGACGGTGAGCAAACCCAGATCTGGAAGCGGCTCATCGAGGGAGAATTGAAGACGCCAGACACTTGGGAAGTAGCTCTTTCTTCGGGGGCAGATAAGAAAGTAGCGTGGGAGCGTCTGCTTCGCGAGAAAAAGCTGGGCGGGCTTGCGCTGCTGCGGAACTTGCGCAACATGAAAGAAGCCGGGGTGGACGAGGCCGTGGTCTTGGCAAGCATCGCCTCGATGAATTCGGCGCGTGTTTTGCCCTTTAGATTCCTCGCTGCGGGACGCTACGCGCCGCAGTGGGAAGAGGCGCTCGAACGCGCGATGCTTTCGTCACTCGGCGAACAGGAAAAGCTATCCGGTCGAACCGTGCTGCTCGTGGACATTTCCGGCAGTATGACGGCGCTGCTATCCCGTCGCTCCGAAATGCTCCGCACTGATGCTGCGTACGGGCTCGCGGTCCTACTCCGCGAAATCTGCGAGAAAGCGACTGTCTTCACATTCTCGAATGACCTAGTGGAAGTGCCCCCGCGTCGTGGATTCGCATTGCGCGACGCTCTTGATTCGAGCCAGCCGCACAATGGAACTTATCTCGGTCGGGCACTTGAGAAAATCGACCAGAAATACGACCGAATCATCGTCATCACTGACGAGCAGGCGCATGATCGCGTGCCCGGTCCCCGAGGGCGCGGCTACGTGATCAATGTCGCCAGCGCCAAGAACGGCGTCGGCTACGGTGCCTGGACTCATATCGATGGCTGGAGTGAGGCCGTGGTGGAGTACATCCGTGCATTAGAGGGAATACCACTTTCCTTGCCGTCCGAAGAGGCGTCTTCAATGCGTCACAAGACATGATGATGCTTGTACCGGGCATGCACCTGTGAGCAGTCCGCGAATGAGGCGTAAAATTGGGCCATGCCTCAGGGTCCATTTCTGATATTTGACAAATCCTCGCTCGAAAGTCTCAATCTCGACGAGGCCGTGATGCTCGACAATTTTTATATGTCGAACATCACTCCGTTGTTTTTCGTAGAGTGTCTCGCCGATCTGGAAAAGGCAATCCGCAGTAAGAGCACACCGGAGCAATTGGTTGGCTCCCTTGCGACCCGCACACCTGAATCGCAGTCTTATCCCAACGTTCACCATTCGACTATCTTGCGAGGTGAGTTGGCAGGACGGTTCCACCTAAGCACCGTACGTGGACGGGTAATGCTCGCTGGCGGGAAGCACGTTCAGCTCGGTGATAAAAAGGCGTTGTTTTCGAGCGGAGTCCTGAAGCAGAGGCGGTAAGCCGATGGGAAAAGAGGGAGTTTCTCGATCTGGAGCGCAATATCGCGAAACAGTGGCGCCGCGCGCTTACGGCAATAGACCTGGACGCGATGGCAAGCGAGGTGATGAGCGAACTAGGTCGTTGGCGGAAGCCGAAGTCGCTGGCAGACGCAAAACAAATGGCCGATACGATTATCGACAATATGGAACCGGAGTGGCTAATCGCCTTTGGGCTAGATCTTTTGGGTGCTCCTGAAACCGCTCAATACGTTCTGAGCGGCTGGATACAGAGACGCAGGCCGCCGATTCGTGAACACCTGCCGTATTTTGTATTCATGCTCACGATAAACATATTCTTTTGCCTTGTACTGCCGACGCAGTTGCTCCGCAACGTGAAGCCAAGTCACAAGATTGATCTCGCTTATCTCTATTACCTGCCATTTTGTTCCGTTTTTACATCCAAGGACAATTTTCACGCCGAGATCGTCCCGCTGTTCCTTACATCAGAGCAAACATTTGTCAACGGGACAGAACTCAAAAATGATTTGGCAAAACTCGTCGCGCACTACGAGTCTCTACCCGAAGAAGTGTTGAAGACCGGGCTAATTCACTTTGCTGCGTACCCGCCAGAAGATACCGCCTTTCTTGCGACTCGCCTGTGGGATAAATATTTGCCGCGCTGGCGTGAGCTAAAAGACCTTCCTAAACCGCCGCGTGACCCCGAAGAAGAAAAACGGCTCGTCGAAGAAATCAACCGTCAAACCGACTCTCCGGAGCTTCAGCCGTGCGACGAACAAGACATCGACAAAATGGATTACGCCACGATCCGCCGAATGGTCTACCCCAAAAAGGGCCGGTGGCTTCGCTTCTCGGAAGAGCAAATCCGGCGAGTTGCGGAAAGCGAAAAACAAAAGTCGGAAGCCGCAACATCTAAGGGCGGTTAGGCAAGTGGCTTATCGTGACCCGGCCGACCTGAAAATGGAAAGGGCACGGCTGTGACCGTGCCCTTTGGCAATCTATCGCTCGTAGTAGTTTCGTCGCGTACCGTCATACCGACCAGTCCGCATACAACACTTCTTGAAAGGTACGTCCTGAGCCGCAGGGGCAGAGGTCGTTCCTGCCGAGCTTCTCAAAAAGTTCCTTATCGCCATTGACCACGCGCAAACCGCGTTTGACTTTAGTCTCTGACGGGAACCCTTTGCGGCGCTTGCTGCTTCGTTCGTGAAAAGAAGTTGGTTTTCACGGCAGTCTCTCCTTCCAGATGGATTTGCCCGTCACATCACGGAAGCGAGCTGCCAGTTGATTTTATCTTCATTCGTCCCTGGGGTGTTAGCCCTCCAGAGCCGTGCGTCTAAAGCATGTGCCGAAAGCAGGTGCTCTGGCTGTGTCAGGATTGTGTCAAAACCCTATCTGTTTTGGTCGTTGGGCTTAGCTTTCGAGCGAAGAGCAGATGACCCAAGTTATTGTAAAGAAACGAAAAGTGAAGGAAGCAACGGCAGGTTTAGACAGGTCTCGGCGGCTTGCAAAGCACGTGCCCTCAATGAAAGCGCTAGTAATGCGTCCGCTCTTGAGTGACACCATCAACGTCACTTAGGATTTCATATTCCAGTCCTTCGATCGCTGACCGGCTCGAAGCATGGCTTCACACACGGCGCCTAAAATACCCACAAGCACACCGTCCTGTAACCGACGAAAACCGATGGCTTCTGTTCTTGTAGCGGGGGCAAGGCGGGTACTTGCGTCGAGCGAAATGGCCCTCTTGAGGTTCGCTTTGACGGCGGCGAGCTTTGCCGGCGACCTCGATCGCCCGCCCTTGCGGCCGATCCGTGCCAAATACCTGCTGATCTCGGAGACCACGATTTCAAGAGTGAAGAAAGCCGCTTTCATAGTCAAGCGTACTGGGCCACACCGGGTCAAGCCGAAATCATTCCTCGCAAAGTCTGGCCCCTTAGAATCAAAGCCGCTTTGGCGGTATAATTGCGTTGGTGACAGACACCCGCTCTGAGAGTAGCCAAGTACACCAGTCGAATTCCCTAAAGCACCTCACCGAAGACGAACTGCTGGACGTCTTCGAGGAGGTTCGGCGCCGGAGTGTCCGTGACCACGCGATGCTGCTCGTCTGCTTCCAGCACGCGCTTCGAGCCAGCGAGCTCGTCGCACTCAGGCTTTCCCAGATCGACTGGCGCAACATGGAGATCACCGTCCAGCGCCTCAAGGGCTCACTCAAGACCACGCAGCCTCTATTTCGCATGCGCGGGCGACCGTGCATGGACGAAGTCCACGCGCTGCGGTCCTGGCTGAAGGAGCGCCCGCGGGACTCGGGTTCAGACCTTCTCTTTCTCTCGAAAAAGGGTAAGTTCGATCGAAACACGGTCAACCGGATGTTTGCGAAGTACTGCAGGGTGGCGTCCGAGGCTCGCGTGGCGAGAGGAGAGCGACCCATCGCGGAATCGTGCCGGCATATCCACGCGCTGAAGCACAGCCGGGTAACGTCGGTCATAGGCAAGATGGATTTGTATCTGGTCAAGTTGCTTGCGGGACACGCGGCCATCGGGAGCACGCTCCGGTATGCGCACGGCTCCCAAAAACTCGCTTGCCAGGAGGCCCAGAGAGTTTCGGTCGAGACGTTTTCTTGAATGTGACCAGGAAAGGAAAGAATGACATGGAGTCGAGAAGGACAGACCGCAACTCAGGCCCCTTGCACGTCGCGGAGGGGTTCGATTTCGAGCGAGGGATCGTGAGTTTTTACTGCGACACGAACCCCACAACGACAGTCCGCAGTTTTGGACCGCCGCTCCGGTGCCCGTTTTGTCGGCAACCTCATCCTGTGAGCACCGAATTCGGTCGTAATCATCGCCTGCGGAAGCTGCAGCGGTGAGCGACTTGCTTGCCAGGAGAATTGAAGAGGACACCTGCGACGAACTGGAAACACTGGTCAAGCAGCTCCGCGACGTGGTCCGAAATGTCAACAGCTACGGCCAGCATGCCTTCCTCGAAAGTTGCGATCAGCTCTATTGCATGGTGTTGGAGACCTTGGACCGAAGCTGGGAGGAGATCACGAAACTGTCAGAGAAACTGAGGAGGGAGGCCCACGCCAAGAGCTGTCTCGCGCAAAGTGGCACGAGGGATCGGCAAACTTTCGGCGAGAGGCTGTGCGTACGGACATTGAGCGGAGCTTAGGTCCATTCGCGCGTTGGACTCGGGCCCGTCTTGATGGTATACTGGTTAATGATCGGTCGGGTCAGAGAAGCGAGCCAGAGTCAGTCTTTTCGTGAGTTCACCGGAAGCAACGTTCTGGTGAGGATAACTAAGATGGAGCACTCGCCCGCCGGCAACGACAGTACCCCGAAGTAGCCCTACCCATCAGGGCGCTTTGTTTATCGGGACAAGATCCCGTGGACAAAGCACCTGTGCTTAAGAGATACGAACTAACCACCGAATACCAACCGAGCATAGAACCGTTGCTATACAAGCTCGTTGAAGAAAACCTGCTTGTCGGCTACGACTTTCGCTACTCGCCTTCAAACAAAGGCTGTTACAAAAATGAACGGGAAGATTCCGCTGCAGTCATCCTCGTAGGTGTGTCAAAGAAGACGGCGGAAAGAGTCGCCCAGGCGATTTGCGAGCTCAAAGAGGGCCACAAAAAAAAGGAACAAGAGAGTGTCGTAATCTCCGTCAGCGACGGCGAGGTCTACTTCTACGAGAACAAGAACTTGAGACGGTCCCTGGGATTACGGGAAGCCCTGGGCAAAATAACTTCCTTCATACTTAGTATCTTTAAACGCTGGGAAATAAAAGTAGATTCGCCACAAATTCACCGCCACAATCTCTAATCCTCAAGCCCGCGACGACACTTGGTTTACGGCCGTCCTCGCCGTATTGGGGAATCGCGATCTAATCCCGATCCCCTGGTCCTTGCCTTAGGCCGTTTGTCCACATTTTCATGTTGGTGCGAGCGAATCGGATCCGAAGGCCATTCGAGCGGATGTTTCGTCGTCGCGACAATCAATTCCTTTGCCAGGTGAAAAATGGCCGCCAGCTAGCCGATCGGGGTCGCGGGCATGATATCGGCCTTCTTAAGAATATTGCAGGAGGACCTACGGAATTCCCTATCAGTCCAAGGGCGCGACTGGCAAATGATCGGGTTTCTGTGTCGACTGCAAATCTAAAAGCTGCATGGCAAAAAGCTGATTCCCAGCAGACCCTTAGGGTCGATCCCGGTTCGCCACTGCCCTCCATAGCCCGAGCTGCTTGCGGACGACCTGTAGGTGATTCGTCCGAGAGAACTCGACGAGCTCCTGCTTCGTAAGCTGCAGAACCGACACTCAAGGGCAACTTGCATTTGACTTCACCCACCTTCGCTCCGACGATAAAAACGATTCGTGCTCTCTGCAAAGCCCGCCAACGCTCACCAGCTTGACCGTCGGCGCGGGCTTTCGTGTTCCGGCCGAGCAGCCTGGGTTGAATGTCCCGACCCGATCCTCCTGCCGGAGGCGCTGTCCAGCCTTCCTTCAGCTTCCTTTCGAGGTTGTAACTGCCGAGACATGTTTAACTGTTGCCTCGCCATGATGATCTCGGCCCGGCGGCTATTTCGTTTTCCGAGTTTTTGGTTCAGGAAACGCCGCTTCATTGTTTGACTCGCGGTGTGTTGCCGTCCTCATTCCGCACGAGTGCATCGAGAAATTGCTGGAGCGGCCCCTCGCGACGCATCTCGCTCGGCTTCCGCAGCGCGAGCACCTCGCCGAGGTCGCCCTCCGGGTTCTCGTACTCGTACAGGATGCGCGCGGCGCACTCGGGATGGTAGTGGTCGAGGCTCAGCTGCGTCGGATCCGCCTTCGACCCGAGCCGGTGTGGGACGTTGACCGCCTCGCCGTCGATGCGCTGCTGGCAGTACGTGCACGCTTTCTTGAAGGTGCCATTCTCAATCATGAACATCTGTCTCGTCTCCTGGCCTTGCGAACTTCATTTGCTTATTCGTAGGAGCGCCACAGCTCCTCCTTGTCAATCAATAATACGAATGCCCGGCAGAAAATCTGGCTGCTACTTGCGCAGAAGAAATCCTCAAGCGAGTACGGGCGCGGAACACTCAGTGCCTGATCACCGCTGCCGAGATGACCCGAGCCCGGCTCCGTCGCGCTGCCATGAAGCGTAGATTTCAACCCGACTCGCGGCCGGCGTCCAGCCACAGCGTGAGGCCATCTGCTGAAACTCACAGCCGTGCTCGGCGCCACGCCCGAGGAGGGCATGGACGACTTCGTGCCGAAGGATGTCCTCCACGAGTTCGAGCGAGCCCGCGTAGCTGCCATCGATCCAGATCAGTTTCTCGCCAAAGTAGCAGCGCCCGTAGCTGCCCCGGATGCATCCGACGTAAGGCCATTTCTCGGCCTATACAACTCAGAACGTGGGGTCCGATTCGACCGCGGCACGGAGGGCGGCGAGCAGGCTAGCGACGATGGCACGGTAAGTTCCGCCATCGAAGGCCTCCACGGACGCTCGGTACTTGAAGTGTCCCGATCGATCGTAAAGGTGGGCCACTACTCTGTTGGCCTCTGGGTAATAGAGAATGCGCAGCAAAAATCTCTCTTCGACTTCGGTCTTCATCCTCTTCCTCCGCTAAAGGAAGCGAAAGTTCCCCCCGTTGAAGACCGCTGTTTGAACTGGGGAACGTTTCTATGAAACAGAGTGAAACATTCATTCAGGCGCGGTTTATCCATTTCCAGACCGGTTCCTCAGTTTCCCCAAAATTAAATAAATCTTCTTCTCTCTTTAACTTAGAACTTAACGCAACTGGGGATTGGGGAATCCCCATCCACCAACTTTGGCGCGTTCCAAGTCAAGTCTTGGTGGCACCATTTTCCCCATCCCCACTCTTTTCCCCACCTTTGACGACCCGCACCCACTTGGTATCGCGCTCCTTTTTCTTGCCGCACTCGTCTTCCACCGCGTACGATTCGAGCAGTTCGCAGTCGATCAGACCCTTGATGACTCGAGCAACTAGCTGGCTGCCGTAGGTTTCCGCCCACTTGTTGTCATGGCTGACCCGCTTCCAATTGATGTAGCCCTCGGAGCCCGTCTTGCCTCGCTCATCCATGCGGCGCAGCGTCTCGATGATGCGTTCCGTGCACTTCGCCTCGAGGCTGTTCTCCGCGATCCCAGGACGGAACACCTTTCGTAACTCCGTCTGCCAATCCGTGAACTCAATGGCGGCTTCGGCGCAGGCCGTGGAGACCATGCTTTCGTCGTTCGCCGACGCGGTAAGGATCGCGACTTTCCGCAGGTAGTACTTGGCTCTCCCCGATGCGTCGGTGGGATCGTCCCAAGACTCGATGAGCGCTTCAGCGTTCGGCTCGAAGCCCCGCACGCTCGTCGGTGGTTGCCAGCCCGTGTCAGGCGGCATTTCCTCTATTGGCTGGTCGGGCGCAATGACTTCTTCCCGCATCTTGGGCGCGCGCGGCTCCCACTTTCGGTAATTCCATTTCACGCCTGAGTACCCGAGCAGGAACCGCGACAACAGCCCATGGGTCGATGCCTCGCCGAAGATCGACGCGAACTTCTCGGGAGTCTTGGCGTTGACCGGAATGCCGCCGACCCAGGACAGCCGGCAGTTGACCGTGGACTTCCCGCTGCGGTCGCTGAACGTCTTCATGTTGCCGTCCCACAGCGTGCAGAGCGTCTGGAACATGCCGGACTTGTCGATGCTGCCTTTCTTGACGATCTCCTCGATTTCCTCGGTGACGAGCAGCATGCGGCGCGGCCCGGGAATCTTGGGTTGGCCCTTCTTGGCCGGGGGCTGCTCGCCGAGCAGTACCTGAATGCCGCGGTCGGAGGCCGGCGTGGCCATGGTGTAATCGGTGCCTTCGCTCATCCCGAGCATTTGGAGGGCGCGTTCCCAAGACTTGTTCTTGCCGCCGCCAATGGGCGCGACCTGGCAGAGATAGACGTTCACGCGGCAATCGGCCATGACGTCCTCGATCACCTTCGCCGAATACGCCGCGATCAGGGCGGGGTAGGCGAGGCCGAGCGGCATCTTGATCTCGCGCGCCATCCGTCCCAGCGCGCCGTATAGGCCCGCTTCGGGAAACTCCAGCGGATCTCGGCCCAGCTCTTTTGCAGCCTCCGGCGCCGTATCCGTCCCGCCTTCTTGGGTTGCGATCCCGACGGCCTTCAGGAACGCCTCGTCCTTCTTGGCCATGAGTTCCTCGTCCTCGTGTTCGTAGATCATGTATTGGCTCCAGGGGTCGAAATCGTCGTACAACTCGTCCATCTTCTCCTCGTACTCGTAGCGGGCGTTCACGCCGCAGGCCTTGCACGCGAATCCGTAGCTATTTCCCGAAAAGAAGAACTTCGTGACGCCGGCCCCGAGGGTGGAACCGTTGTTGGCGCGTCCGCACACCGGGCATTCCTCGGGCACAATCACAAACGTCCGCTCGTCGAGCATCCCGGACAAGTATTCGGAGCTGTAGTTGTCCTCGCAAAATCTCTCGACGCTGAATGAGGGATGGAATTTCCAGTGCGTATCCGCTTCGGTGCTGAAGTGCTGCTTCGCCGCCTCGGCGTGCGCCAGGATCCACGCCAGCAGGTCGGGATGGATGGCCGGCAGTTGCCCGTTCAAGGGGGTGATCGGCGTGTAGGCGCCGTCCGCCTTGCAGGGCTGTCCCTCACGCTTCGCAGTCGGAGCCGCCACGGAGCAGCGATCGATCTTCAGTTCGAGGATTTTCTTTGAACTGCGGTCGCCCTTGATCGCGTGGACGTTCACCACGGACCGCAGGCCTTCCAGCGAGGCATCCTGCCGAAAATACCAATGTTCGCCGCCTGACGGAGTTGCCACACCGAAACTGCCTTGGAGCCATTCCTGCTTGAGGCCCGTGGCGAGGCACGCAGCCTTGTCGTCGATGTCGAGGATGGCGGTGCGACCGCGCTTCGCCACTGCTACCAGGGAGCAATCGCCGTCTTCCTTGAACCACTTCTTCATCGTTTCCTTGTTGCTGGTCGCGATGGACGGCCAGCCGCGCACGTTCGAGCGGGTCATGCCCGCCGCGGTTGGGGCAAAGTCTACGCCCAGCTCGCATAGCTTGCCGATCAGCTTGAAATCCATGATCCCAATCCTTTGTCTTTCTCGAGCAGTTGCGCCGTGAGTGCGCCCCAATCGGTGAGCAACTGCTTGGGGCGCGGGATTGGGATCCGCGCCCCGGAATGCCAAGCGACATTCCTCACATTAGAGAACCCGGTAGTCGGCATATCCCGAACGCAGCCCGCGGGCTGCCCGTCGTGATCGATGCATGGCCTATTGCAGCTTGCTGCGCAAGGCCTCGATCATGATGTCGAGCTGCTCGTCAGTTGCCATGTCATCGGGGTATGCCAGGGCAAGCGCCGCGTCCACGATCTGTGCTGCTGTGGGCCGCAGGGTATAGTCTCCCTGCCGCTCGATCAGGTACTCAAGGGTCTGCGCCTGAGCTTCAGAGAAGAGCAGAGGCCACCAGGTCACCGGGTCCAGCTTCATCCGCCGCGAATTCGCGGACAATCTCGTGGCCGTAGAATTCCCCGGGCCGCCCGTCAGCGGGCGGATCGGTAGGATCAACAGGGTCGGATGGATTCTCCATCCGAAGCTTGTCCAGCATGTCAATTCCGTTCGCCTTTGCCACTTCTCTTGCGACCGCGTCCCGGTAAATCCGATAGCGGACGCCGTTCAGCGTCATCCCGTTGGTGGGTAGGGCCTCAATCGGAATAATGCAGCTGGCGTTGAAGGCATCGCGCAGGTACTGCGGCGCCTCCGAGAGCAGGTATTCGCGCCGCCGCATCTTGAAGTTGGGGGGAAGGCTAGGAATTATTTCGCCATCGCTGTTGGCCATGTCAGTCATTTTCTTGCTCTCCCTCCGACGCGCGGAACCACTGCACACGCCCGCTCAAGGTGAACTCCCGGCGTTGTTCCCAATGATCCTTGCAGAACCGAACGATCGTGATTCGGCGCTCGCGACCCGCCTCATCGTCGCCATAGGGATCGAGCGGCAGCGGCGCTGACTTGACGTGTGGCTTGCCGCATGTCTCACCGGTTTGCTCATTGGCCACGATCGTGCAGCTCATCGTTGTTCTCCTCGAAGGTTCCCTTGCTCATAGAGTGGCGGGAAGATTCTGATGTTGTGACCGTCCGCGATCGTCGGGATGATCACCGGAGCGGTGATCCCGTCAAACGTGATGACCCACGGACGCAGCAAGTGCTGCCGGCCGTTTGGGCCTGCCTCTGGCGCGTGCCATTTGATCTTGCCGCCGACGCGCTCATAGATGGCTACCCGGCTGTATACCGCTCTTCCGTCTGGCGCCACGGCGTGAACGACGAGACCCTCGTGGCGCTTCGGATCGTCGCTCGGGCGCGTGTTCGGACCGCCCCCCATCCACACGTCCACAATCAGAACAGCGAGCCGGGCATTCCGCTGTGCCAGGTAGTTCGCGGCCTGCCCGAAGACTTCCTCTTTTTCCTGTGAACTAGCAAACCCGAGTTGCCGGTAACCTGAGCCAGTCGGAAACAGAGCCACAAGGCAGTTGACGCGCTCGCTTGCTTCGACGCATCTCCGGCCGAATGCAGCCGCACGCTCGACAATCACGTCCAGTTGGAGCGCGGAGTCGAGCCGTTGGAGGTCTTTCAGGAGCTGTTTAGATTCTTTCAATATATTCATATTCATTTTTGTTCACCTTTAACCGATATAGTACTGGGCCGCCTTAAATCGCCCGCGTGTATCTCGATGCCTGTCGTCGAACTAACTGCTCGACGCCGGGCTCTTGTTTTCGATCTCCTCCGTCTTCCTGGCAGTGAGTTCCGATCCGAACAAAGCTGACTCGTGCTTGTCTGGGTCAGGCTTTCCTGCTTGATCCCACCGCGCGTCGTACTCAGCTCGCAGCCGCGCTTGCTCTTCTTCATGACTTTCGACAGAAATTGGTTCAGGAGCAGTCGGCGGGCCAAGTTTATTCACGCGGTCTTCAACGCCCACACTCAGGCTGCTAAGAATTTCGCGAATCTCTTCCTGCTGGCGCCCTGCGGTCTGGCCGTCGAGAAGCTGCAAGACGATCTTCACGACGGAACTCGGTGATCCGAGATTGACGCCTCTAACTGACTGCGCCCCGATCGTGAAATAGTAAAGGTCACGATCAGTTTTCGGATCGGGAGAGAAACCCTGTGGCCGCTTTTCCTTCTGCGCGGCGGCAGTGGCCGCTTTGCTTATGGCTTCGTCTACGCCGGCCTGCTTTGCCTTGGCGACGTCGTCATCCTTCTTGTCGAGGCTCTGCTGTAGCTTCTTGTTGTCTTCGCGTGCCGCCTTCAGCTCCTCGGCCTCTCGCTTGAGTCTTTCCTTCTCTGCGCGTCGCTTGGCTTCGCGATCTGCTCGCGCTTCTTCCCGCTTGATGCGGGCTTGCTCCTTTGCCGCATCCTTCGCTGCCTGTTCCTCCAGGGAAAGTGGTTTTCGGCCGCTCCGGTTGTCGTTAATCACGTTGTAGAAATGCTTACGGGAAATTCCGATGTGCTTGCACAACGCCTCGATCGACTTGAAACCCAGGAAATAGTCCTTGCTCTTTTTGCCCGCCTTGAGCCGCTTGTCCAGTTCCAGGAACACCGGTCGGGAAAACCGGCCGCCCAACTTTGCGATCTCGACGGCGGCGACGCCGTAGTCAAGCAACTCCTCGGCGTGCATCCCGCTGTAGTCCTGCCGGGGGGTAATTGAGGTGATCTGGTCCAGGTCTAGCCCCTCAAAACTGTGTAGCGCTACACAGTTCTTGGCTTCGACGCGGCTCGCCACAGGGCAATTGGGATCGCCGTCAATCACGGTTTCGCGATCGTGATCGCTCACTGCTTTAACGATTTGTTTCTTTCCGGCCGTCGGCGCGCTGGTAGGGCGCAGCGGTGATGACGCGCGGTCTTTTCCTAATTTGCCGGTCTTCTTTTTCATGGTTGGGTTCCTTCGCAGGGAATTGCCTGTATGGGTAGAAAGGGAGAGTGGAGACTCAAAGTCCCCGATCCCCGAGAATCGACGGCCGCGCATGAGAACGACAACACGTTCGCCATGGCGCCGTGGGGACTGTGCCAACTCGGTCTCCGGCACGATAGCCTCGGCGAGTGCGCCGGTCTGGCGATCCCGGGCGCAAGGCATGCTGCTTGGCTTGTATGTGGTTCCATCAGAGCGGGCGGCGGGAGTCAAACCCACGTTGCTACTGGCTCTCGGTGAGCCTTCGTCCGCTTTCTACTTACCTAGGATACTTGAGATGCCCTGGAATGTCCAACGCGATCAAGGAAATCCGGCAGCGTTCTTCGCGGCGTCAGCGAATTGGCCGCAGCCTTGATCAAGGATAGGGAATCATCCACTCGTCGACTCAGCCGCGATTGCTCTCTTGCGCAGGTAAATCTCTAGCGCCGCGGCACGGATGCGAATCTGACTGCGCCTGCGGAGATCGGGATTCCTCTTGTACTTATGCGCCGATCGTGCCTGGGTGCATCGAAGAACCAGTTAGATTCATTGTCATCATGCACCCACCATGATTCCCAAGAACCAAAACCGCGATCCCATCCCCAAGAGTTCGTGACGGGGCGGCACCCCCGACGAGAAACAACGCGTGAAATGGCCGGCAAGGCATCGGCGGCACGTTATGGGTGCGTGCTACTTTCTAAGCTGCCCTCCGTGGAAGCCTGAGAGCCTTTATCGTGGAGAGAAAGAACCTCGATGTTTGAGAGTTGGCCATTGTGCTGCCAGACAGCGATCCAGGGCATTTCACGGTATGATTCATGCCGATCCCTCGCTGATAAACTTCTCGATACGTTCGGGATCGAAGCGCAACACATAACCGAACTTGACTTTAGGGAGCTTGCCAACCTCAGCCCACTTATAGACGGTGTGGACACTGATACTGAGACGATCGGCCACTTGCTTTACAGTAAGGAGCTTTTTTGTGGTCGTGCACACGGACATGAGTCACTCCAGGTCCCATGTGCAACTGTTCAAGGAAGCACTACCGGTGAGGGAACAAACCGGGCGAGCCGTCTGTTTCTCGGCCTATGTCAGAGCGGCGCTGGATAGACGTCCTGCTCATCCAGCGCAATTAGATAATACGCAGCCTCTACAAATCGTATCCGACTAATCTCCAGTTGCATAACGATTATCCTCACGGTTTGCCGACTCCCGCGCGCGCTCGGACTCTGCTTCCAGCCAAGCAGCATATCCCATCGTGACGTTCACGTCCGTGTGGCCAGCCCACTTTTGGACAGTGCGGACGTCCTCGCCATCCCGGATTTTGTTCGTAATGAACGTGTCACGAAAACGATGCAGCTTGGCATTCGACACGCCGGCCTTTTTGGCGACCTTCTTGACCTGACGCAGCAAGTGTCCATCCACTCTCCCATTGTCCGCAGCAAACGGGCGCTCGCCCGGCTGCGCGAGAAGTTCAGCGAGGAGTCTCTCGCTCACGGGGATGTCTCGCACGCTCTCCTCCGTCTTTGGGTACCAAAGGTTTCCGCGCTGGCGGCACTCAGGGCAATCCGTGCAAGGCTTGGGCTGGACTCTGACCACCTTACGTCGGGAGTCCAAATCGGCCTTGGTCAAGTGAGAGATCTCCTGATCGCGCCCACCTGTTGCAACAAGTGTGCGGATCAGAAGGTTGGTGCTTGCCTCACTGTGCTTCAGAAAGGATCTCATCTCAGCATCTGTGTATGGCTCGGGTGGATTCTCCTTGTATTTGGGCCAATCTTCTTTCTTGAGCTTCAAGCGAACTTCGTGTTGGTTAAAGAACGTCACTACGCTCATCATCATGTTGTCGACGGTCTTGGGTGCGTAATCGTCGTCTTCGAGCTTGCTTTTGAACAGGAGCACGTCGTCGCGATTGAACTCGTCGAGATATTTTTTGCGAGGACTAACCGCAGCAAAGATTTCGAGGCTGCGCTTCTTACCAGCGATGCTTCTCAGCGGACGCTTGCCGAGCCGCAAGCGGTCGAGGTACTTTTCAACGGTTTCTGTGAGGGCGACGCGATCCACCACAGATGACGTCGGCTCCACTGTACGAATTCCCGCCGCCTGTGCTTTGAGTGCCAGTTCCTTTCGCTTTGCTGCTGCGGCTGCAGCTGCAGGATCAGTCCCTACGCGGGAGAGGCGGCGCGTGCTCCCCTCCACGTACCGGAGATAGTAACTTCCGCGTACTCTTGTTTCAGCCCCTTTGATCAACGCGACGCCCGGCTTGATGCGTCCGTTGCCGTTGAAGGCCGCCGGAAAGTAGGGGTATCTCCCACCCACCTTTGTCCGAATCATCACCTTGACCGTGTTCACGCCCGCTTCTCCTTCCAGATAGTACTCAGTGGTCAGGAAAAACAAGCGACCTTCTTTCGCAAGGTGGTAACAGGCGTGGTAACACAACCCGCTTTCCATCATGGATTTCTTAGTTTTGTTGGGGAAATTGCAGAATTTCTTGAATCTGGCGGAGAGGGGGGGATTCGAACCCCCGGTAGGGCTTTTGGCCCTACAACGGTTTAGCAAACCGCCGCCTTCAGCCTCTCGGCCACCTCTCCGCATCGTGCAAAACAAAATTGATTGAATTCGGAGTATAGCATCATCGAATGTTCGTTGTCTCAAAGAGACGCGGACGCATTGGAAAATGCGCAACTGCGGCATTCCTCGTCGTGTGCCAGTTTATGAGTCGATGTAGACTCATAGCGCTCGCAATGCGAATCGTGAAACGAAGTTTGACTGAGGGTTGGCAAGCGTCGAATTGCTGGGGACGGAGAGGCGCGATCGAGTGAATTCGCCGTCGGATGAATACAAACGCCGCCACGAAGCGCGTCTGCGCATGCGCGCGGAACGAGAACGCGTTCACATCCGAATTGGGAATTTCAAGCTGATTGTGATTGCGTCATTTTTGGCGCTGGCGATCCTCGCATTCTGGAAACATGTGATTTCCGGCTATTGGGTGATTATCCCCGTTGTTGCGTATGCGGCGCTGGCCATCTGGCACGAATTTGTGATTCGCGCTCGGAGGCATGCGGAAGTCGCCGCTGCGTTTTACGAACGAGGCCTGGCAAGAATCGAAGATCGCTGGAGCGGAACCGGCGAGACAGGCGAGCGCTTCCGCGATCCGAAGCATGTCTACACGGACGATATCGACATTTTTGCGAGCGGAGGCTTGTTTCAATTGCTTTCGGCCGCGCGGACGCCGATGGGAGAGAAATGCCTGGCACACTGGCTCGCCGAACCATCGGCGGTGTCGGCGATTCGGGAGCGGCATGAACTGGTCCGCGAGCTTCGTGACAAAGTCGACCTCCGCGAAGATTTGGCATTGATCGGTGAAGACATGCGTCCGCGGTTGGGACCCGAGGAATTGGCCCCGTGGGCAGAAAAACCAGTGATGTTGCCGGAATTTGGTCTGCGTTGGATTGTGATTGCGCTGGCGATCCTTGCCGTTGCGTCGGCTGTTTTGTGGTTTGTCCATGGAGATTTCTGGCCCCTTATGGCATTGCTGTTGATCAATGGCGCAGTTTACGGATGGCTAAGGAAAAGAACCAAAGCTACGATCGGGGGCATGGGCAGCAATGCGGAAGGAGTGGTTCTATTTTCGCAGATCCTTGCGCGCATCGAGCGCGAGAATTTCGCTTCGAAGCGCTTGGTTGAGCTCCAGGGGAAATTGAAGGACTTGGACAGGTCTGCTTCGCGCGCCGTTGCGCGGCTGGCGAGGCTCATCTATTGGATCGACGCGGCGGATAGCTACGGTATGAAGCTCGCTAAGGTGCCGCTTCTCTATTCCGTGCAGCTCGGATATGCGTCAGAGGCATGGCGTCAGCGCTGGGGTCATCGCATGCGTGAATGGATCGAAATTGTGGGCGAGGTCGAAGCGCTTCTTTCGCTCGCGGCCTATTCCTACGAGCATCCCAATGATCCGTTTCCGGAATTTATCGAGGGTGCGAAAACGGAAGGTCACTTCGCTGGCGAAGAACTTGGGCATCCTTTGATTCCCGTGGCGCGATGCGTGCGCAACAGCGTGCGGCTTGGCGAAGGAACGCGTGTTCTGCTCGTGAGCGGATCGAACATGTCGGGCAAGAGCACGCTGCTGCGCACGGTGGGAATCAACACCGTGCTGGCCATGGCCGGTGCGCCAATCCGGGGAAAATCCTTGTGCCTCTCGCCGCTGCGGCTGGGGACGCGCCTGCGGAGCAGCGATTCATTGCAGGAGGGGCGCTCGAATTTCTACGCAGAGATTCTGCGCATCCGCCAGGTCTTTGCCCTCGCCGAGGGCGAGATGCCGTTGCTCTTCCTGCTTGATGAATTGCTCGAAGGAACGAATTCACACGACCGCTGCGTCGGCGCGGAGGCGCTGCTGCGGCAACTGATTGAGCGGCATGCGATTGGTCTGGTGACGACGCACGATCTGGCCCTGACGGCAATTACCGCGACACTGGATGGCGCAATGCGCAATGCCCATTTTGAGGATCAGATTGCTCATGGAGAAATGAACTTCGACTACGTCCTGCGCGATGGCATTGTACCGAAAAGCAACGCGCTGGAGTTGATGCGCTGGATCGGGCTGAAAGTGTGAATCGCAGCCAAAAACCCACGGACGTCGTTCAAATGATTCCCTTGCTGCTACGTAAATCTCTAGCTAGCATAGCGGCTCCATGCCGCTGGCGATCGAACACATACGGCGAATGCGCGGCGGCGCACAATCGCACCTCATGCGGTGCGAGGACGAGAACTATTACGTCGTCAAGTTTCAAAACAACCCACAGGGCACGAGAATTCTGGCGAATGAATTGCTCGGAACACGGCTGGCGGCAAGGATTGGGCTGGCAGTCGCCGCATCATCGGTCGTTGAAGTGCGTCCGGAAATGGTGACATTAACCGAGGATCTGGTCGTTCAGCTCGGTCGCGGGCGCGTTCCGTGCACGCCTGGCCTACAATTCGGTTCGCAGTATCCGGGCGATCCGGCTACGACGTCCGTTTACGACTTCCTGCCGGATGAGCAGTTGCGCGAGGTCGAAAATCTTGCGGATTTTGTGGGTGTGCTTGCTTTCGACAAATGGACTTGCAACACGAATGGGCGTCAGGCGATTTTTCTGCGCGTGCGGGATAGCGAACGGTACCGCGCGGTGATGATCGACCACGGATTCTGCTTCAATGCCGGCGAGTGGAATTTTCCCGACGCGCCCCTGCGGGGAATTTACGCTCGCGCGAGAGTGTATGACGGCGTCCGCGGGTGGGACGCCTTCGAGCCGTGGCTCGCGCGCATCGAACAGCGGATTACCGAGGATGTGCTGGACGAGATCGCCCGGGAGATTCCACCCGAGTGGTACAATTTTGACCAGGAAGCGCTTTACCGCATGATGGAGCAACTTTTGCGCCGGCGAAAGCTGGTGCGGGAACTGATTCTGAGCGCGAAGAATTCCACGCGCCTGCCCTTTCCCAACTGGACGTGAATCATGCTTGAACGAAACACGCTGACATACCGCGTTTTGCGCTACACGCCGAACCTGATCCGCGATGAATGGGTCAACATCGGCATTGTCCTTGAAGACCCACAGAAGCAGCGCGTCCGCGCGCGGCTGATCGAGGAATCCTCCGAACTGGCGCGTGTGCGCAGGCTGCACCCCAGCGCCGATGAAAACCTGCTGCGCGCCTTGCCCTCGGAGTTCGATACGCAGCTCGCGGCCACCGGAGCGAGCGCGGCGTGGATCGAAAAGATGGAACAAACGCTTTCGAACACGCTGCAATTCAGCCCGCGCAAGGCCGTGCTGGCCGAGGATTTTGAAGCGGAGCTCGACCGCCTGTATCGCGACCATGTTGCTGTTCCGCCCCGCCAGAGCCGGGGCGCGGCCATTCTGGAAAGTACGCGCGCCTGGATTCGCACGCGCCTCAACGACATTTTCCGACGCCACCGCATCCTGGCGAAGATGGAAAAGAACGTGAAGGCCGAGCAGTTTACGCAGCCGGGCGATCCGCTGCGCATCGATTACGCTTACCGGTACAACGGCACGCGAGGATATCTGCAGGCATTTTCGCTCGGCCGCGATCCGGCGCAAGCAAAAGTCCTCGCATACACGGCGGAGTGTATTCGCGCGCGGCATGCTCGTCCAGGCGAGCAGGCAAATCCAGAGTTCACGGCCATCACGGAAGCCACGCCGGAACGCGAAAACCCGCGCCACCAGTTCATCGTGCGGCTCTTCGATGAGCAGAAAATCGCGATGGTCCCGCTGGCGCAGGCGGAAATCTTCGCCGACCGCCTGCGCGCTCGGCTGCAGTAGCGCTCGGCAATTCAAAATAGTCCGCACAAATGAAAAGCGGGGCGAGAACGCGAATCCCGCCCCGCCGGAGAGACTGGCTGGGGAACCCTAGAGGATGCTCTCGGTCCAGTTCTCGAGGAAGTGCTTGATCTTCCCCATGAACTGGTGCGCGATGGCGCCATCGACCACGCGGTGATCGTAGCTCAGCGTGAGATAGACCATCGAGCGGATTGCGATGGCATCGTCCACAACCACCGGCCGCTTTTCAATCGTTCCGAGGCCCAAAATCGCCACGTTCGGCTGGCTGATCACCGGCAGGCCCATGAGACCTCCGAAGACGCCCGGATTGGTGATCGAGAAAGTTCCCTCCTGAACTTCCTCGGGCTTCAGGCGCTTCGAACGGGCACGCTCGGCCAGGTCATTGATGGCGCGTTGCAAACCAAGGAAATTCTTTTCCTCGGCGTTCTTCACCACGGGAACAATGAGTCCCCAATCAAGCGCCACGGCAATGCCGATGTTGCATTCGCGGTGGTAAACGATGTTCGTTCCATCGACCGAAGAATTCACAGTGGGAAACGCCCGCAAACCTTCCACAGCTGCGCGAATGAAGAACGGCATAAAGGTCAGCTTCGAGCCGGTGGTGCGCTCGAATTCGTCCTTCTTCTGATTGCGCAACTTGACCAGGCCCGTAACGTCCGCCTCGTCGATGGAATAGACGTGCGGAGAAACGCGCTTCGAGAGCACCATGTGCTCGGCGATTTTCTGCCGCATCACGGACATGGGCTCGACGCTGTAATTTCCGAAGTACATGCGCTCGCGTGGCACGGCCGATTCGAATGCCGCGTGCGCCTGCTCGCCCAGGCGAGCCTGCGACGCTCCCGCTGCCGGTGGCGGAACAGCGGCCGGACGCGATGCCGACGCGGGAGCCTGTTGTCCTCGCGCCCCGCCGCCTTCGATCGCCGACAAAATGTCGCGCTTGCTGACGCGGCCGCCCGCGCCCGTTCCGGGCACTTGCGTCAAATCGATGCTGTTTTCCCGCGCGAGACGGCGAACCAGCGGAGAACTGCGGACTTTCTCCGTGCCGGGACGCTGCGGCGGCGCCGACGCGCCTGCCGCGGCAACCGGGGCCGGACGCGGTGCAGGAGCCGGCGGCGCGGGCTTCGCCATCTCTGCCTTCGTCGGCTCGCCCAAGTGCATAGGTTCCTCTTTTGCTTGCGGCTTCGCAGGAGCGGGTGCCACCGTTGCAGCGCCGGCGCCATCGGCGTCAATCACCCCGACGACCGTCTGGATCGGCACCGTCTGGCCTTCGGAGACTTTAATCTCCTTGAGCACGCCGGCTGCGGGCGATGGAATCTCCGCGTCCACCTTGTCGGTGGAAATCTCGAACAGCGGCTCGTCGCGCTCGACCTTTTCGCCGGGCTTCTTCAACCATTTGGTGATTGTGCCTTCAAAAATGCTTTCCCCCATCTGGGGCATGATTACGTTCGTTGACATCAGTCTCTCCTTCGAGTCAAAAAACCGGATCTCAATACGCGGCCAGTTCGCGGGCCGCCGAAAGAATATCGTTGACGTTGGGCAGAAAGCGCTCTTCGAGTGGAGGCGAGAAGGGCACGGGTGAATCCTTCGCCGTCACGCGGAGAATCGGCCCATCCAAATCCTCAAATGCTCCTTCGCAGGCCACTGCGGCGATTTCGCCCGCAATCCCGCCGGTGCGCGTGTCTTCGTGAACGATCAACAGTTTGTTCGTCTTCTTGACGGATTGCAAAATCGTTTCTTTATCGAGCGGCAGCAGAGTGCGCAGGTCGACGATTTCCACGTCGACACCTTCTTTGGCGAGCGTCTCCGCAGCTTCGAGCGAGCTATGCATCATGGCTGCATAGGTGACGATGGTCAGATCGCGGCCCTCGCGCCGCACAATGGCTTTGCCAATGGGCACCGTGTAATCGTCCTCCGGCAATTCTTCTTTAATCCGGCGGTAGAGAAACTTGTGCTCCAGGAACAGCACCGGATTGTTGTCCCGAATCGCGGACTTGAGCAAGCCCTTCGCGTCGTACGCAGTCGAAGGATAAATCACCTTCAGTCCCGGCGTGTGGACGAAATACATCTCCGGATTCGCGGAGTGGAACGGTCCGCCATGTACGCCGCCGCCGGAAGGTCCGCGCATCACCATCGGCACCGGAGCGCCCCAGCGGTAGTGTGACTTGGCCACGAAATTCGTGATCTGATTGAAGCAGCAAGCGATGAAATCGATGAACTGCAATTCGGCGATCGGCCGCAAACCCTGATAGCTCATGCCCACAGCCGCGCCAATGATCGCCGTTTCGCTGATGGGCGTGTCGATGACCCGCTCCCAGCCGAAACGCTCGAGCAAACCCGCCGTCACCTTGAATGCGCCGCCATAAACGCCGATGTCTTCGCCGATGGCCACGACGGCAGGATCGCGCTCCATCTCCTCGAAAATTGCCTGGCGAATCGCCTCAAGCATTGTGACCGGCGCCATTACTTTCTCCCCTCTTTGCCCTTGGGGCCCCGACCGAAGGGAACGCGCGCGGCAACTTTCAATTTTTCGGGCCGGCCGTTCGATTTGCCCGTCGATTTTTGCGCCGCGGCTACGGTTCTCGCTGATTTCGCGCCGTTGCCTCCATTTGCGCCTGCCGCTGCGGACTGCTTCGCCATTGTTGACGCCAGATCGAATCCGCCGAAGTCCGTGACTTCCCACTCCGGCTTCACGCTCGATTGCGGCGGCATAGCTTCTTTCTTCGACCGCTTCCATTCGGCTTCGATCGTGTGGCAGCCATCGCAGTAAACGCCTTGCTCGGCCAGCTCCGGCGGCGGAAAGGGCGATTTCTCAGCAACCTCGAGAGCATCGTTCAATTCCTTCTCAATGCGAGCGACGAAATCGGACTTCGTCTTCTCATCCCAAAGATTATTTTCGGTGAGATATTTCTCATAGCGCACAATGGGATCCCGTGCCTCCCAATATTCGAACATCTTCTTGGGGACGTACTCCGCCGGGTCGTGTTGTGCATGGCCCTTCATGCGCATGGTCTTCGCCTCGATGAGCACCGGCCCCTTGCCCGCGCGGCAGCGGTCCACGGCTTCCTTTGTGGCCTGGTAAACGGCGACAACATCGTTGCCGTCCACGATGGCGCTTGGGATGCCATAGGCCTTCGCGCGGTCGGCGAGGTCGTGAATGGGGACTTGCTTTGCCACCGGCGTCGAATAAGCCCATTGATTGTTTTCCACGACGAGAACAAGCGGTGCATGCTGCGTCGCAGCGAAATTCAATCCTTCGTGGAACGCGCCTGTGGATGTCGCACCGTCGCCGACCCACGTCATAGTCACAATGTTTTGGCCAAGGTAACGCCCCGCGATGGCGACGCCCGTCATTACAGGAACCAGATCGCCAAGCATAGAGATCGGCGAGACGACATGCCGCCCTTTGAGATCTCCGAAGTGGCTTGTGCCATCTTTGCCCTTCGTCGGCGAATCATAGCGCGCCATGTATTGCATTAGAATGTCGGCTGGTTTGTAGCCTTTCACGAGGAGGCCGCCGACGTTGCGGATCATCGGCGCGATCCAGTCGCGCTTCTCAAGAGCGTACGCCGTGCCCACCGAAGTCGCTTCTTGCCCCAGGTTCGAATACAGCCCGCCCACAACCTTATTCTGGCGAAACAGCCGGACAAGCTGCTCATCCAGCATGCGGTTCAACTTCATGTAGTAGTAAAGCTCGAGGTGCTGATCCCTCGTGAGCGGATAGCTCATAGTCTGCTCCCTGCGCGACTTCCCATTATGCTACGCCGAATCACTCCGCGATACCGCCGAGTTCTCTTTTCTGGCCCGTGGCGCTGCCTTTTTTCAGACGCCCGCATGCGCTACGGGCGTTTCGTGTTCCTGCAAGACCTCTTCCAATGTTTCGCGCGACACAAATTGCATCTCGCGTCCGAAAATCTCTCCTAGGTGACCAACGATGCGCGGTGCAACTTCTTCGCGGCTAACTGCATGCCCCAGCAAACGCTCGAGCGACGTCGCTCGCTTATCCGGAATGCCGCACGGAACAATCAAATCGAAGTAGCGCAAATCTGTCGAAACATTGTAAGCGAATCCATGCGACGTGACCCACCGGCTCAAATGCACGCCAATGGCCGCGAGTTTTTCTGACGCCTGACCATTCACGCCGTCGGATGAAACATCGACCCAAACGCCTGTCAGTCCCGCTTTACGGCCTGCTTCGATTCCGAATTCCGCCGTCGCGCGAATCATCGCCTCTTCCAACTGCCGCACATACCATGCAACGTCGCGCCGAATGGCCGCCAGGTTCAGAATCGGATAGCCGACAATCTGGCCGGGACCGTGATAGGTGATATCGCCGCCGCGATTCGTGGCATGAAATTCGACGCCCATCTGCCGCAACAAATGCGACGACGCCAGCAAATTTTCCTGATGCCCGTTGCGCCCGAGCGTGATGACATGCGGATGCTCGCACAAAAGCAAAACGTCCGGCACTGCAGCGGCCTTGCGCGCGGCGACAAGCCTCCGCTGCAAATCGAATGCGGGGCCGTATTGAATCAGCCCCAAATCGACAACCCAGCACGCTTTGTCGTGCGCCATCATTTCGCTTTTATCCTCTGCCGATGCGCTCCCGCGCGTTGTGAAACGGCAAGCATTCTAAGCGTTGATCGTCAAGCCCATCACGGAATTGAACGCGTCGCCCATCGCTTCCCAGACGGTCGGATGCGCGTGGATCATTGCCATCATGTCGTCTACCGTGCCTTCGAGCTGCAGCGCAGTCACGCCCTCGGCGATGATTTCCGTCGAGAGCGAGCCGATTGAGTGCACGCCCAAGATCTCATTGTACTTCTCGTCCGCCACGACTTTGATGAATCCTTCGTGACGTCCGAGGATTGACGACTTGCTATTGCCGATGAACGGGAATTTCCCCGTTCTCACCTTGTAGCCTGCATCGCGCGCCTGCTTCTCCGTCAAACCAACCGATCCGATTTGTGGATCGCAGAACGTGCAATTTGGACAGCGCAGGCGGTCGAACGGCTGCATCGGTTTTCCTGCGATGCGGCCTACGGCGATGATTCCCTCCATTGACGCAGCGTGCGCCAGTTGCGGCTGGCCGGCAACGATGTCGCCGATGGCGTAGAGATGCGGCTCGGCGGTTTCCATGTAGCCATTAGTGTGAACAAATCCGCGTTCGACTTTCGCTGACGTCTTTTCCAGGCCGACATTCTCCGTCACCGGTCTGCGCCCAACCGCAATCAACACCTTTTCGGCGGAGATCTCCTGAAACTTGCCGGTTTTGTCCTTGAACGCAACCGTCATGCCTTTTGCGTCTTTCTTCACTGACTCGACGCCAGCTTCGAGCTCAAATCGAATGCCGCGCTTGCGGAATGCTTTGCCCAGCTCCGCGGAAATTTCTTCGTCCTCGAGCGGCACCATCCGCGGCAGCTTTTCGAGAATGGTAACGTCTGTGCCGAATGTTTTGTAAATCGAAGCGAACTCCACGCCTACAGCGCCCGCGCCGACGATGACAAGCGATTTCGGGATCGCAGGCATGTCGAGCATGCCGCGATTGTCCATAATATCTTTGTTGTCGATGGTGATGCCCGGAAGCGAACGCGAATCAGACCCCGAAGCGAGCATGATGTTGGCAGTTTCGATTTCTGTTTTCTTCCCGTCTTTCTCCACGGAAACGCGGCCCGGCCCGACAATTCGGCCCCACCCCTGCATCGATTCCACTTTGTTTTTCTTGAAGAGAAACTCGATGCCCTTGGCGTGTTTGTTGACGATCTTGGTCTTGCGCGCGATCATCGCCGGCCAATTTACTTTCACTTCCTTGACTTCGAAGCCAAATTCCGACGCGCGCTGAAAATCTTCATATAATTCGGCGTGATGAAGCAGGACTTTGGTCGGAATACAACCGATGTGCAGGCAAGTGCCACCGAGGAACGGATCTTTCTCGACAACGAGAGTCTTCAGCCCCCACTGCCCGGCGCGAATTGCCGCGACGTAACCTCCGGGTCCGCTTCCTATAATGACGAGATCATATTTGGCCAAACTATTCCTCCTGGCGGGCGTTCGGCCCGCTCGCGCTGTTATGCTGAAGGGGATTCATCGCTGCGGGACACAGCGCACCACGTTCAACCCGCGCAAACATGGAATTCTATCAGTCGCGCGGGAGTGTCGCAACCGCACAAGCGCGCCGCTCTTTTCTGGCCGCCTCGGCGCCGTTCACGTATGATTTTGAATTGAGCTAAATTCAGTTGCAGAAAGTTCCGCGGCGTTGAGGCAGCGTGCCGCGAGGAGTGACAAATGGGCACGCCCCCACAGACAACGCCATCGGAGCCGTCTTCGAACGGCACAGCGGGAATCGAAGATCGCATCACAAAGGTTTTTGTTTCTCGCGAAGGCATCCGCCCGGGCTGGCGATGGCTGATTTTCGTCGCCATATTCTTCATCGTCATGACCATCGCCGCTATCCCCATCCTGGTTGTGTACATGAGGCAAAATCCCGGCCCGATCCCGAAAACCCTTCCATTTACAGCTCCTTACATGTTGGCTGAGGAAGCGGCGACAGTTATCGGCCTCATTGTCGCAGCCCTGTTGATGTCGAAAATCGAGAGTCGTCCTCTCGGCCAATACGGATTGCCGCTTCGCGACGCATTCGGCCGGCGCTTTTGGGAAGGCGTCATTTGGGGCTTCGTCGCCATTACCTCTGTCCTGGTGTTGATTGCTGCGCTTCACGGATTTTCCTTCGGAAAAATTGCGCTTTCCGGAAGCGTATTGGCCAGCTATGCCGTGCTCTGGGGGCTTACGTTTCTTTTGACCGGGTTCGGCGAAGAATTCCTGTTCCGTGGGTACAGTCAATTTACGCTTACGCAGGGAATCAGGTTCTGGCCGGCAGCCATCTTGCTCTCGCTGCTTTTCGGCGCCGGCCATTTGAGCAACATCGGCGAGGGCTGGGTTGGCGCACTTTCCGCCGCGACGATTGGTTTCTTCTTTTGCTTTACGCTCCGCCGCACGGGCACAATCTGGTTCGCCGTCGGACTCCACGCCGCGTGGGATTACGCAGAGACATTTATCTTCGGCGTACCTAATAGCGGCCTCCTCGCGCCTGGCCAATTGCTGAACTCCACATTTCACGGTCCACGATGGCTGACCGGCGGAACGGTCGGCCCGGAAGCCAGCGTGGTGTGTTTCGCCGTGATGGGCTTGCTTTTTGTCATCTTTCATTTCGTCTATCCGGCCGTCCCGCTGACCCCCACGGCGGATCACAATCTTCGCGAGTAACCGATTTTAACCTCGCATCATCTAACGAACGCTTGAGTAGGGCTGGCTAACTGAATTGACAACGCGATGAGCCGCCGCTACAATCGTCTGATTTAGTTGGGGGCCAGTCGCCCTCTGAGGGCCTGTACTGTGGACAAGAAGAGACTGGATTATTACAAAAAGAAGCTGCAAGCGCGGCGCGAGGAA